>DEYX01000228.1 GCA_002365025.1 Hungatella sp. UBA3147 | reverse complement strand
CTGTTTTCCACTCTTTACCAGAAGGCCCTGGAAGGAGACAAAGATGGGGGAGGTATGCTTTCCTACGGCTATTTGTCCGGAGAGCATATCACCCATTTTGAGGAGGGAAGGCCTTTGTTTGTCCGGACACCGGAAAGCCGGTTTAATCTTGCAAACTTTATGAGAGTCCATCTTTATACCGCTTTGGGAGCATTAAAGATGGGAATGGATATCCTCTTTGAGGAAGGAGTCCGGCTTAATGTGCTTTTGGGCCATGGAGGACTATTTAAGACTAAAGGAGTGGGACAGCGGATCATGGCTGCCGCCCTGGGCGTTCCGGTTTCCGTCATGGAAACAGCCGGGGAAGGAGGAGCCTGGGGAGCTGCTCTTTTAGCCTCCTACATGCTTAAAAAGGAGGAAGGGGAATCCCTGGATCATTACCTGGCTGAAAAGGTATTTAAGGATGACGGGGGGACCAGAATGGAGCCTGATCCTGAGGATGAAGCAGGCTTTCAGGCCTTTATGGAACGGTACAGAAATGGACTTTCCATTGAGCGTGCTGCGGTAGATAACTTGAAATAATACGGAAAGCAAAAAGGAGGAAGCTGACATGCTGGAAGAACTTAAAAGGATTGTATACGAGGCAAACATGGAATTGCCCAGAAGAGGACTTATTACTTATACCTGGGGAAATGTCAGCGGAATTGACCGGGAACAGGGGCTTTTCGTAATTAAGCCCAGCGGGGTGGATTATAAAGAACTGACGCCAGAGGATATGGTGGTCATGGATCTTTACGGTAATCAGGTGGAAGGAAAGTTAAGGCCTTCCTCTGATACTGCCACCCATCTGGAACTTTATAAGGGATTTAAGGAAATAGGAGGGATCGTTCATACCCATTCCCCTATGGCTACATCCTGGGCCCAGGCAGGAAGGGCCCTTCCCTGCTATGGAACCACCCATGCGGATTACTTTTACGGGGAAATTCCATGTGCCAGAAATCTCACGGAGAAAGAGATCCGGGACGGGTATGAGAAGAATACGGGAGCAGTAATCATCGAAACCTTTAAGGATAGGAATCCCATGCATGTTCCGGCGGTTTTATGCAAAAACCATGGACCCTTTACCTGGGGAACCGATGCAGCAGCTGCGGTCCACAATGCCGTTGTGCTTGAGGAAATCGCAAAGATGAATCTTATGACGGAAGTGTTGAATCCCTCGGTTTTACCGGCGCCCAAGTGTATGCAGGATAAACATTTTATGCGCAAGCATGGGCCGAATGCATATTACGGTCAGAATAAAGAATCATAAGGAGTCCCATATGGCGGAGGACAGCGGAAAAGCAAAGTATTATCTGTTAATGGAAGAACTGAAAAAGGATATTATTTCAGGTAAGAGAAAGCCGGGCGACCGGCTGCCTTCGGAAAATGAACTGTCGGCCTCCTGCCATGTAAGCCGCCACACGGTGAGAAAAGCAATTTCCATCCTGGAACAGGAGGGATTTATTACGGCAGAACATGGCCGGGGAACCTTTGTTTCCAGAAAAGCGGGAGGAAAAAAGGGGTCAGGAAATATCGCGGTGATCACCACCTATTTGTCTGATTATATTTTTCCACGGCTGATCCAGGGAATCGATGGTGTACTCACGGCAAACGGTTACAGCATTATACTGAAAAATACGGGTAACAGCAGGTTCAAGGAAAGCAGATGTCTGGAAGAGATCCTTGAAAAGGACATTGACGGGCTTATCATAGAGCCAAGCAAAAGTGAGATCATGTGCGGCCATAAGGGGCTTTATGAGAAGTTGGATTTTTACCAGATTCCCTATGTATTCATTCAGGGCTGTTACGCCCACATGATGAACAAACCCCATATTCTGATGGATGACTGTATGGGTGGGTATCTGGTGACAAAGCATCTGATCGAATTAGGGCATAAGCACATCTTGGGGATATTCAAGGCTGATGACAGCCAGGGAAGGGACCGGCACAAAGGCTATGTAAAAGCTCTTCAGGAGGCGGGATTTTCTTATGATCCGGATATGGTTGTCTGGTTCCACACCGAGGACCGTACGTCAAAGCCATCGGGCGCGTTAATGCTTAAGCTGGAAAAAGGAGTGTTAATTGACGGAATTGTCTGCTACAATGATCAGATTGCCTTCGAGGTCATGAAAACCATTGAAAAGAGCGGGCTTTCCGTGCCTGAGGATATTTCTGTAACAGGCTATGACAATTCCTTTATCGCAGAAAATGGGATTGTGAAGCTGACCACCATCGCCCACCCCCAGGAGCGGCTGGGGGCGATGGCGGCTGAGCTTCTTATAGAAAAGATGAACAATGTTCCCGATGAAGAAAGCAGAGTGGAGCGGATCTTAAAGCCGGAGCTGATAATCCGGGAGTCCTGTAAAGACCGGCGGATTTAAAGGGAGACAGACTTGAGTCTTCCCATATAAAAAACGCATCCGAGGATCAGGGTTCCGGAAAGAAGGAAGAGCAGCTGCATTCCGGTTATGGGAAGTCCTCCTATTTCCAGGGTAGGAAACACCCTGAGTAAGAAGGCCCCAAGAAGGGTGGAAAGAAAGCCGCAGAGCCCTGCATAGGAGGAATTGGAGCTGACATAAAGCACCCGCTTTTCCGCAGGGGCATAATGATACTGAAGGTTAAAGACGGATATGGCAATGCCTCCCCAGGCAGCGCCGGACAATGCCTGTAAGATAGGCTGAAGGGTATAGCAGGTTTCCGGGGTCATGAAAAGCCAGCTGGCATGGACAAGCCCCAGCATTCCCATAGAACAGCGGGCTGCCAAGAGCCAGGAAGTAGCGTCGGCCAGACGCCCCCAGAGCCAGGCTGCCAAAACTCGGACAGTTGAGGAAATAAGGCCTAAAAAGGTAATGTATGTATAATCTAACTTAAGCCCTGTAACCATGTATACGCTGAAAAATGGACCTGCGATCTGTAGGGCCAGGTTCCAGAACATATAGGTGAGCATGACTTTCCGGTACTCCTTATCGGCCAATGGCTTCCATAATGCATCCTGGAGCTTTTGGCGGTGGGGAAGGCTCTCCGGTTCACTGATAGAGGAGAGACACCAGAAGTCCATACAGGCGACGAAAAAGACTACAGTCCCTACCACCAGAAATCCAGTCTGTTCCATGGAAAAGCTACGGAACCGGTCCATGACCCATCCCATGGTCAGGCTTAAGATGGTGGAAAAGGCAAAAGCAAAGGAATCCTTTTTTCCCAGATAGTTTCCTCTCATGTGCTGTGGAACGAGCTGTAAGATCCAGTTCCCTGTCCCGGTTCCAATAAAGGCTCCAAAAAAATGAGCGACTCCATAAATAGTGATTGCCGCTGCCAGGCGAAGTCCGGGATTTCTAATAAACAAGGGCACAAAAAAGACGGAAGCCAGAAGGAGCCTGTGAATAAAAGAAAAACTGGAAATCAGGCATTTTTTCCGGCAGAGGCTTTCCAAAAGGATGGAGGAAAACATCTGAAGAGTACAGAGAAGTACCGGGATGGAACCGATAATCCCGTTTATGGAATCCGTGGCTCCCAGTGAATTGGCATAGCCGGAGAGAAATGCTCCGGTGGTCAGTGTAACGATTCCATTGGCAAAGCAGCCCTCCGCAATAAAGAGTCTTCTGCCTTTGGTAAAATCTGCTTCTGTCATAGTGGTTCCGCTGAAATAGGTGCGGGACACTTTTTCTTTTAAGAGTAATACTGCTTCAATCATTGAACTTCCGTGACATAACTGCCACAATCCCCTTTTCTTTTTGTTAGATATCTGATATTCTGTTTTTAAAGGTTTTCCTCTTTCTATATTGCCAGTATAATGGAAGGGATACAAGAGGAAAAAGAAGCGAAAAACTGGAGGATTCCGACCGAGGTGACAGGAGGAAACTATGGAACATTACTTAAATTTAAAGGCCGTACTTCCGGTGAGGGCGTTAAATGCAGGATATCTGGTGACAGGCGGTAAGGGACGCCATGCGGACAGGGTCATGGATTCCTTTGAGATTATCTATGTAAATTCCGGGATCCTGGGGATTGCTGAAGAGGATATAACATATAACGTGGAGGAAGGGGAAGCGCTGATTCTGTTTCCCGGAAGGCATCACTGGGGGACAAGAGAGTTTGAGGAAGATTTGAATTTTTACTGGCTTCATTTTCATCTGGAAGAAGAGGCAGTGAGGATTGGACGGGATATTATGTCCCTGCCTCAGCTTATCCGTATCAGAAAGCCGGAGCAGTTTGAGGAACTTTTCCGCCGCTTTATCAAGCGGCAGGATGTCTTAAGGGGCGACCGGACTATCTTAAACCTGGTGCTTTTAGAATTGCTGTGCGAGCTCAGTGACTCCCTTTCTCCAATGGAGGTGACCGGGCAGAAGGTACTTTTGGCAAACCAGGCTGGACAGTATATCAGGAATCATTTTGAAGAGCCTTTATCCTCTTCCATACTTGCCGACAGACTGGATTGCAGCCCGGATTACCTGGGACGAGTCTATAATGCGGTTTATGGGAAGACACTTACGGAGGGGATCCACGAGGCACGGCTTAATAAGGCGTGCAGAATGCTCATAGAGACAAACCAGACAGGAAATGAAATTGCCTACCAGTGTGGATATCAGGATGTGGATTATTTCAGAAGGATCTTTAAGAGGTATATGGGAATAACGCCAAAGGAATACCGACAGACTTATCGTTTGGTGGGAAGATAAAAAAAGCGGCAAGGGAGGAGTGCTCACCTTGCCGCTTTTCTGTATTCTGCGGGAGAAGTACCGGTTTATTTTTTAAAGATGCGGCTGAAATATAAGGGATTGTCATAGCCGACAATGCTTCCGATTTCACCGATGCCGTAGTCAGTGCTTTCAAGCAGCTCCTGGGCCTTTTTCACCCGTATGGAGGTTAAGTACCTGCGGGGAGGCATTCCAGTATACTGCTTAAAACTGCGGATAAACCAGCAGGTGCTCATATGCAGCTTTTTTGCATAATGGTCGATCTCGATATCCGTAGATAAGTTCTCGTGAAAATAATGGACCGCTTTTTCCATTTCTTTCTGTATTTCAGTTTTTTGCAATCCCCCTTCCTCCCTTTGCCGCTTTAAAAGCAGGAAAAGCTGCATGAGATGAAGGGGCGCCAATTCCTCAAAACAGGGGCGGGGGAGCTGGAGTTCACGGATTATGGAAAGAAACAATTCCTGGTATTTGGATGAAACACCGGTGTATAGGACCCTGCTGTCATGAAAGCCCGCCTGGGTGGTGAAATCTTCGGCTTTTTTACCTGTGAAATGAAGCCAGAATACTTCTGGCTTATCTTCCAGATAATAGGCGTACTTCTGGGGTTCGTCAGGTTTATAAAGTACCATATTTCCGGCAGGGACCTCTACGGTCTCATTTTGGAAGGAAAACCATGCATTTCCTGATGCAACGTATAAAAGCTGATAATCAGGACGTCCCAAAGGCCGTATGGTGGACATGACGGGGTGGGTAATCAGGCGGTAGACGCCGCAGCTGTTCGCCTTAAGAGGAAGAGTGAGGTCCTCCAGTTCATCGTCCGTCAGATTCATATAGCCTGTGTTGGTGTACATATCTAGTCTCCTTTTTTAATTACGGTAGGAAATGAGTCAAAGTTAAGCGGACTTGACCTTTTCCTTCTCTTTTACACTCTTTCTTTATTATCATTCTTTGTTATTATACTGAACACTCCTTTTTTTAAAGGAGCTTATTGTATGAGAAAGATTTTACTACATACAGGCTCATGTTTTCAATTAACTTTATATAGAGTATTGTTTCTTGATATCCACTGCTTCAATCACATATTAAACATTACTTTCTTTTATTTTTATATATTATACAAAGTATAAGAATAATAATTATAACAATAACCAACGGGATAATAACATTAGCACCAGTAACAATCATATCAAACAATAACTGTTTATCCATTTTTACATTACCTCATTTCAATAATCATAAACGATTTCATAACGATAGTGCATATATGTACGATCGCCCTATGTGGATTTCAATATCTACGCCAGGAATTTACTATTATTCCAGTAAAACAATTGTTTCTATTTTACTTTTCATTTGTGTTTTCTCCTGTTTTAAATGAGTATCCTGAAGTGTATTCGCTGAATCAGATATGATAAGGAAACATTTGGTGAGCCATTTTATAGTAAATTAAAATACTGAATTAAAAAAACGGCTGTTGGTGTTTTAGATAATTAGCACTTGGCGATAAACACAAGTACCCTATCCAATCAACTACTAACGACCGCATGCAACTATCAAATTTCGTTAAATTTAATCTTAGTATAAATGATAAATGGAGCCAGGTCAATTTCATTTCTATTTTTCTTGATTTTCTGTCATTTTCTTTAGGGGGCTAAACAATGGACTCGCCATTATAAGAGAATATTTTATTATAAATATTGTTCCTGTCAATTGATAACATCATAAAAAGTATCTTCTAGATATATTATTAGCAAAGATTTCATGATATAATTTGACATAATAATTTATATATGGAGTGTTATACTGAATAATTGAAGGAAAAGTAGGGTTTTATATGAAGAAAAAGATGGAGGTTAGATTTAAAAGTAACACTTATGACATGAATCTGTGTACTATTTTCTTTAGTGGCATATCTGTTAAAATATTGGATTTATGAAAAAACTCTTTTAATCGAATGATTAAGGCTATTTTGATATAGGGTTGTTTATTTGATTAGCTATGGAAATCTATAAGCGATATATTAAATTTTTAGGTTGAGCCAGCAGGGAATATAATATAAACCCCGCTGACTTAGCTGTTATGATTAAACATTGCTCTGACTTTTTAATATACAGATTTTTGGTACATATTCACTTTATCAATTTGGTATTTGAAGAAAATGGATAGGCTAGATGTGATTAATTATTGCGAAAAGAGATTATGCGATGTGAACATTAACAGCCTGAAGACCACGATTTCCTGTGGTTGTTTCAAAAACAACTGACTGGCCATCTTCTAAAGATTTATAACCTTCCATAGCAAGACCGGAGAAATGAACGAATATGTCATTACCCTCTTCATCGCAAATAAAACCAAACCCCTTTTGTGCATTAAACCATTTCACTGTACCTTTTTTCATGAAAGATACCTCCTTATAATTATTTTGTATTCTTCTTAAAATTAAAAATCGCATATACTTGTAAATCATCAATAGAATAATGACTTACAAATATATGCGAAATCAAAACTTTATTATAAATACTGACCTAGTGTAACATGGTATTGCAAAGAAGTCAAGCAAAAGATTTCCAGAATATATGCCGTAAAAAAGGTAGTAGCCGGCAAGACCGGAGAGTCATGCCGGCTAAGTGAAAGGTTATAAAGATTTTGTCTCTATGGCCATAGTATAGCATCATATTCTTAAATAAATCTGAAATAAGAGTAATTCATTGTAAAAAGGAAGGAGCCGGAAAGATCATAAATCCTGCCGGCTGTATGAAAAAAAGTTTTATTTAAAGGTTATTGGCCTTTTTATAGTTATTAGTATACCGGGAAATTGTGACGGGATTTTGATGAATCTGTGAAGAGTTTGTGAAAAACAGATGTCTAAGGATCAAGGCTGGCTTGTTAAAAAGAATGGAGATGCACTATGTCCGGAAACAAAAGAGCAAATATATTTGCCTGGACGGTGAAGGTAAAATGGTTTAGAACCGGTGATCCGAACTGGGGCCTTTTATTTGCCCGTTATCAAAATTCACACCCCACTTACTTGTCCCATATAATATTGTGTAGTACAATGTGAAAGGGGTCTAAGTATATGAGTAATGATACTTTAAAATGTAGATGTAAATGTTTTGAAAAGTGCGAACCCAAACGTGAATGCGAATGCGAAAAGAAACGCGAATGCGAATGCGAAAAGAAACGCGAATGCGAATGCGAAAAGAAACGTGAATGCGAATGCGAGAAGAAACGTGAGTGCGAATGCGAAAAGAAACGTGATCATGATAAGGACTGCGAATGGTTCGGAAAAGCATTAAAAGAATCTTACTGGAGAGGCTTTAAAGATGGCTGCAGAAAATGCAGACGGAAAGAAAATGAATGTGACGAACGTGAGAAATATGATGAGTATGAAGATTACGAAGAACAATACGAAGAATATGACGAGTATGAAAGATAGTTAATGATAAGAGCGGGCTTCGGTATTCCGAGCCCGCTTAAAAAAGCTCTTTGCAGAGAGTGTAATTTATTTTGTGTATACCCATTGGATTAATGAAAAAATATCTGCTAAATGGATTTTAGATTTTGTGTCTGTATTGTTGCACATGAAGAACAGGCTGTCAGGATCTTTTGGCAGCCTGTTCTTTGCCATTCCGGTTAATCGAGATCCAGTGGGGTAATCCGTTCTTCAAAGTATATACACAGCTGCTCCGGTATCTGACCCCAGTTCCATGGCTTTCCTTCCCACTTTTTCGTGATGTCCATCATTGCCAAGTTGTAATATCACAACTTTTGGGCCTGGGATTTTCCTGGGTCTTTTTTGAATGGAGGATTACTTATAATTATAATGCCGGTACCGCAGATCGCATGAAGTACATTGTGATCCATTAAGTAGGAGCCCTGGATATTGCATGGCACTGCGGGGCAAAAGCCTACGTTCACCCAGAATGTCGGAATGCAAATAGCCTGGGAATTGAAATGTGTGTAAGAAATAGCGATGGAAATCTTGCAGATACAAGCAGGGACTGTTACTTTGAGGACGCTACAATATCCGGCATTGGCAGAGTAAATCATATAGACGGGTTCTTGTATTGGGATCTATAAAAAGATTGTACCGTCTTAAATGTAGCATACTATTTTTTTAATAATATAATGTAGTATACGAATTGGTACAGATATTATTTTATCTGTTTAAATAAATGGATTGAGGTGGCCTTATGAGTGATTTTTATATTGAAGATTGTGAATGCAATAGTGATGAATATCAGGAATGTGAACAACATTTTGAGTGCGTGTGCGAAACCCGTCAAAAAATAATTAAACCAAATAGTACAATATTAAAGTGTGGTAATTCAGGGGCTTTAGTGCTTCCAGCTAATACTGTAGCCGGTACCAGCTTTACTCTTACTACAGTTAGCGTTAATTCTAAGGATTTAAAAAAACCTTGTATTAACCTTGAATTTACAAGCAACATTTCAAATAGGGATTCAGGTCTCACACTTGACTTTCAGATATTCAAGCAGTGCAATGGTAGGGCGACTCCTATTCCTATCGGACCTGTTTGGGTTTTTTCGCGGCCATCAGGCATTCTTAATAGTAACACATTTTCATTCTTTGTTTGTGACTGTGATATCTGTGATGACGAATGCTGCGTATACAGTGTTGTTGCAAGGGTAGCAAGTATTGTAACAGGCATTACTTTAATTAATCATGCTACACTTTCCGCATTTATTGTAGTTAATGACTGTAAGGCCTGAAATAGTAGAAAAGTGCTGAATATGACGTACTTCATGGAGGGTGTTCGGGATTCATGAGAATTTAGATATAGAGTAATGTATAGGCGGGTATCCGGTATGTGCCGGTCCCGTCTGTATAAGAAGTAGATTATATCATTATCCGTATGATCAAGAATCTTGATTTTAAACTGAAAAGTACGTATCTATAGGAATTTCTTAAAACAACAGTATCATTTTGTGCATAGTTTGTCTAATTACCTGAACCCCTTTGTTTATGCACGTTTGAAAGGTATTATTTTAACGTTTGACTGCATTTTGACTGCATCGTAATAAGTTTCCAATTTATCAATTTCCACATCTGATAACCAAAATGAGTGTATGTGCCAGCGTAATCCGGATGTCGGAATGTCCAAGAAGGTATTGCGCCTGCTTAATATCTACTCCTGCTTTATATAGGTCGCTTGCGTAGGTGTGGCGAAAAATATGGGGGGTTATGTCATTAGCCAAAGGGGTTCTACTTGCATCTTGTAATTTTGCTAAAAAATGGGAATCAGGGGTCTGGGAATTGGAACTTTTCTTGTTCCAGAAGTGGTCTTGGTGTATTCCTGCAAACAATTCGCGACATTCTTACTGGCAATAAGCGTCTTGGATACATTTATCATCCCCTTGGAAAGATATATATCCTCTACATTTAAGGCCAGCGCTTCGTTTCTTCGCAGTCCGGTGTAGAGCAGGACACTTAAAATGCATCGTTCTAAGGGATCCAGCGTGGCTTTTTCAATTAGATACAACTCTTCTCTTGTCAATGCGCGTTTTATTGTTTTATTTTTGACTGACTCCATACCATATATATCTTTCGCCATAATGCTTTTATTAACGACATATTTGACAACAGCCTTGATTCTAATGAGATAGACATTATATTGCTCAATGGCTCCGACTGAAAGCACCTTTCCTCGTATTGATTCTATATGGCTCTCTCAGCAGAGATTCAGAAGCCTGAGAATCAGGTCCGGGAAATGGGGACAGGCTCTGGCTATTTAACTCAGCTCAAACAGTAAAAAGAATGAACTGGTTGCAGTTCTGGACAAGGTTAAGGCTACCCTGATCTGGAAAAAGTAAGTAAAGCGGCTTTCGTTCAACAGGATGCGGATCAGATACTTGAATATGCTGGTCATCTGCGGAAGATCGTTCACCGGATTGTGAAAGGAGAGCAATGAAAGAATATTGTGGAGATTGTAGATATAAAAATCGGGGTAGTTTAAGGTACCCGTGTAGTACCGGAGTGTACCAGCTTTATCATTCACATAGATGCTTCATGTGGAGAAAGAGAGCATGGTGGCAGCGTTTGGCCGAGAAGGTTATGAGCGAAAAAGGGGGTAAAATTCATGGCAGATCAGAATGAAATGAAGAAGATCGTCACTCCTATGATGGAGGATATATGCGATCACTTTTGCAAGTATCCGTACAAGGTTAAGAATGAGGGAGAGTTAGAAGAAATATGTGCAGAGTGTCAGATGGGAAAGTATGTGTGCCTGATACTGAATACATACAACACTGCCAGCCAACTTCAAACCGCGGCGGAGGTAGTCAGGAATGAGTTAATGATGAGGAGTGACTGGTAGGCGGACCGGATTGTGGGAGTTGAGCCGAGAGGAGAAAGAGAATGAAGTCATTATTACATTATCCTGGAGGTAAGAAACGGATTGCTCCCTGGATAATTGGGAATATGCTAGAGCACCACAGTTATTTGGATCCATTCTTTGGGGGAGGGGCTATCCTTTTCGCAAAGCCCCCTTCCAGGATCGAAACAGTGAATGACCTTGACGGTGATGTGGTAAATTTCTTCAGGGTTATTCAGAATCCGGAAAGCTGTCAGGAGTTGCAGGACTGGCTTACATATACGCCATATTCCAGACAGATCTATGAGGATACCTTTATAAGAGAGCCCCAGTCCCCAATGGAGCAGGCCGGGTACTTTGCAGTGAAGTCCATGCAAAGCCATGGATTCCGGTTGACAGAGAAATGTGGCTGGAAGAAAGATGTTTATGGCAGGGAAGCAGCCTATGCGGTCCGGTATTGGAATCAGCTTCCGGAAGCACTGGCAGAAATGGCCGTTAGGCTGAAAAAGGTTCAGATCTAAAACAGACCGGCGCTGGAGCTGATCAGAGCTTTTGATCATGAAATGTCCTGATCTATCTGGATCCACCCTATGTGTTATCAACGCGGGGCTGGAAGCAGTACCGGCATGAAATGTCTGATCAGGATCAGGAGGAACTGCTGGAGACGGTAATCAGTTGTCGGGCCAAGGTTATGCTTTCCGGATATGACTGTGAGTTGTATGAACGTTATTTGAAGGACTGGTACAAGCTGCAGATGCCGGCCAGGGCGCAGAATAATCTTAGACGGGTGGAAACGTTGTGGTTGAACTTTGAGCCGGTGGAGCAGATGAGATTAGAATCAGAGGCAGGCCAGAAAGCAGGAAGATCAGCGCTTATGCCTGCTACGTAAAACTAAGATCCAGCCTTGCTGGAGACATAATTATCTTTATCAATTTGTATTAGCTGAAATTAAACCCATGTTGTACCAAA
>DEYX01000225.1 GCA_002365025.1 Hungatella sp. UBA3147 | reverse complement strand
CCTGGGTATCCAGACAGATCGGGATGGCATTGATTCCCCCAAATTCCTTAAAGAGCACCGCTTTTCCTTCCATAACGGGCATGGCGGCCAGAGGTCCGATGTTGCCAAGTCCAAGAACAGCGCTTCCATCTGAAACGACAGCAATGGTGTTTGATTTGATTGTGTATAGGTAGGCAGCTTCCGGATCCCCGGCTATGACTTTGCAGGGTTCCGCTACGCCTGGGGTATAGGCAAGGGCCAGATCTTCCCGGCTTTTTACCTTTGCTCTGGAAATGATTTCCAGCTTTCCTTTCCATTCTTCATGCAGCAATAAAGCTTTTTCGTTGGTTGTCATGATCGTTCGTCCTTTTTTTAAAGTTTTATTTTATCATACCAATTTTAGGGTTTTAAATCAATAGAAAATATGTTAGAATATAGAGTAATTAAAATCAAATAGCTAAATAAGATAAGGAAATTAAAGATACAGGTGGTACTATGAGAGAACGGATCAACAGGCTGGCAAAGGGCATCATTGATTCAGAGATTCCAAAGATTAAGGTGACACCGTGGGAAATTGATGATGTGGTTCGTTCCGGCGGAGCTACCAGGCGGGAACTTGTCGTTACCAGTGAGAATAATTTACATATAAAAGGACTTGCATATTCGTCAAATTTCCGTGTCAGACTCATAAGCGGAGCGTTTGGCGGAACATATAACCATCTGGTCTATGAGATAAACAGTAGTTACCTGGAAGATGGAGATGTGATTAAGGGCTCTTTTTATCTGGTTACCAATGGCGGCGAGAGAGAAGTCCCTTATTCTTTTTGCGTGGAACTGAGCACGTCAGGAAAAGCGCTGAGTGATTTAAAGACAGCAGAGGATTTTGCAGATACGGCTAAAAAAGATATGGATACGGCTCTTCGTTTGTTTGAGTACCGGGATTTTGTCACGGCTCCCTTTATGCAGGACCTTCATGTAAGGGCAATCTACGATGGATTAAAGGGGAGACCTGACAGAAGAAAGGAACTGGAAGAGTTTCTGACCGCTTTAAAGGTAAAAGAGCCGGTCCGGTTATGGACGGAAACTGAGGAGCGGAGATTTGGAGAACTGGAAGAAGTTGTAACAGACTGGGTGATTATAAAGCGCAGCGACTGGGGCTATGTGAACCTGGAAGTTACAACGGACTGTGATTTTATAGAGCTGCCAAAGAAAAGCGTTGTGGAGCAGGACTTTGAAGAAGAGGAATGCAGGGTACCATTTTTGGTTCATCCGGAACGCATGCACCAGGGAGAGAATTCCGGAAGAATTCTCATAACTGGAGTTGAAGACCGTTTTGTCATCCCCGTTACGGCGGTTAATAACCCTGGAGGAGGGGTATCCGCAGAAGATGCATTTGCAAAAGAAGCCTTAAGCCGGTTTTTACGGCTCCGACTGGAAGAAGAGTACGGGCAGAAGGATATGAATAATCTATATGATGAGATGGAAAAAGCCCTTGATGAGATTGAGCTGATGAAGGGTGAAAAAAGCCTCCTTAAGCTGCTTCGGGCTGAGATATTCCTTGGCCAGGGAAATCCTTCCAAAGCGGCGTTGCTCCTTGACGAGTGCAGGGATGATGTCCTTAAGGAGCGTCAGGAAAAAAGGGAGCTTTACTGCTATTACCAGTATCTGCGTTTAAAGGTGCAGCCGGACGAATATCAGAAGGAATCCCTGATCCGTCTCATGAAAAAATATCTGGAAGAAGATAGAAGGCTCTTCTGGCTTTTTTTGCTGCTTATTAAGCTTGATGACAAGCTGTTTGAGAATCTGCCTGCATTGTTAGCCATGATGAAAAAGCAGTTTCATATGGGTGTCAGAAGCCCGTTTTTCTACGTATGGGGCTGCAAAGTGCTGAACAGTTCACCGGAGATCATAAGGGCCATGGGTTCCATGGAACTCCAGATCCTTTATCATTGCGCCGGAAAAGGGATCGTAGATCATAAGCTGGCTGTGGCCGTATCCAGGCTTACCTTAACGGCAAAGCATTTTAACCGGCTGCAGTACCGGATGTTAGTTAAGCTTTATGAGGAACACCCCATAAAAGAGGTACTTGAGGCGATTTGTGCCTTGTTAATCAAAGGAGAATGCCGCATGGCGGAAGCCTTTTCCTGGTACGAAAAAGGGGTAAAGGCAGGGATCAGCCTGACGCGGCTGTATGAATATTATTTGTATGCTCTGCCGGGAAATTACTGCTATCTCCTCCCAAAGGAAGTGCTTCTTTATTTTTCCTATGGAGGAAATGAACTGGATCTCCACAGCAGGGCGATCCTTTATAAGAATGTTCTGGTTTATCTGGAACCGGCTGACCCTCTGTATCAGGCCTATGAGCGGACGATCGAGAAATTTGCCACGGAGCAGCTGTTTGAATCACGGATTGACAAGCAGCTGGCCGGGATTTATGAGCGGATGATATTAAAGGATGTGATCGATCTTCCTATGGCAAAGGTGCTGCCCTCCATACTCCGGTCCTACAGGGTGGAATGCAGCAATAAAAAGATGAAGTATGTCATTGTGTGCTATGAGGAAATGACTGAGGAGGATGCATTCCTTCTTGATGAGGGTATTTCCTATGTACCCTTGTTTTCAGAGCACAGCATATTGCTTTTCCAGGATGCTTTTGGCAACCGGTATGCCAACATTCCCTATGAGAAAGAACCTGTTATGGACCGCCGGGAACTGGAAGAGCGCTGCTTTGAACTATATCCGGAGCATTCCATGCTCCGGCTTCGGGCATGTGAACGGATTCTGGCGGATGGGGCCTCAGATATAGAAGAGGTGAAGATTCTGGAAGGCACGCTGGAGGATAAAAATCTGCGGCCTCTTTATCAGAAGCTTCTCCTTTCCAAAGTCATCGAGTTCTACGGCAGACAGGCCTCTGACGGTCTGGAAGGAGATGAAGGAGCCGGGTATCTGGTTAAGCTGGATAAAAAGGTCCTTTCCAAGGAAGAGCGGATAAACGTCTGTGATACGCTCATCCATAACAACCACATGGAAGAGGCGTTCTTAATGATCCGGGAATTCGGAAGCGAAGGAACCAGGACGGAGCGGCTTTATGAACTGTGTACGAAAATGATACTTAAGAACTTATTTGACGAGGATCCTTTGCTTTTACATCTGGCTTACGATGTTTTTAGGGAAGGAAAATGTGACGGCGTGATCCTTGACTACCTGTGCGAGCATTTTAACGGGTTGACGAGCCAGATGTACCAGGTGCTTATGAAGGGAGTTTCCGAGCATGTGGAAACATATGATCTGGAAGAACGCCTGACGGCTCAGATGATGTTTTCCGGATGCAGCTCTAAACTTGACAAGGTGTTTGGCCTTTACCGGAGCCGTAAGGAAACCGGTGATATGATCGTGAAGGCTTATTTTACCATAAAATGCACAGAGTACTTTATGGAGGATAAGGAGCCGGAGGAAAAGGTTTTCGCTTATCTGGAAGGAACGGTCAAGGCAGCGTCTGTAAAAGGCCGTCTCCCCACCATTTATTTGCTGGCTATAACTAAGTATTATTCGAAACTTTCTGCGCTTGATGAAGAGCAGCAGAAGCTGTGCCGGACTACGGTTTCCTTCCTGTTAGAAGAAGGTCTTGTGTTCCCGTATTTTAAGGATCTGTCTAATTATATTCCCATGCCGGAAGATATTATGGATAAAGCCATGATCCAGTACTGTGGGGACCGTGATTCCAAGGTGGAATTGCAGGTCAGAATTCTTCCGGATGAAGAAGAGTTTCACAGTGAGGATATCTCCCGGATGTACCAGGGAGTTTTCGTCAAGCAGAAGATATTGTTTGAAGGCGAGATCATGGAATACCGGGTGAGGGAGCTGATCGAGGAAGCGTGGGTTCTAAAAAAAGAAGGCAGTGTAAGCTGCGATACCGGAGTCTGCCGAAAGGCTTCGGACAGCAAGTTTGCCTGTTTAAATGATATGAGTCTGTCTTTAAGCTTAAAGGATGAAAACGGGCTAAAAAATCGGATGCAGGAGTATTTAAAAAAGAATGCTGCTGCAGAAGAATTATTTCCACTGATGTAAGATAAGGGGGCTGTCAATGGACGGACTGATAATAGGGCTTGACCTTTGCGATGCCTATACCCGCATATGCTGCCATGACAGAGAAAAATCATGGTGTTTTCCTACAGTGATCTGCAGGAAAAAGGATGAAGATGCCTGGTTTGTAGGAGAAGAGGCTTATGCCTGTACTCTTGTAGGCGAGGGCATTATCATAGACAAGCTGATAAAAATGGTTAGGAAAGAGGGAACCGCCACTCTGGGCGGTACCAAATACGAAGGTCTTGGCCTTTTAAAGATGTTTTTAAAAAAGATATTAAAGCTTCCCATGGAAGAGTTTTTCTGCGATGAGGTGAAACAGCTGGTGATCACCATGCAGAAGGTGGATGTAAAGCTGATGGATGCCCTTATGTACTGTGCGGACTACTTAGAGATTCCAAGAGATCGTGTGCACATCATAAGCCATACGGAAAGCTTTGTATACTATACCCTCAGCCAGAAAAAGGAGGTTTGGAGCAATCAGGTAGGTGTGTTTGACTTATCGGAAGACTCTTTTCACTATCATGAGCTCAAGGTACAGAGAGGCCTTCGGAAGATGGTGGTGATTGCAGAGGATGAGGCTTTGGAAGAAAGTTTTAATCTGGATATCTTAGGTACGCCTTCCGGAGGAAAGCTGGCGGATAAAATCTTAAGCTCCTGCGCGGACAGGCTTCTCCAGAAGAAATTATTTTCATCTGTCTTTCTGACGGGAAAGGGCTTTGAGCGCCATGACTGGGCGGGAGATTCCATGAAGATACTGTGCTCCCGCCGAAAGGTGTATATGGAACCGGAGCTGTTTGCCAGAGGTGCGGCTTTTAAAGGAATGGATTATCTTCAGGATAAGACCTCTTATCCCTTTACCTGCATTTGTGAGGGGCGGCTTCATTCCACCATTTCCATGAAGGTGCTTCATAAAGAACGGGAAAGCCAGCTGGTAGTAGCTGCAGCCGGGGACAACTGGTATGAAGCAAAGAGCAGCGTGGATTTAATCGTGGATCATCAGGATTACGTGGAATTCATGGTAACGCCCATGGATCCAAAGCAGAAACGGCTGGTGAAGATTCCGCTGGAAGGATTTCCAAAACGTATGGAAAAAACCCTCCGGATAAGGATCAGCTTTGGGTTCTTGGATGAGAAAACCATGGCAGTTGTACTAAAAGACAAGGGTTTTGGTGAAATATTTCCGGCCACAGAAGCCGTGATAAGGCAAGAGGTTATGCTATGAGTTTGATTCTTTGCCGGCAGGAGCCGGTTAAACATCCTTTTTATTTTGAAGGCCTGGGAATCCGCCTGTTTTCATCCCAGGAGCTTTGCTATGTGATTTATAATAATCCTCTTTTGGTCATGGATCAATTTGTGGATAATAACCTGATCCAGTTTATCAGAGAGGATCTGGATATGGGTTTTTTGGCTGCCAAGCTGGAAAAATGGCAGCAAAGCGGTGAAGAAACGGACGAGCTTCTTGCCATGATCCTTCACGAATGCGATTATTATACTGCTTCTGAGGTCGGACGGTTCCGGCAGAATCTGTCCACTTACCGACGGATGCCTGTCCAGGAGTTTTTAAAGGCAAAGGCGGATTACTTATTTTCCAGAAAGCAATATGGAAAGGCGGAGTCAGAATACCGGAAAATCCTGGATCTTCCAAAGGGCAACCGGGGAGATGATGCCTTCCGGGCTAAAATATATAATAATCTGGGAGCTGCTTATGCCAGGCTGTTTATGACGGACAAAGCCTGCCAGGCCTACCAGAAATCCTTTGATCTGGTGAAAAATCCCGAGATTTTAAGAAGAATATGCCATCTGGCCCAATGGAATCCGGGTCTGGTGTTAAATGAACGGTTTCAGGCTCTCATTACAGATGAAATGAGGCAGGAATGCGAAATAGAAAAAGAAAAGGCGGAGGCGCTGGCGGCCGGGGCGGACAGCCTGAAAGAACTTGAACAGCTGTTCCAAAAAGATCCGATCAAGCGGCTTCAGGGAGCCGGTGAGCTTATCCAGAAGTGGAAACAGGAATACCGGAATATTATGTCATGAACAGATTCTGTTTGAAATTGCTAAACGGTGCTCAATATGCTAGTATATTAGTCGAAAGAATGGTTAGTACTTGACAAAACTATAAAAAGACACTATCATTACAAGGTATAAGGAAATACCCTGCGGGTATACCTGTATGCCCAAAAAGCATGGGCAGGAATAAGAAAAAGGTAGAGAAGAAGAGGAGTACGCTTATAACCCTGAAAGAGAAAACCGTTCACCGGCTGAAAGACGGTTAAGGTAGTGTATGCGGAAGGTAGCTTCTGAACCGGAAGGCTGAAATTTTGTAATTCAGTAGGCTTTCACGTGTGGCTGCGTTATAGGCTATTTGAGATATGGCAGGCTCTGCCATATGAACAAAGGTGGTACCGCGTTGATTCGCCCTTTGCATCCCAACGATGCAGAGGGCTTTTTTTGTATACTGGGAAATCTCTTTGGAATTTCCTGTTATACAAAGCGCTCCGCTTTGGTAGCGCAATTCCGCCCAAGGGCATATTATTAAGCCTGGAATATATGGCGGTCAGCAGGAAGGAGAACATGATGAAAGAATTGGAGAAGACCTATAATCCGGCAGGGATTGAAGGCAAGCTTTATGAGAAATGGCTGGATAAGAAGTATTTCCATGCAGAACCAAACAAGGATAAAAAGCCCTTTACCATTGTAATGCCGCCTCCTAATATTACAGGACAGCTTCACATGGGGCATGCCCTTGACAACACCATGCAGGATATTTTGATCCGCTTTAAGAGGATGCAAGGCTACGAGGCCCTTTGGCAGCCAGGTACGGACCATGCGGCTATTGCAACGGAAGTAAAGGTCATTGAAAGCTTAAAGATGCAGGGGATTGACAAAGAGGAACTGGGCAGGGAAGGCTTCCTGGAAAAATGCTGGGACTGGAAAAAAGATTATGGCAGCAGGATCATCAACCAGCTTCATAAGCTGGGATCCTCTGCTGACTGGGACAGAGAGCGTTTTACCATGGATGAAGGCTGTTCAGCAGCTGTTCAGGAAGTTTTTATCAAGCTCTATGAAAAAGGATATATTTATAAAGGTTCCCGTATCGTAAACTGGTGTCCGGTTTGCCAGACTTCCATTTCTGATGCGGAAGTGATACACGAGGACCAGAATGGCTTCTTCTGGCATATCAATTATCCTATTGCAGGAGAAGAAGGCAGGTTTGTGGAGATTGCAACCACCAGACCGGAAACTCTTCTTGGAGACACTGCAGTGGCAGTTAATCCGGAAGATGAACGCTATCAGGACCTTATCGGAAAGATGTTAGAGCTTCCGCTTACAGGCAGGAAGATACCAGTGGTAGCAGATTCCTATGTAGATAAGGAATTCGGTACCGGCTGTGTGAAGATCACCCCGGCCCACGACCCCAATGACTTTGAGGTAGGTAAGAGACATAGCCTTCCTGAAATAAACGTCATGAATGACGATGCCACTATCAACCTTCCCGGCAGCAAATATCATGGCATGGAGCGCTATGAGGCCAGAAAAGCCATTGTGAAGGACCTTGAGGGGCTGGGGCTTTTGGTAAAGGTGGCCCCCCATTCCCATGCGGTAGGAATCCATGACCGTTGTAAGACCACCGTAGAGCCGATGGTAAAGCAGCAGTGGTTTGTTAAAATGGAAGAGATGGCAAAGCCGGCAATTGAGGCTTTAAAAACAGGAGAACTGAAATTCGTTCCGGATAGATTTGATAAGTCATATCTTCACTGGCTTGAAAATATCCGTGACTGGTGTATTTCCAGACAGCTTTGGTGGGGACATCGAATCCCGGCATATTATTGTGACCAGTGCGGAGAGATCATTGTGTCGAAAGAAGTTCCAACCGTATGTCCCAAATGCGGAGGAACCCATCTGACTCAGGATGAGGATACCCTTGACACCTGGTTTTCCTCTGCTCTCTGGCCTTTCTCCACCTTAGGCTGGCCGGAAAAAACAGAGGACTTAGAATACTTCTATCCAACTGATGTACTGGTTACAGGCTACGACATTATTTTCTTCTGGGTAATCCGCATGGTATTTTCCGGTATCGAGCAGACTGGAAAGCTTCCTTTCCACACAGTGCTGATGCACGGCCTGGTGAGGGATTCCGAAGGCCGCAAGATGAGTAAATCCTTAGGAAACGGTATCAATCCTCTGGAGGTTATTGAAAAGTACGGAGCCGATGCCCTGCGAATGACCCTGATCACCGGCAATGCGCCTGGCAATGACATGCGTTTCTACTGGGAGCGCGTGGAGGCAAGCAGAAACTTTGCCAATAAAGTTTGGAATGCTTCCCGTTTCATTATGATGAATACCCAGAAAGCACCGGAAGCTAAGGCAGAGCTTTCAGAACTTACCCTTGCGGACAAATGGATCCTGTCCAAGGCGAACACCCTTGCAAAGGATGTAACGGAAAACCTGGATAAGTATGAGTTGGGAATCGCCCTTCAAAAGGTTTATGACTTTATCTGGGAAGAATTCTGTGACTGGTATATTGAGATGGTGAAGCCAAGGCTGTGGGACGATAATGATCAGTCAAAAGCGGCGGCCATCTGGACGCTGAAAACCGTGCTTATTAACTCCTTAAAGCTTCTTCATCCTTATATGCCGTTCCTAACCGAGGAAATCTTCTGCAATCTTCAGGACGAAGAGGAGTCCATTATGATTTCCAGCTGGCCGGAGTATAAGGAGGTATGGAACTTTGAAACCGATGAACATGCGGTTGAAACCATTAAGGAAGCTGTAAGAGGAATCCGGAATGTACGTACCTCCATGAATGTTCCGCCTAGCAGAAAAGCAAAGGTTTATGTTGTTTCTGAGAATCAGGAGATTCTTGATATTTTTGAACACAGCAAGGTGTTTTTCGCTACTCTGGGTTATGCCGGTGAGGTTTATTTACAAAAGGATAAAAGTGGCATAGCAGACGATGCCGTATCAGCGGTCATTCATCAGGCAGTCATTTACATGCCTTTTGCGGAACTGGTGGATATTGAAAAAGAAGTAGAACGTTTAAAGAAAGAAGAAGAGCGCTTAAGCAAGGAGCTGGCCCGTGTTGAGGGCATGCTTAACAACGAAAAGTTCGTAAGCAAGGCTCCGGCAGCCAAGATTGAAGAGGAAAAGGCTAAGCTTGAGAAATATGCTCAGATGATGGATCAGGTAAAAGAGAGACTTTCTCAGCTCTCTTAAATCCCCATCTTGGAAAATCGACAATTTTAAATAGAATGTGAAAAACAGTCGAACATGGCAGAAAATGCTGTGGCCGGCTGTTTTTTGTTGCGCAGCCATGGGAGAAAACGTCCCTTTTGATTTTTATCCATTTGTCAGGAAGAGAGGAGGAATGGACAAAAGGGGAACGTGTGGTCTGTAAGAATCTGTCGGCAAATGCCGTGGCAGGATGGAAAAAGGCGATAAAAAATTGGAATCATCCCCATGGTTTTGACAAATTCTGAATGGCTTACTGGCTATAATGTTCGTACAGGGCGGGAGGTGAAAGCGGCGACGGAAATAAACCTGTATATTGATGTATTGTTCTTAACTAATTTTGCCATGGATTTCCTGGTATTATCCATTGTCAGGCGGGGGATGAAGTATCGTCTCATATGGTGGAGAATGATTCTTGGGGCTATTTTGGGGGCAGCCTGGGCTGTGTTTGCTGCCGCTTTTCCATTTTTACCACTGTGGCTTGAGATGGTAATAACCTATCTGGCGGTGAGCACCCTGATGGTGATGACGGCTTTCGACGTAAAAAGACCAAAGGAAATAGGGAAAGCAGTATGTGCTCTTTATCTGGCTGCAGTAACAACGGCAGGCATAATGGATGCCCTATATCAGCATACGAAGGCCGGCTATTATATAGAACAGATTCTTAGAGGAAATGGTCAGAAAGCCATACCCTTTTACCGGTTGATTTTTATTGCGGCGGGTACTTACTTCGGAATCCGCTGCTTTCTGCGGCAGATTACCGCCATGCTAAAGGGAAAGAACAATTTTTATGAAGTTACCATGCATTACAGAGGAAAGAAAAAGGTAGTAACGGCTCTGCTTGATACAGGAAACAGACTGTATGAACCGGTAAGCCGTCGGGCCGTCCATGTTGTAACTTATGAGGCTGTCCGGGAGCTTTGCGAAAGTGTGTCGGAGGTCGTCTACATTCCCTACGGTAGCGTTGGGAAAAGTGACGGTATGCTGCCCGGAATCTTTTTGGATGAGATGGAGGTACGTCAAGGGGATGAAGTGAAGGTGATTGAAAGGCCTCTGGTGGCCGTGAGCAAAAAGACATTATCCGTAAAAGGAGAATATCAGATGCTGCTGCATGAAGAGTGAGTGAACGAAGTAAAGGAGAGAGTATCAATGATTATAAAAGTATCCGTACCAAACCGTTTCCAGTTTAAGGCAATTCCAACGTTTAAAACATTGATGATGCCGTCACAGGGGGAGGTTCATTACATAGGAGGAGCTGATATTCTTCCTCCGCCTCTGGACAATGAAAAAGAAGCGCAGATTATTGCGCTCCTTGGAAGTGATGATGATCAGAGAGCAAAATCAGAGTTGATTGAACATAATCTCCGTCTTGTGGTATACATAGCGAAGAAGTTTGATAATACCAGTGTTGGGGTGGAGGATTTAATTTCCATAGGTACCATTGGACTCATTAAGGCCATCAATACGTTTAATCCAAATAAAAACATTAAATTGGCCACCTATGCCTCCCGCTGCATTGAAAATGAAATACTCATGTACCTGCGCCGGAATAACAAGACCAAGATGGAGGTTTCCATTGACGAGCCTTTGAACGTGGATTGGGATGGGAACGAGCTCCTTTTATCAGATATTCTCGGAACCGAGGAAGACGTCATCTATAAGGATTTAGAAACCGAGGTGGAACGGAACCTTTTAAATACAGCCATCAGCCGGTTAAGCCCAAGGGAGAGAAAGATCGTAGAGCTGCGGTTTGGACTCACAGATGAGGAAGGAGAGGAAATGACCCAGAAAGAGGTTGCGGATTTACTGGGGATCTCCCAGTCCTATATATCCAGGCTGGAAAAGAAAATTATGAAGAGGTTAAAAAAAGAAATAGTGCGGTTCGAGTAAGAAGGCAAACTTAGCAGAGCAGAGTATATAGAAATTATATACCCTGCTCTTTTTATATTAAAAATAAAGTCTTTCCTTTTTTGTAAATAATGAAACTTTTTTGAGTTATAATACGTCTAATAGATAGAACCCCAGAGAGGAGGAAGAAATGAAACAAAAGATTGAAGAAGAGGCAGAACGAATCCTTTTGAAAAATTATGAATCTTATTACCGGCTTGCGTACGGCTATGTAAAAAATGAACAGGATGCCCTGGATATCGTTCAGGAGAGTGCATACCGGGTAATTAAGGAATGCAGGAAACTGAAAGAAGAAACATATCTGGCGACCTGGATTCACCGGATCGTCATAAATGCATCCATTGACTTTTTAAGGAAGCAGAAAAAGGAAAGCGTAAGCTTTGATGAGGTTGAGATTCCACATGAAGACAGCTATAAGGAAGATGACCCCTTGGAGCTTTTAAGTTCTTTAGAAGAAAAGGATCGTACAATCGTGATTTTAAAATATATGGAGGAATGGAAACTGGAAGAAATCGCTGAAATTCTGGAGATGAACGTGAGCACCGTCAAGGCAAGGCTTTACCGGGCCCTGAAGAAACTAAAGATCATTTTGGAACCAGAGGTTACTTAGGATAGAAAGGAGCAGTTATTATGGAACACAATGATGAAGAAAAACTGTTAAGGATGAAAAATAGTTACCATAATATTCCTGTGCCGGAGGCTGCCCGTGCAGGTGTGGCGGCAGGAATTGAGAGAGCAAAAAAAGAAAAGAGGATAACGAGGATGATGAAAATGACAAAAAGAACAGGTATATCAGCGGCAGCGGCGATGGCAGCTATTGTAATTATGGCAAATGCCAGCCCGGTTACCGCCAATGCCATGGAAGAAATCCCGGTTTTGGGCGCAATCGCAAAGGTGGTTACATTCCGTACCTTTGAGGATACCAATAATAATTACGAGGCTAAAATAGATATCCCAAAGGTTTCCATCAATGAAAAGGATAATGTTAAGGTTAACCGCTCCATCGAAGAATATGCCAATCAGCTGATTGCGGAATATGAAAAACAGGTGGCAGGTGATCAGGTTGGAGATGGCCACTATTCCGTGACCTCCAGCTATGATGTTGTGACAGACAACGAAAAGTACCTCTCCCTGCGGATCAATACAACCGTTATCATGGCCAGCGGAGCGGAGTATGTAAAGATCTTTACCATTGATAAAGAAACAGGAAATGTGGTGTCTCTAAAGGATCTGATGAAGGATAAGGCCGACTACATTACTGCGATAAGCGATAACATCAAAAAACAGATGGAAGAGCAGATGGCTGCGGATGATTCTAAGATGTATTTTTATAATACGGGAGAGGATTACGTGGATGAATTTAACCAGATCACAGGGGATGAAAGCTTTTACTTTAATGAGAATGGAGAAATCGTGATCGTATTTGACGAATATGAAGTGGCGCCGGGTTACATGGGAGCAGTTGAGTTTACCATACCGAAAGACGTGACAGGATTTTAATAGACAGATCAGGAACCAAGTTCCTGACGGTCCGCCAGAATGTAAAAAGAAATGCCGCAAACCTAAGGGGGTGCGGCATTTTAGACTGTCCGTTATATTTTTACAACTGGAATTAGGAATAATATACAAAAAAAAAGTAATAATATTGTTGATTTAGTCAATAGTGATGAAGTGCTAAATAGTATAATATATTTTATATAGATAGGTAATAAAATTACATAACTAAATTAACAAACGAAAGACAAGGGTGAAGCATGACTACGAAAATAGAACCAATGGAATCTTATGGAGCAATACCAAGAACTATACGCAACTACAACAGGAGAATTGTACTTAATGCAGTGAGAGAAAAGAAAGAATTTTCCATTGCAGAGATAGCAACAGAAGTTATGCTGAGCAGGCAGTCCGTTATGAAAGCTGTGAATTATTTTATAGAAAAAAAAATCATTATATCTTTAGGCAAAGGAAGCTCCACTGAAACCGGAGGAAAAAAGCCGGAAATGTATGCCCTGTCACCAGTTCAAAAGATATTGGTTATATTGCAGCGTACAGATGAATTGCACGTTTCGTTAATGGACTTGTCTGCAAATATAATGGACATAATATCAATAAAAATCAATAAAGATTTAACGGATGAGGGATTTAAGGCTGCGATTATAGAAGGAAAAATGAAAATATTGGAACATAACCCGTTGGTTGGTTCACAGATATATGGCGTGGCTATGGCTGTGGGTGGACTGGTGGAATTGAAGAATCAGTCACTTCATCGCAGTATGTATTTTTCTAATTTGAGCGTCGGACTTCCTGTACACGATATCTTACATGAAATTTTCCCTGAAGTTTCTTGTGTAATTGTTGATAATATCGGCCGAATGGCAGGGCATTCTGTGTTATCTGATCATTCTGTAATTGAGAAAAATGACAGAATTTTTACTCTGTACATGGACAGGGCTATTACAGGCTCCTTTTTTGTCAATGGTAAAATCCAGGATGGGACAGTGCAAATGATGATTGAAGTAGGTCATATGATTATGGACCCATATGACAAGGAAAAGTGTACGTGTGGAAACTATGGCTGTGCGGAACAATTAATTAGTATAAAGAGAGTCAGAAGAGATATAGAAAAGCTGCTGGAACAATACCCGGATTCATTATTGGGCGGCAAGACGTCTGTTCATACGATTAATTATTCGGACATATTTGAAGGGTGTAAAAAGGGCGATCCGGTTTGCGTGATTGAAGTCGAGAGACTGGCTCAGATTACCGGAAGAATGTTGAGAAATATTTTCCTGGCATGCAATCCGGGGGCTGTTGTATTTATCGGAAATTTTGCCGATGCAGATCATCATTTTGATGATATATTGCGCAGAACCCTCCGGAATGACTGGGTTTACAGCCTGCGCGGAGAAACATTTGAAATATTTTACGACCAGCGGGATTTGATTATGCTGGAAACGTTAGGAAGTGCTCAAGCTGTTATAAAAGCATTTTATAATGATGATGATTTATATGGAAATGAGGAAGGGGGAAAATAATGTAGGTAAACGCTGATATGGCAACTCTTTATTGGAATCATAAATCTGCAGATTTTTGATAATAAAATGGAGGAAGATAAATTATGAGAAGGAAACAGGTAAGAGCATTTATGCTGGCTTTAACTATGGCAGCGGGATTGCTGGCCGGATGTTCTCAGCAGTCAAGGGAGAATAAAGAAATTACACAAGCACCTGAAAAGACAGGTGAGGTAACGGGCAGTGAACTTTCTAATAACGAGATGCTGAGTATTGCATTATCCAGCAATATAGGCGGATTAGATCCAAAAGCAACCGTTGACCGTTATAGTGCTAATGTTTATGGCTGTATTTATGAAACACTGCTGACGTATGATCATGATGAAACCATAATACCTAATTTCATTGTGGACAGTTATCAGCAGACCGATGATGTTACCTATCATTTTAAATTAAAACAGGGAATCAAATTTCATAACGGGGAGGAATTGAAGGCCGGTGATGTTAAATTTTCCCTTGAACGTGGAATCAATACTTCTATGAATTATCTGGTAGGTGATATTGATCATGTTGAAGTTCTTAATGATTATGAATTCAATATCCTATTAAAATCTTCCAATGGGGCATTTCCTGCCGGATTAACAACACCCCAAACCGGTATTCTGAATGAAAAAGCAGTGAAGGAAGGAGGAGAATCTTATCAGATGCATCCAATCGGGACAGGGCCATATAAGTTTGATACATGGGAACAGGGAGTTTCGGTAACTTTGGTTCTAAATGATGATTATCATGGCTCATCTCCTGACTTTAATAAAATT
>DEYX01000130.1 GCA_002365025.1 Hungatella sp. UBA3147 | reverse complement strand
ATACGCAGGTGTTGATACCAAATGGATCCAGGTAAGGGTATTCGTCATCAGTGGTGTGATGGCAGCCTTAGCCGGTGTGGTTCTGGCAGCAAGGCTGTATTCCGGTCAGCCATCCGTAGGAGAAGGCTTTGAGCGAGATGCAATCGCAGCTTCCGTACTTGGCGGTACAAGCTTTAACGGCGGTATCGGTACAATGGGCGGAACCGTAATCGGTGTGCTGATCATCGGTGTTCTTAATAACGGTATGAACTTACTTAAGATAAGCAGTTACTGGCAGTTTGTAGTAAAGGGATGCGTAATCCTTGGAGCGGTATACGTGGATTACTTAAAAAAGAGAGGTTCCCTCAAAAAGTAATAATACATAATTTAGACGGAGGCATAAGAACATGATGGACATTGTGGAATTAAAAGGGAAATGCAAGGATATCCGCAAGGATATTATTAATATGACAGCTGATGCAGCCAGCGGCCATCCGGGCGGTTCTTTATCAGCGGTAGAGCTGATGGCAGCACTGTTTTATACACAGATGCGGGTAGATCCAAAGGACCCGGACAATGAGGACCGGGACCGCTTTGTACTGAGCAAGGGACATGCAGCTCCCTGCAATTATGCGGTATTAGGTGAAATGGGCTTTTTTGACAAAGCGGAATTCAAGAACTTCCGTCAGCTCCACAGCATTCTTCAGGGACATCCGGATGCAAAAAAGGTTCCCGGAATCGATGCTTCCACCGGCTCTCTGGGACAGGGAATCTCCATTGCGGTAGGAATGGCACTTGGAGCAAAGGCACAGAATAAGGATACAAAAGTATATACCCTGCTTGGAGATGGAGAGCTTCAGGAAGGACAGGTTTGGGAGGCATGCATGGCAGCAGCCAACTACCATCTGGACAATCTCACGATCATCATTGATAACAACGGTCTTCAGATCGACGGAAGCAATGAACAGGTTATGTCCCTCGGTGATTTATCTTCCAAATTCAAAGCTTTTGGATTTCATGTACTGGAACTTCCGGACGGCAACAATCTGGAAGAAGTTCTGGCAGCATACTCCATCAGCACTATGGAAGGAAAGCCAAAATGCATCCTGGCACACACCGTAAAGGGAAAAGGCGTTTCCTTTATGGAAAACCAGGTAGGCTGGCACGGTAAGGCACCAAGTGAAGCAGAAAGACAGCAGGCATTAAAGGAACTGGAGGGTTAATGACATGAGCGAAATGAAAGCAATTAGAGTGGCATATGGTGAGGCACTTGCTGAACTTGGCGAGGCAAATGAAAAAGTTGTTGTAATGGATGCGGACCTGGCACATGCCACCATGACTGCGACCTTTGCAGAAAAATTCCCGGAACGGTTTTTTAATGCAGGCATTGCAGAAGCAAACATGGTTGATATGAGTGCAGGCCTTTCTACCATGGGATACATACCTTTCTGCAGCACCTTTGCCATATTTGGCGCAGGACGGGCTTATGAGCAGGTAAGAAATGGTGTCGCATACCCTAATTTCAATGTAAAGCTGGGTATGACCCATTCCGGAATCACACTTGGCGAAGACGGCGGAAGCCACCAGGCCATTGAGGATATGGCTCTTATGCGGGTAATCCCCGGCATGACCGTGGTCGTTCCCTGTGATGCAAGCGAAACCCACCGTGCCGTTAAGGCAGTTGCGGATATGCAGGGTCCTGCTTATCTTCGCCTGGCAAGACTTCCAAGCCCGGTGTTTGAAGAGGATATGCCCTTTGTAATCGGAAAGGCAAACGTATTAAAAGAAGGTACGGATGCAGTGGTTTTTGCCTGCGGCATCATGGTATCTACTGTACTGGAATGCGCAAAGAAGCTTGAGGCAGAAGGAAAAACCGTCACTGTTGTCAATATGCATACCATTAAGCCTATTGACAGGGAGTGCATTTTGAAATATGCTGAGAAGTGTAAGAATGTTATAACCGTGGAAGAACACAGCATCATCGGCGGTCTTGGAGATGCAGTTGGCGATGTTCTTCTGGAAAACAAGTGTAATGTCACATTTAAAAAGATCGGTGTACAGGACCGATTCGGTCAGTCCGGAAAGCCGGAAGAGCTTTTAGAGGAATACGGACTGAGTGAGAAACAAGTATATAATCAGGTAAAAGGAGTGTTGGAAGCATGAGAATCGCATTAATTAATGAGAACAGCCAGGCGGCTAAAAACGAAATGATTTACAACAGCTTAAAGAAGGTTGCAGATACAAAGGGCTATACAGTGGATAACTATGGCATGTATTCTGCAGAGGACAGCAATTCCCTGACTTATGTACAGAACGGAATCCTGGCAGCCATTCTTTTAAACTCCGGAGCAGCGGATTATGTAATTACCGGATGCGGAACCGGCGAAGGTGCCATGCTGGCTTTAAACAGCTTCCCGGGCGTGATCTGCGGTCATGTGTGTGACCCAAGCGACGGCTACATGTTTGCACAGATCAACGACGGCAATGCGATCGCAATGCCATTTGCAAAGGGCTTTGGCTGGGGTGCAGAACTGAATCTGGAGTATACATTTGAAAAATTATTCTCTGAAGAAAGCGGACAGGGCTATCCAAGAGAAAGAGCCATTCCGGAGCAGAGAAATAAGAAAATCTTAGATGTGGTAAGAGAAAATAACTTAAAGGATATCCTGACCTGCTTAAAGGGACTTGACCAGGAACTGGTAAAGGGAGCCGTTGGCGGCGAGAAATTCGGCGAGCTGTTCTTCACAAACTGCAAGGATGAATCCATTGCAGAATATGTAAAGAGCCTGCTGGCATAGGAGGTTCCTAATGCTGAAAAACAAACCATCGGGAGTTGCCCATGTGGCGATTCCCACGGATGAACCGGAAGCAACCGTATCTTTCTACGAGAATCTGGGATTTACCAGACTGGTGGATGGCGGAATCCGGGGAATGCTTAAGTGCGGGACCTGTGTCATTGAATACTATCCCAGACGCCAGGAGATAAAGCCCATCGGTAACATCGATCACATTGCCCTGACTTGTGAAAACCTGGATGAAGCATATGAAGAAATCGTTGCCCTGGGACATAAACTTTTATCCGACGGAGTAGAATCCAACCAGATGTTTGCACCTCTCCCCAATCGTTTCTTTCTTTTTCAGGGACCGAATGGTGAGAAGATTGAATTTTGCAAAGTTGGCTAGTTATGAATAAATATAACATTTAAGGAGAATTGCCATGAGATTTTTTATCGATACAGCAAATACGGAAGACGTAAAGAAAGCAAACGATATGGGCATCATCTGCGGTGTTACCACGAATCCTTCCCTGATCGCCAAAGAAGGCCGGGATTTCGTTGAAGTCATCAAAGAAATCACTTCTATTGTGGACGGCCCCATCAGCGGAGAAGTGAAAGCGACGACTGAGGATGCAGAAGGCATGATCAAAGAGGGCCGTGAAATCGCATCGATCCATCCCAATATGGTTGTAAAGATCCCTATGACCGTGGAAGGACTGAAAGCCGTTAAGGTATTGACTGCAGAAGGAATCAAGACCAATGTGACACTGGTGTTTTCTGCCGCTCAGGCACTTTTGGCTGCCCGCGCAGGCGCAACCTACGTTTCACCGTTTTTAGGCCGTCTTGATGATATTTCTATGCCAGGTATTGATTTGATCTGTGACATCATGGATATTTTCAGGGAACACGGAATTGAGACAGAAATCATTGCAGCCAGCGTCCGCAATCCGATCCATGTCATCGACTGTGCAAAGGCAGGAGCCGACATTGCTACGGTACCTTACAGTGTATTGGTACAGATGGTAAAGCACCCGCTGACCGATCAGGGAATTGAGAAATTCAAGGCGGATTATAAAGCAGTATTTGGTGAATAACCTATAGAGTAGTTTAGGGCGGAGCCTTTTCAGGCTTCGCCCTTTTTTCTTTCTATTTTTTGATTCAGGTTATCTTGTGCTCCACGAGGCCTTTCTGACGATTCCTTAAGCCATTATCATACCGGACGTTCAACCAGGATTTATTCAATTGGGACACAGATTTCACAAAGGTGCCGTTCTATAAGCTCTGCTTTATAACGTTCTAAAATCGGCCGTGAAAAATCAGGAATATAGCTTTCTGCAAAAAGCTGCGGGAAAACTTCTTCCCAGGCCCGCTTAACTGCCTCGGCTGTGTGATTGATGGTAAAGACTCCATACCTGCCCCCGGTGATGCTGCCAATGCGAACCTCTTTTTCCGTGGAAGAGTCACCAGCAGAGTCACCAACAGAGCCGCCAACAGAACCATCACCAGAACCACCAACAGAACCACCAACAGAACTAACACCAGGACATCCGTCAGGCAGAAGGATGCAGGCATCATACCGGCATATTTCGGGCGGTATCATCTGTGGATTATCCTGGGCGATACCCAGAATGACGGAATGGCTGTTCATTAAATCCCTGGACTTTGCCCAGTGCTTTAATCGTTCCATGGTCTCTGTATTGCCCGGACCATAGGGGCCGATATGCCTGATATAAGCCATGGGGCAGGGAGCTATATATTCTATTTTTAAAGTCATTGTATTTCCTTCTTTCCTTGTATTAGGACCGGTCCTTTATCACATTACAATGATATAAAATGAAATGCAACTGAACTTTTAAAAGTTGTACAATTTCACTAATGGATTCCCCGGAACGGAAGCCTGGGGATCTTACTCTTGCATAATTAAAAAAGTAGTAATAAAATGGTTATTAGATTTGTATGGTTATAGGATTTGTAATGGAAACGGATCATGGCCATTACTGTAAATTTTAGGAGAATGGCAAGCTTTGCAATGTTGGAATAGAAGTTTTAAAATGCACGAACGGAGGAACCGGAATGAAAAATGAAATACTTGCGAAAGAACACTGCCCATACTGCAAAAGACATTGTTCTTTAATAGATCCCCACTGCGGAAAAGGAAGAGCATTGGCGGAAAAGAGAAAAAAGGAAGAGAAGAAGGTAAAAGAAGAAGAAAAGGAACCAGCCAAGGATCCTGAAACGGTAGAATGGAAAGATACCCAGTCCGAAATCAGACTGATACACCTATTTAATAATGTCAGCCGTCTGCTGCCTGAGCGGAAAGCCGGGAAGCAGGGCGGGAAAGGGGTCGGGCTTTATATAATGGCAGAACTGGCTGAAAAAGGTGACCTGACACATAAGGAGCTTAAGGAAAATTCAGGGCCGCTTTTTAAAGAACTGGAGGAGGCTTTGCAAAAGCTGGAGAAAAAGGGCTATATCAGCCGGAAGCAGGATGAAGGAAAAGACATAAAGATCTCACTGACCGGTAAGGGATACGAGTCGGCCAAAGTACATATGAGGAAGTGGAAGAGGGAGAATGACAGTATTTTTTCCCTGCTTACGGAGGAAGAAAAAGGTTCGCTGGAACAAATTCTGAAAAAAATTAAGCCCTGAATAAACTACGTCATGAATATGGCATTTTCCATAAGACCAGGGTTGTGTTTCGTTAAAAATTGTAGTACAATGCAACAGGATATCATCCGATTATTATGTTTTATGATGCGGCTGCCGCAGGAGGAGTACCATTGAAATACCAGGTGAAGAAAACCAGATCTGTCAGCCGGATACTGGCACTGTTATGTTGTATTGCCTTACTTTTTGGAGAACTGAATGCGCTGGGCATGGACTGGATACCTGGACAGGCCCTTTTAATTATAACGCAGGCCCTGCCAATGGGATATACTCATCCGAAAAAGAATGACGCGGTTGCTGAATTTCCGGGAGCCTTAGAGGAAGAGGCTGCGGGTGAAACGCTGGTTGATGCCTGGAGCAGGTACTTAATCGGAATCTTACCATTAAAGTATCTGGCGGTCAAAGAATTATTCCTGCCTGCCCCGCTTATATTTTGGTCGGGACGAACCATGTTGATGAAGGAGGGGTATGCCGGCAGGGAGTATCTGATCAGGTACATCCATGATTCGGATGGTGAGAAAGGAGCAAGGGTTGGAATTTAAAAAAGTATTTAAAATTATAATAAGAAAAGAGGATAACCAATGAAGCCAGGAAAGAAAATGCTTGCTGCAATTTTAATAGTAATTGCGGCTCTCATTTGTGTTGCGGCATTTGGGGCCGGAAGCGGTATTAAGGGTGTACGTGAAATGCGTTACGGTATCGACATCCGCGGAGGAGTAGAGGCAGTATTTGAACCCCAGGGACTTGACCGCACCCCATCAGAAAAGGAACTTGATACAGCCAGACAGGTCATAGAGACCCGTATGGATAACCAGAATATCGTTGACCGCGAGGTGACCGTGGATAAAAACGGAGGATATATCATCGTTCGGTTCCCATGGAAATCCGGGGAGACCAATTTTAACCCGGAAGAGGCCATTGCGGAGTTAGGTGAGATGGCTGAGCTTACATTCCGGGATCCTGATGGTAATGTTCTGATTCAGGGAAAAGATGTACAGAACGCAGCCCCTGAGACCGCAAATAACAACGGGATCAAGAGCTATCAGGTAGCTCTCAGCTTTAATGCAGAAGGCTCCAAGCTGTTTGAAGACGCGACAGGAAAGCTGATCGGAAAACGGATGAGCATTTACATGGATCAGGATCTGATTTCCAGTCCGACAGTACAGACTAAGATATCAGGCGGACAGGCAGTTATTACAGGAATGCAGGATTATGATGATGCTAAGAATCTGGCTGAGAAGATCAATGCAGGCTCTCTTCCATTTTCCCTAAAGACCACCAATTTCTCCACCATAAGCCCTTCTCTTGGAAACAATGCTTTATCGATTATGATATATGCAGGACTGGCTGCGTTTTTAGTGATCTGCTTGTTTATGCTGGTATTTTATAAGCTGCCAGGCGCTGTTGCCTGTGTCACTCTGGTCCTGCAGACGGTTCTGCAGATGCTTGCCGTCTCGATTCCGCAGTACACCTTAACCCTTCCGGGTATTGCCGGTATTATCCTGACCATAGGTATGGCGGTGGATACGAATATTATTATCTCAGAACGTATCTCGGATGAACTTAAAAAGGGGATTTCCGTAAAGGGCGCAGTATTGACCGGATATAAAAATGCTTTCTCATCAGTTTTAGACGGAAATGTGACCACAGCCATTGTTGCAATAATCCTGATGTTTTTAGGTTCAGGCACCATGCTGAGTTTTGGTTATACGTTACTGATCGGTATGATCGTGAACCTCCTGGTAGGTGTAACTGTTTCCAAGCAGCTTTTATTATCCCTGATCCAGAATGCACCATGGAATGATGGAAAATGGTTCCGTATCAGAAAAGATAAAAAAATCATACCGTTCTATCAGAAGAAATATATTTTTGGAATCATCTCCGGAGCTGTAATACTTTTCGGAATTGTAGGCTGCTTTATCTTTGGAGTAAAGCTGGATACCCAGTTTACTGGAGGTGCAGTATTAAGCTATTCCGTATCAGACGAAGCGGATACAGGTAAGATCCAGGCTGCCATTGAGAAAGAGACAAACCGGCCGGTTACCGTTCAGATCAAGGAAGACAACATGACCGGGCTTAAGAGACTTTCCGTCACACTTGCAGGAAATTCAGGTATGTCTCCGGAAGATCAGAAAAAGGTAACGGATGCCATCAACAGTACTTCTGACAATGCAGATGCAAAACTGTCAGAGACCTATGTAGTTGAGCCTTATATCGGAGCAAAGGCAATGAAGAATGCTGCGGTTGCTATTGTACTTTCCCTGCTTTTCATTGTTGTTTATGTTTGGATCCGGTTTTCAGCAATATCCGGCCTTCCTGCAGGAGTTACTGCAATGATTGCGCTGCTCCATGATGTAATTGTGGTGTTCTTTGTATTCGTGCTGTTCCGGATTCCGTTAAACGATGCTTTTGTGGCGGTCGTCCTAACGATAATCGGTTATTCCATCAACGATACCATCGTTATCTATGACCGAATCCGTGAAAACAGAAAGAAGGATACCAAAATGCCGGTCGATGAGCTGGTAAATATCAGTACCACCCAGACCCTTGGAAGGTCCATCAATACATCCTGTACCACTGGAATCTGCGTGCTTATCATTCTGGCAGCTTCCGTTTACTTCCAGATCGGGTCTATTTTGGAGTTTTCACTTCCAATGTTCTTTGGTATCCTGACCGGATGCTACTCCTCCATTTGCGTGGCAGGTACGCTTTGGGCTATGTGGGAGAAGAGAAAAGTAAAAGTTAAAAAGTAAAAAGCGATTTTTAAGCCTGTATGGGCCGCTGCTTTGTCAATGAGGAATCGGGGACAAAGCAGCGGCCTTTTCTTATGTTATAGGGAGATATAAGCCGGCTTTTAGCATAGGTATAACACTAAGGAATTATAATTATACATTATTGGCATACCGGAGAATATTGACAAATACACGTGGTGTCATTAAACTGAAGAAAGTAGCTAATACGGAACAATACATAATTATGCACTTTGAGAGGAGAGGAATTATGAAAAAAACCATTAAAAAACTTATTTCGCTGGGTTTGGCTGTTTCCATGGCGGCTGCATTATCCGCCTGCAGCAGTTCTTCAGGCACTTCCCCCATAACATCTGAAACAACGGCAGCGGCAGGCTCCGACGCAGCGGCTGAAAACACAGGAGCAAAGATCCTCCGTGTAGCGGCAGTGGATCCCCAGGTTGCATATGATATGCAGCAATATACATACAGCCTTATCATGAAGGTTACGGATAATGTGGTGGAATCTCTTCTTACAACCCTTGATGGAGGAAAGGTGGTTCCAACACTTTTAGCTAAGGAGCCGGAGCTGTCCGATGATATGCTTACCTATTCCTTTGAACTGACCGACGGAGTTAAATTCCATAACGGGGAAACTCTGAAAAGCTCTGATGTGAAGTACTCTCTGGAAAGGGTTGTAAAAAAGCAGAGCATGGGAAGCCTTTTGGAAAATGTGGAAGGCTATGAAGCTCTGGCAGACGGTTCTGCCAATGAGCTGACTGGAATCAAAGTCATTGATGATACTCATTTTACCATTACGTTGTCAGAGGTCTATACGCCGTTTGTTTCTGTTTTATCCACTCCATACTGCGGGATATATCCTGCAGAGGCCTGTGAGGCGGCAGGGGATAACTGGGGAAAGACAGAACTGATCGGTACCGGCCCCTTTAAGTTTGACAGCTATACCCCGGGCGTGGGCGTGGAGATTTCAAGATTTGACGGTTACTACGGCAATGCCCCTAAGCTTGACGGCGTAAGCTATAAGTTCATTGAGGATGCCAATACTCAGGTTCTGGAATACCAGAAGGGAAATATCGATTACGTGGATGTGGAGACAAACATGTATCCGGTTTATAATGCAGATCCAAAATTAAAAGATCAGATGCATATGTTCCAGCCTATCGGCGGATATTATATGACCTTTAATGTTAAGTCTATTTCCGATCCTAAAATAAGACAGGCCATTTCTATGTCCATCAACAGACAGGCGATTTGTGAGAGTATATTCCATGGCACTGCAAAGCCTGCAAGCTCCTTTATTCCAGCCGGCATCATCGGACATGATGATTCCCTGGAGGAATTTGCTTACGATCCAGAGGGCGCAAAGGCTCTTCTTGCAGAGGCAGGATATGCAAATGGATATGACCTCCGGCTTACGGTAAATACAAAATATGCCACCTCTATCCCCATTGCCACCGCATTCCAGGAGCAGGCAAAGGCAGCAGGCATTAACGTTACAATTGAACAGGTTGATTCAGCGGCATGGTCTGATATGAAAAAATCCGGCGGCGTGGATGCCGGAGTGGGCAACTGGTATGTGGATTACAACGATCCGGACAGCATGCTGTATCCGGTAAGTGATTCCCGTACAGACCGCTCTTCAAGCTTCTGGCATAACGAGGAATTTAAGAAACTGATGGAAGCTGGTGTGCAGACCTCGGATGAAGGAGAGCGCCAGGAAGTTTATGTAAAGGCTGAACACATTCTCTCAAGAGAGGATTATGCTATTGCACCTATTTACAATGAATCTAAATGTTATCTTTTAAACCCAAAGATTACAGGACTTGTTATGGATTCAACATTCCGGAACTTTTACGCAAACGCTGATTTCCAACAATAATGCAATTGGAGTACGTGACCTAAGGGAGTGGTTTTCCACTCCCTTTTTATAAGAAAAAGGGGAACCATATGTTTCAATATATTTCAAAAAGACTGTTCCAGACGCTGTTAGTATTGTTTGGGATAAGTCTTATTACTTTTATTCTTCTCCAGGTCGTACCGGGAGACCCTGTGGAGTTAATGCTTGAAAAGCGGGCAGATGCGCAGACCATTGCCAAGGTACGTCATGAGCTTGGGCTTGATGTGTCCCTGCCTCAGCAATATTTGAATTTTTTAAAGGGTGCCATCCATCTGGATTTTGGCAAGTCTTATTTCACAAAAGAGGTAGTGACAACGGCCCTGGTGCGCTGCTTTATGGTAACTGTAAAGCTGGCCTCCATGTCCTTTTTATTTGCTGTCGTCCTTGGAGTGGCCTGTGGTATGGCCGCTGCAATTAACCGGGGTAAATGGGTCGATTCGGTGCTTATGACCATTTCCATTGTCGGAGTGTCTGCACCGTCATTCTGGATAGCCATCATTCTTCAGATCATTTTTGGGCTGAAGCTGGACTTACTTCCCATCTCCGGTTTTGAGGGACCTGTATTTTTTATCCTTCCAAGTATTGCACTGGGCACGCGCTATGCAGGAAGCATCGCACGTATCACCCGCACCAGCATGCTTGACGTGATCAAGCAGGATTATATCAGAACCGCAAGGGCAAAGGGAGTAAAGGAAGGTCTGGTCATTATGAAGCATGCCCTGAAAAATGCCATGATTCCTATCATCACGCTGGTTGGTACAGAGCTTGGAAACATGCTGACAGGCTCTATGTTAATTGAAAGGGTTTTTTCCATACCCGGAATCGGGAAGCTGGCGGTAGATTCCATGTCAAACCGTGACCTGCCGCTTTTGGAAGGGACCGTGATGTATATTGCATTCGTATTTGTAATCGTAAATCTGCTGGTGGATATTTCTTATGCATTTATTGATCCAAGAATCCGCTACGGGAAAGGAGCGAACTGATGAAGATATTAAGTATTTTTACAAAGCAGAAGAAATTTGAAGAGCAGCTCCTGAATGGTGAGATGGAATATTCCAGCTATTATAAGGACAGCTTTAAGAGGCTTAAAAAGAATAAGGCGGCCTTATTCTGCCTGGGAGTGATCCTTTTTCTGGTTTTGCTGGCCCTGTTTGCGCCTGTTGTAAGCCCTTATGATCCAACTTACCAGGACTATGCCTCGGTTCTGGCACCGCCCTCATCCAAGCATCTTCTGGGTGCGGATGAATATGGAAGAGATATTTTATCCCGCCTAATCTATGGAACCAGGGTATCCTTAAGCATCGGAATCCTGGCTCAGATCCTTGCATCTGCTATCGGAATCACGCTTGGAGCCATTGCAGGTTATTTTGGAGGGGCGGTGGATACCCTGATATCCCGTATCATGGAGATTTTTGCTGCATTCCCGGATCTTCTATTTGCCATGGCGATTATGACCTTTATGGGGCAGGGCCTTCAGAATCTGTTTATAGCCCTTGGCCTTCTGACCTGGGTGAGAACCGCACGGCTGATCCGAGGCTCGGTCATGCAGCTGAAGGAAAAGGAGTATGTGGAAGCCAGCAAGGCCAGCGGCGGAACCTCCTTCCGGATCATTACAAAGCACCTGATTCCCAATTGCTTATCAACGGTGATTGTGCTCGTGACCTTGGGAATCCCCAATGCCATCATGTATGAGGCTTCCTTAAGCTTTCTTGGCCTTGGCATCCAGCCGCCTACTCCAAGCTGGGGTAACATGATCAGTTCTGCCCAGTCTTTTATCAGCTTCCTACCGGTGTACAGTATCGTGCCAGGAATTGCCATTATGGTGACGGTCGTAGCATTTAATATCTTTGGAGATGGACTTAGAGATGCCCTGGATCCCAAGCTTAGAGCCTGATTAGGAGGAAACGATGGTTAATAAATTAATTGAAGTTAAAAATTTAAAAACATATTTCTATACAGATGCAGGTGTAGTAAAGGCAGTGAATGATGTTTCCTTTTCCATAGAACAGGGAAAAACCCTGGGAGTTGTAGGGGAATCGGGATGCGGAAAGAGCATTACCTCTCTGTCCATTATGCAGCTTTTAGAGACCCCTCCGGGTAGGATTGAAGGAGGGGAAATTATCTACAGGGGAGAAAATCTTTTAGAGAAATCCCCAGATGAAATGAGAAAGATCCGGGGGAAGAAGATTGCAATGATCTTTCAGGAACCAATGACCTCCCTAAATCCTGTGTTCACCGTAGGGCAGCAGATCATGGAAGCCCTGATCATTCATGAGGTGGGAATATCCAGGCATCAGGCTCGTGAAAAGGCCATAGAGATGCTTCGCATGGTAAAAATTCCTTTGCCGGAAAAGCGGATCGATGAGTACCCTCACCAGCTTTCCGGAGGCATGCGCCAGCGGGTCATGATTGCCATGGCTCTTTGCTGCAATCCGGAGCTTTTAATCTGTGATGAGCCGACGACAGCTCTTGATGTCACGATTCAGGCACAGATTCTGGATCTGATAAATGAATTGAAGCAAAAGACAGGCGCCTCCATCATGATGATCACTCATGACCTGGGGGTGATCGCCGAAGTGGCAGATTATGTCATGGTCATGTATGCAGGAAAGGTCGTGGAACAGGGGACCACGGATGAAATCTTTGATCATCCCATGCATCCCTATACGGAAGGCCTTATGAGCTGTATCCCCAGGCTGGATGGTGAGGTGGAGGAGCTTCCTGTCATTAAGGGCATGGTTCCGAGCTACGATTCAATGCCTAAAGGCTGCGCCTTTTGCCCAAGATGTGAATATGCAAAACCGATATGTGGGGAAAGAATGCCGGAACTTACGGAAAAGGACGGCAGGAAGATCCGATGTTTTAAATATGATTCACAATGGAAGGAGGAGGTTTAATGGAAAGCCAGGAGACGAGAAAGCCTCTTTTAGAGGTAAAGCATTTAAAAAAGTGGTTTACGGTAAAATCTTCCCCCTTCTCAGGGAAAAAGGTGTATATTAAAGCTGTGGATGATGTAAGTTTTCAACTGTATCCAGGAGAAACCCTGGGCGTGGTAGGGGAGTCTGGGTGTGGAAAGTCCACCATGGGACGTTCTGTGCTTCGGTTGATCGAACCTACGGCAGGTGAGATTGTTTTTGAGGACCAGGATTTTATGAGGCTGAGAAGCGGGGAACTGAGAAAGAGCAGAAGTAAGATGCAGATTATTTTCCAGGATCCTTATGCCTCCCTAAATCCCCGTATGACCATTGGTGATATCATAGCAGAGCCTTTGGACATCCAGTGGAAAACAAACGGGGAAGAGATACGAAAAAGAGTTTTGGAAACCATGGAGATCGTGGGCCTTAACGCAAAGTATTATAATAGGTATCCCCATGAATTTTCAGGGGGACAGAGACAGAGGATCGGCATTGCAAGAGCTATCGTACTGCGCCCGGAGCTTATGGTATGCGATGAGCCTGTATCTGCTCTTGACGTTTCCATTCAGGCACAGGTAATTAATCTTTTGCGCAGGCTTCAAAAACAGATGGGAATGGCCTATATTTTTATTTCCCATGATTTAAGTGTGATCAAACACATCTCTGACAGAGTTGCTGTCATGTACCTGGGACATATAGTAGAGATTTCCGATAAGGCTGATTTGTACCAGAACACGCTCCATCCCTATACAAAGGCATTGCTATCGGCAATTCCGGTGCCGGACCGCCATACTAAGAGGGAGAAGATCATCCTGGAAGGTGATCTGCCAAGCCCCGCTAATCCGCCTTCTGGCTGCGTATTCCATACAAGGTGCTTTATGGCCAGGGAAATTTGCGGGAAGGAAGCACCGGAGATGAAGGACTACGGAAACGGACACTGCTGCGCATGTCATTTTGCAGGAGAATGGAATAAATAAAAGAGTATGTACGGAGGTTAATGGACATGAAAATTACAGGTATTAAAGTAAAGACAGTGAAGGTACCCTTAAAAGAACCGTTTCATATATCCCTGGGAACCATTACCCATGCCATAAGCGCGGTGGTAAAGGTGGAAACGGATGAAGGGCTCTGCGGTTATGGAGAAGGTGCTCCAGGCGTGTTGATAACAGGAGAAAATCTGGAGGGAACTGTGGAAAGCATTAAGCATTTTGAACAGTCCCTTCTTGGAACCGATCCTACGGATATTGAAAAGGTTTATTGGATTCTTGACCGGGCTGCGGCCCATGCTCCCTGCGGAAAGACTGCCATTGATATTGCCTGCTATGATATCCTGGGAAAAAAGGCAGGCCTTCCTGTGTACAAGCTGTTGGGCGGCTATTCGAATACAATAGAAACCGACATTACCGTAGGAATCAATGATCCCCAGATCATGGCGGAAAAGGCTGCTGCCCATGTGAGAAAAGGTTTCGATACCATTAAGACTAAGGTGGGCACAGGACTTAAGGAGGATGTAGCCAGGATCAGGGCTATCAGGAAAGCGGTTGGACCAGATGTGAAGATCCGCATTGATGCCAATCAGGCATGGTCGGCCAAGGAAGCCCTCCAGATTATTGAACGCCTGAACGAATATGATATCGAATTGGTGGAACAGCCAGTGAATGCTGCGGATATCGAAGGCCTTGAATATGTTACGAAAAACAGTAAAGTCCTTATCATGTCCGATGAAAGCTGCTTTAACGCTAAGGATGCCCTGCGGCTTGCTAAAAGGAGAGCTATTGATGTGCTGAATATCAAGTTGATGAAATGCGGCGGCATCCGGGAAGCATTAAAGATCAACGCCATCTGTGAGACAGCAGGTATCGAATGCATGCTGGGCTGCATGGCGGAGGAAACAAATATTGGCATTACTGCCGCTGCCAGTCTGGGGGCTGCGGTAAGGAACATAACCAGAGCGGATCTGGATGCAACTTTTTCCCTGTCCAATCTGCCTTTTGAAGGCGGCATAGGAACGGAATGCACAAAGACCCTGGTGCTCCCGGAAGAACCTGGCTTCGGGTTTATCGGTTTAAAATAACATGGCTGGTGGTATTGCGGCAGAAGGGCGGCGGTACCACCATCTTACAATGGAGGTATAGCTTATGATCAATGATATTTCATGGGCAAAGATTCCTTTGCCCGATGATATTTTACGTCTTAAAAATTCAGGCTGTATAGAATCGGCAAAAGCAGCCATCGGCCATATGCTTTCTGGTTATCTGCCGGATTGCATGAGAAAGCGGCTGGAACTGGAAAAGGAAATCATAGGTATCCTGGATGAGAATGAGTATCCCTATAAAAAGCAGGAGGCAGCGGAGCTGTTAAGCTGGACGTTTTCAGACGTCACGGAAGGTGAACTTGATGAGCTGGTAAGGTCCTCTGTGGCTGACTGGATTTATATCAATGGGGAGATTCATTTCCATAAATTGTTTTTAGATAATATCATAAAGACCAGACCTGATTATCAGATGAGGCTGAAGGCTAGGGAAGAGGATGATGCAGGAATCCTGCGGCAAAAGATGCTGAATGACAACGTATCCTATATGAAAGAACATGGAAGCAGAAAGGCTAAAATAGTCATAAGGGCTTCCATCCGGATTAACAAAGAGTCTGAACGGGTAGGAGAAATGGTAAGAGTCCATATTCCTATTCCTCGCAAATGCCGCCAGGTAAAGGATTTCAAAATTCTTGAGGCTTCTCCGGAGATTACTGCAATCGCACCAGAAGATGCAGAACAAAGAACCCTGTGCTTTGAAACGGAATTAAAGCCGGATCAGGAATTTTATGTCAGGTACAGCTATTTAAATTCCGTGGATTATGTGGAGGTGGACCCGGAGAAGGCAGCGGCTGCCCAACCAGAATTTTATAAAGAGGAACAAGCGCCTCATATTCTATTCACTCCCTTTCTAAAGGAAATTTTAGAAGAAATACGGGAAGGGGAGGATAACCCTGCCCTTGTTGCAAGAAAAATCTATGATTTCATCACTACCAGGGTAAAGTATTCGTTTGTGCGGGAGTATGCAGGGCTTGATAATATTTCCGAATATGCGGCAAAGAATCTAAAGGGGGATTGCGGCGTCCAGGCCATACTTTTTATCACTCTGTGCCGTATGGCCGGGATTCCTGCCAGATGGCAGTCGGGCCTTCACGCATCCCAAGTATATACCGGCTGCCACGACTGGGCAGAATTTTACATAGAGCCATATGGCTGGCTGTATGCAGACCCCTCCTTTGGCGGCAGTGCATACCGTATGGGGCAGGTGGAACGCTGGAATTATTACTTTGGTAACCTGGATATTTACCGCATGGCAGCCAATGGAGGCATCCAGTCAGAATTCATACCTCCCAGAAAATATTTCCGGGCAGACCCTATTGACAATCAAAGGGGCGAAGTGGAATATGAAGACAGAGGACTAAGCTTTTTGGAGTTTCAGGCAAAACAGGTGACTGAGCTTATAGAAGACTGGCAGGATAAAACCGATGAATAGAATAACAGAGGAAAACAAACAGAAATTTGAAGCATTGGTGGAGGAGATCATGACCACCCAGAGAGCGGCAGGGCTTGCGGTAGCCATTGTGGACAAGGCAGGCCAGGTGCAGTATGAAAAATACTTTGGTTACCGTGATGAGGAGCAGAAGCTTCCAATTGATAACCAGACGATTTTTGGACTCGCCTCCATAACAAAATCCTTTACAAGCCTTGCCATCCTTCAGTTGGCAGAAAAGGGAGTGTTAAGCCTGTCTGATCCCGTCAGCAACTATGTTCCGGCTTATACAAACAAGAACCAGAAAGCACCGGTGAAAATCTGGCATTTGCTCTGCCATAGCGGCGGTTTTTTTCCTCAGCCCCGGATCTTGGTGGAAGAGGTAGCAAAGGATATGGGTCTTCAGGAGTCTGAAGCAGGAGACCTGGCTTATGTGAACGCCCTTGCCGAGGAGGGAATAAAAAGAGTAGCCTCACGCCTGGATGATCAGACGGACTTAATCGGGCTGCCTGGAGAGCTGATGAGCTATTGCAACGACGGTTTTGGGATTCTGTCCGATATCGTGAAAAATTATGGGGACGAGCCCACCTTTGCTGATTATTTATTGAAGCACATCATCGTTCCTTTGGGAATGGAAAGGAGCTTCTGCGATTTTATAAAGCCAGCCAAGGATGAAAATTCTTCTTTACTTTATACAACGGAAGACGGAGTACGCAGAGCGACCAGGGATTATCATGACAATGCCTTTGTTTTAAACGGCGGCGGAGCCATGAAATCCACTATTTCAGATATGATTAAATACATTTGCATGTACCTAAATGAAGGAAAGGGATTAAACGAAACCAGGGTTGCTTCTCAGTATTCCATAAGGGAAATGTGCAAGCCGCGGCAATATTACAGACCGGGAGGCTGGTATTGCTATGGATTGTGCAGGAAGTCCATGGAGGGGGTAGATGTTCTTGAACATGGAGGAAGCCTTCCCGGCGTGTCCTCCAACATGTCCTGGTCCTATGAGAATGAGGCCGGAATCATTGTCCTTTGCAATACCATGGATGTATCTGCCGGAGTGATTGCAGACTGGGCTATGCACATGTATCTTGGGAAAGACCCTGTTATACCACAGGTGAAATATCAGGAATATGAATGGAGCGAATCATTTATAAGGTCAGTATCAGGAGACTATGTTATGGGAGAAGGGGAGAGTTTTACCTTGAGCCTGTCAGAGGAAGGGAAGCTGGCCATGACAATGAATGGAAATAAGAAAGAGGTATGTACTGTAAGCCCTTATATTGCCATGATAAAGGGGAGGTATTCTGATGGATTTGTACAGATTCTTTATGATGAGAAGCGGGAGATATGGGGGGCCAGGTGCGGGAGCAGGATCTATCCAAAAATCTGAAATGGATTGGAGCAGACCGCTGATATGCATAAGTAAATCATATCAAAAGGGAATATTATCAGACGTTATATGAATTAAAATATTCTTATTACATCATTGAATAATTTGGTAAAAGATGTTAGAATATAATAAATCATTTTACAGAGGTGCCAAATGCATTCAATGTAATCTGATAGAAACAAATCAATAGAAAAAACTAGGAAAAAGGAGGCGTAGATTTTGTTAAATAAAGAAATTGTTGCAAAAATTAACAAACAGATCAATTTTGAACTGTATTCGGCATACATCTATCTGGATATAGCAAACTATTATGCGGACAGTAATTTAAACGGTTTTGCTAACTGGTTTAAGATCCAGACCCAGGAAGAGCGGGATCATGCCATGCTCTTTATGAATTATTTACTTAATAACGGCGAAAAGGTTGTACTGGAAGATATTAAGGCTCCTGATTTTGTTTACACGGATTTCCGCCAGCCGGCCATGGCTGCCTATGAACATGAGGTGAAGGTAACGGCCTCCATTCATGATATTTACGGAGCAGCTTACGAATTAAAAGATTTCCGTACCATGCAGTTCCTTGACTGGTTCGTAAAAGAACAGAATGAAGAGGAAAAGAATACGGACGAGATTATAAAGAGATATGACTTATTTGGAAATGATCCCAAGGGATTGTATTTGCTGGATTCGGAGTTGACGGCAAGGGTTTATGCGCCGCCCTCTCTTGTAATTTAAATCTCAGCAAACAGGGTCGCGGATTGCGAATATCCGATTGACTTTACACGGTATCATAACCATAATTCAAAAGAAGAGCAGTCTCTGCCATGATAGAAGCAGTGTTTCATGGCAGGGGATGCTTTTTCTATTTTTACCGCAAAAAGCTGCGGCTGCTTTAAAACAATCTGGACAAAGGGGGAAAGATGTTTGTGGCAAAACAAAGGGAGAAGGTGGAATTGCGCTACTATGTGATTCCGGAGACGGAAGTGGTTCTGGCTCTATTGGGTGAGGATTGGATCCGGGAATATGGGAAAGATATCAAATACCTTCATTTTCACGATCTTATGGAAATCGGATATTGCCACTGGGGAGACGGAGAAGTGGTCCTGGGGCAGGAACGCCTTCCTTTTTCCAGCCATTCCATGATGATCGTACCGCCAAGGCTTCCTCATACCACGAACACTGTGGATGGGACAAAGGGGTATTGGGAGTGGATGTACATTGACCTGGAAAAAACAGTATCTGAAGTGTACGGCCATGACCCGGTGCACCAAAGCACCATATTAAAAAGGCTCCATCGAACCGGGTATCTTCTGTCAGGAGAGGACAATCCCGGCCTGTCCAGACTGATTTTAGGGATTATGGAAGAAGCGCGGCATAAAAAGCCTTATTACAAAGACAGCATACGGGGCTATCTTAATGCTTTTGTGGTGGAACTTCTGCGGCTTTCCGATGATGAGGAGCGGATCGTAGGAGGCAGGGGCAGTACCGCCGTTTTAGCAGGTGCCCTGGATTATATTGCCACGCATTATCACCAGGAAATCAAGGTCAGCAGTCTTGCAGAAGCCTGCAACATGAGCGAAAGCCATTTCCGCCGTGTTTTTGAAGAGGGAATGAATATGAAGCCTTTGGACTACATCAACTTAATCCGGGTTCAGAGTGCCTGTGAACTGCTGAAAAAGACAGGGAAATCTATGGAAGAGGTTGGAGAGGAGGCGGGATTTGCTTCAATTTCTGCATTTAACCGGAATTTTAGAAAAATATTAAATATTTCCCCTTATCAATGGAAAAAATCAAAAGAAAATTATGAGGGAAAGCTGCTGCACTACAGAATCAGCGCTCAAAAAGGCTGGGATTAAGGGAATAATGATCGAATATGCGCATTTTTCAATTGAATCTAAAGACTTTAAATCAAAAAATATTGGTATAATGAATTTATCATACAAGCCAATTTTTTATGAAAGAGGAGGAGTTTTGCTATGAAGAGAAGATTTGCATCCATATTACTGGCCGGAGCCATGATGGCTTCCCTGACAGCCTGCGGGAGTTCTGGCGGTGCAGGACAGAATGCAGGAGGTAAGACAGGAGATGGGGCTAAGGCCGCAAACGAACTGACTGTCTGGTGCTGGGATCCTGCATTTAACATTTATGCAATGGAAGAAGCGGCAAAGGTGTACCAGAAGGATCATCCGGATTTCAAGCTGAATGTAGTGGAGACGCCCTGGGCTGACGTGCAGACCAAGCTGACGACGGCGGCTACTTCTAAAAACCTGAATACTCTTCCTGATATCCTGTTAATGCAGGATAATGCATTTCAGAAGAATGTAATCAGCTACCCTGACGCCTTTAAGGATTTAACCGGAAGCGGAGTTGATTTTTCAAAGTTCCCAAATGCTAAAACTGCCTACTCTGTTGTAGGTGGGAAAAACTACGGAGTTCCCTTTGATAACGGAGCTGCGATTGCAGCCTATCGTACCGATGTTTTAAAAGAAGCCGGATATACGGAAGCAGATTTTACAGATATTACCTGGAGCAAGTATCAGTCCATGGGCGAGGAGATTTTAGCAAAGACAGGAAAACCTCTGTTATCCTGTACAGCAGGAGAGTCAGATCTGATCATGATCATGCTCCAGTCCGCAGGGGGAAGCCTCTTTGATAAGGACGGGAACCCAAGTATGGTTGGAAATGACAAGCTGAAAAAGGTTATTGAAACCTATGTTTCCCTTGTTAAGAGCGGCGTGCTTGTGGAAGTCAATGACTGGGATCAGTATGTTGGAACTATGACAAACAGCACAGTGGCAGGAACGATCAACGGCTGCTGGATTATGGCGAGCATCCAGACCGCAGAAGACCAGT
>DEYX01000324.1 GCA_002365025.1 Hungatella sp. UBA3147 | reverse complement strand
TGCAACCGGATCACTCATGAGCTTCATATCAGGCCCTACGGCATTTCGAATGTTCTCATGAATCTTCATATCCATTTCATAAGGCCCCGATGGATGTGCCTTATAGCAGTTGATCCCTTTGGACTGGTAATAAAGTGCTTCTCTCACATATTCCTCCGGATCCTCATGGAAGAGGCCGCTTGCATAAACGGGCAGCCGGGTTCTGAACGCTCCCATATATTTATACAACGGCAAGCCTGCCGCCTTAGCACATATATCCCAAAGAGCCACATCCACCGGCCCAGGAAGATAGACCGGGAAAAAGGTTAAGTGACGGTCTATGTTCCATAGCTCATGCCATATCTTTTCCCTGTCATAAGGGGACCGCCCTAATACAACCGGTGCAATATTATCATGAAGATAGCTTTCCGTAACCTGGCCGGAACGGGCCGCAAGGGCTGTTGCGATCCCTTCAATTCCTGTGTCCGTGGTCAGTTTTAACACAACCACATCCCAATCCATATTGCTTTTGCCTTTTCTCTTCTGGTCAAACAGGCATTTATCCCGTTTGACCCACCATGTTTCAAATTTTATGATTTTCATTCGCTGTCCTTATCCTTTCACTGCACCTGCCATAATTCCTTTGATGAAATACTTCTGCATGGACAGAAATATGATCAGGACAGGAATTAATGACAGAATGATCGTAGCCGTTAATGTACCGTACTGCCAGGAAGCGGCCTCATCTCTTAGAAATGTGATTCCAACAGCCAGAGTCTGGGATCTTGCTGTTGTGCACAGGGTTCTTGCATATGTAAACTCGCCCCACACAGTGATAAATGTCATGATGATCACGGTGGCAATGCCAGGCTTTACAATCGGCAGCATTACCCTGGTAAAGGTTTGCCAATGGGTCGCGCCGTCAATCCTGGCAGCCTCCATCATCTCATTTGGTACACCATTGAACTGTCCCCGCATGATAAACACAGACATAGGCAGGTTCGTAGCAGTATAGGGAAGAATCAGTCCCAATCTGGTATCAATTAAATCAAACCGTGACTGCATGATGTAGATGGGAATCAGATAAATTACATAGGGAAGAGTGATGATCAGCAGCACAAATCCCAGAAAAAAATCCCGTCCCCAGTACTGGAACTTCGAAAAGGAATATCCAAGGGTTGATGCCAGCAATACATTCAGAAATACGCTCCAAAAGGATACGATCACAGAATTTGAAAAATATTTCAGGAAATTCCCCAGCTTCGTGAATATTCCCGTATAATGTCCTATATAAAATTCCTTAGGCAACAGGGTCAGTGCGGCCGAATAAATCTCTTCATCCGGCTTAATTGAAGTAAGAAATGTCCATAAAAACGGAATGATAAAAATAAATGAGATGATGAATAACAAAGCAAATACAGCGGCGTTACTTACACTCTTCTTTTCGTTCATGCTTTCACCTCTCGTTTCTTTGATCGTTTCCCTTTTACTTCATCCACATCCTTATCCCTGTTCAAATACATGTTAAGGGCTGACAGAAGCAGGATGATAACTCCCATAAAATAAGCAATTGCCGAAGCATAACCCATTTCATAGTATTTAAACGCATTCATCCAGGTATACTGGTAAAGCACCAGAGTAGCCGTACCCGGACCGCCGTTGGTCATGACAAAGGGCTGCTCAAATACCTTTACAGACTGAATGATCGCCCATAAACCGCAGATGACATAACTTTCCTTTAAATTCGGCAGGATGATCAGAAAAATCCTCTGATATGCGTTGGCACCATCGATCTTTGCTGATTCAATGATATCTCCCGGAATTGCGGCAAGACCTGCCATAAAGAATATCACAAGCATGCCCATATTCTTCCAAAGGCTGACCACGACAATGGAGACCATCGCCCATTTCCCTTCTCCCAGCCAGTTATGGGCCAGGAAATCCAGCTTAAACACATCCCTTAGTACCGTGTTTAAAAGTCCGTACTGGTTGTTTAAAATCCACTGGAAGATGATACCGGTAAGTGACAGGGGAACTACCATAGAGAGAAAGATGCAGGTTCTGAAAATACCGGAACCCCTGACTCCCTTGTCTAAGAGCATGGCAATGATCAGAGAAAAAATCATGAGGGAGGGGAAAAATAAAGAAGAAAATACTGCTGTATTCCTAAGGGAATCCATGAAATAAGCATCTGAAAACATCTTAGTAAAGTTAGACAGGCCCCAAAAGACCGGATTTTTGTCAAATGCAAAATTATATTTTGTGAAACTTAAATAGAATGACCGTATGAGGGGATATCCCATATATATGGCTGCAAACAAAATACCGGGAGCCGCAAACGCATAACCGGGTATCATTTTTTTTAATCTTAAGCCAAAACTTTTTTTATGCCCCATATTTTACTCCTCTACTTATATTTAATCGGAAAGCCGGAACAATGGCTACAAAGGCAATTGAACCGGCTTTTATCCGTTTCTTATTACTTCTTCATTCCTGACTCTAAGTCAATCGTAGTCATAAATTTACTCATATTAGCAGAAAATTCATCGGCTGTAGAGCCACCGGTCAGCATTTTCTGAAGTTCGATCTGCATATTGGTATCCAGCTTCGTATAATCCTTGTACAGAGGCGGAGTGGATGCTTTTTCTGTAAACTCCATAACGTCAGGCCAGTATGGATTCTTTAAATCCTTATAATGTTCCTTTATCGGCGACATTTTTCCATAGGCGCTCATAGAATCCATCTGGAACTGCGCCTGAAGCAGCTTATCCTTGATAAACTTTATTGCAAGCTCCTGTTTATCGGAAGCCTTTGGAATTACCGCACCATGAATATAGGAAATGGATCCATTGGTATCTGTTCCGGGTATGGGCATGATGCCTACATGATCCGCACCTAAAATCTCCCCAGCCTCGATCCAGCGGGAAGCC
>DEYX01000107.1 GCA_002365025.1 Hungatella sp. UBA3147 | reverse complement strand
CGGTTGCCCTGGTAGCCTCCCTGAGGTCTTCCAGCTTCCTGATTTTCTGTATTCTGATCTCTTGTTAATTCAGCAGCTCCTGATAAAGACTGCTCTGAAACCTGACGTTTTCTTGAATCTCCGTTCTGTCGGTCAGACTGAAAAGATCTTCCGCCCTGCGACTGGGAATGCTGTCCCTGAGGCTTCATCTGCGCATTCTGCGGTCTGAATACCGCCGCAATTTTTTTCTTCGGCGCATCGGAATCATCCCCATCCGGTGAATTGGATTGTACCGGAGCGGTTCCCCGGTGGTGGCCGCCTACTTCTTTTTTCACGATTGCCGCCTGCTCATCCGTAACATTGGAAGAGCTCTTTAAATTTATATTATGTTTTTCCAAGATATCCAGTATCTCCTTACTACTGTCTTTTCCCAGTTCTTTTGCCAGATCATATACTCTCATGCTTTCCTCCATTCTGTGCGCGCTCTGCAGCACATACCGGTAGATGTGAAAGGTCCTCTTCACATTCACTACCGACCTTTGTATTCATCAGTTTCACGACTGCCTTTGCAAACCCATGATCCACGATAGCAAGGGATGCTCTCATCTCTTTCCCCATAGCGTGGCCCAGTTCATCTTTTCCCCCTAAAAAGTAGATTGGAACCTCATAGTAAGTACACATATTGGTAAACATTTTCTTAGTATTCTCCGAGGCCTCCTCAGATATGATTACTAATGATGCTTTCCCAGTTTTTACGGTCTTTTCTGTCATGAATTCTCCGCTTACAGTCTTTCCTGCTTTTGTGGCAAGACCAATCAGATTAAGGATCTTTTGTCTGTCATCCAAACTGTTCCATCTCCTTTTCCAATGCTTCGTAGACTTCTTTCGGAATCGCCATCTTGAAGGAACGCTCAAGTCCCTTGCTTTTTACTGCCTTCTTAAAACATTCCATAGAAGGGCAGAGATAAGCTCCCCGTCCGTTTTTACGTCCGGTTGTATCAAGAAGAATCTCATCCTCTGAGGTTTTCAGAACACGAATCATTTCTTTTTTATTTTTCATCTCACCACAGCCGATGCACTGTCTGAGCGGTAATTTCTTTGTACTCACGTTTCCATCACTTCCTGTTTTTTATACTGGTAATTACCAGCCAGGTCTTATTCCTGGTAGTCGTCCTGATACTCTTCCTGGTAGTACTGCGTTTCGCTGTTTCCACTGTCATGGTTTTCATTTCCAAAGCTTTCAAATCCAGATCCAGCTTCCTGATAATCAAGCCCCAGCTCCTCAAACAGACCGAGTTCTCTTGCCTGTGTCTCACTCTTAATGTCAATCTTATATCCGGTAAGACGTGCTGCAAGCCTTGCGTTCTGTCCTTCCTTGCCGATAGCCAGTGATAATTGATAATCCGGAACAATAACCTGAGCTTCCTTTGATTCCTCGTCTGCAACAACACAGATAACCTTTGCCGGGCTTAATGCATTTTCAATCAAATAGGCCGGATTCTCATCCCAGTTGATGATATCGATTTTCTCTCCTCTTAACTCATTTACTATGGAGTTAACCCTTGCACCGTTTAAACCTACGCATGCACCTACCGGATCTACATTGGCATCATTGGATTTAACAGCAATTTTTGTTCTGGAACCTGCTTCTCTTGCAATTGCCTTGATTTCCACGGTTCCGTCTTTCACCTCTGCAACCTCGGATTCAAACAGGCGTTTTACAAGGTCCGGATGAGTTCTGGATACGGAAATCCTTGGGCCTTTGGGAGTATCCTTTACTTCCAGAACGAATACTTTGATTCTCTCTGTGGCTTTAAACACTTCTCCTTTTACCATTTCTGTTTCATTCAGAATGGCATCTACTTTGCCCAGATTAATGCTTACATTCCTGCCCAGATATCTCTGCACAATTCCTGTGACAACTTCCCTCTCCTGGCAGTACCAGTCGTTAAAGAGAGATTTTCTGCCTTCCTCACGGATCTTCTGCAGGATCACGTTCTTTGCATTCTGTGTAGCGATTCTTCCAAACTTTTTTGAGTCGATCTGGCAATGGATCACATCGCCGGTATCGTACTTTGGATCTGCCATCTTTGCATCTGCCAGGCTGATCTGCAACAGGGGATCTTCAACTGTTTCCACCACTTCTTTTTCTGCAAATACATTGAAATCACAGGTTTCACGATTGATGCTGACCTTGATATTATCCGCTTTTCCGAAATGGTTCTTGCACGCCGTAAGGAGAGAATTTTCGATTGCCTCTAACAGGGTATCCTTGCTGATATTATTCTCCTTCTCCAGAATATTCAGTGCTTCTAACAGTTCCTTATTCATTTTTTTATCCTCCTAATATCTCTTACTGTTTAGAAATCAAATGCCAGCCGGATCAAAGCGATTTCCGGGCGGTTCAACACAAGCTCTATTCCGTCTTCCTGGGTAATGGTCACTGTTTCCCTGTCATAGGATGTAAGCGTTCCTGTAAAATCCTTCTGTTTGTTTAAAGGCTTATATAACTTAATATCCACATCTTTTCCGATACTTCTATTAAAGTCTTTATCTTTTTTTAGCGGTCTTCCAAGCCCCGGAGAGCTTACCTCTAAAATGTAACTGTCCGCAATAAAATCCTTTTCATCCAGCCAGTCTCCCAGCCTGCGGCTTATGGTTTCACAATCATCTACCGTAATCCCGCCTTCTTTATCTATATAAACCCGCAGATACCAGTTTCCTGCTTCTTTTACGTACTCTACATCTACCAGTTCGAAATTATTTTCTTCCATAAGGGGCAGCAAAAAGCTTTCAGTCTTTGCCTCGTACTCTTCTCTCTTCGCCATCTTTCTCCCACCTTTCCAAACAAATTGAAAGAGTGGACTTTCGCCCACTCTTTATCCGCTAACTGTCATGTTATCGTAGACAGTATAACACCGTTTATACTCCATTGCAAGGGTTTTTTCTTATTTTTCCAGCATTTCCGCCATCTATTCCCCCATTTTATTGGCTTTTCCTGTTGCTGGGCCAATCATCAGGCTGTGAAAAAAGGAAAAAACAGCAATCCGGCATTTTATATCATGGAGAAGAAGGTCTGGTCCTTCACACTCCTTTTTTTTGTACATATCATAACACTATATCAGATCAAATCTGTCATATAAGGAGGACCCATGAAGCCAAAACTGGAAGTTCGCGGGATCAGTTACTCCTATCATTCCCTTGAGGGTGAGACACTGGCCCTTTCCAATATATCATTTACTGCGGATAACGGAGAATTTCTTGCAATCGTCGGCCCATCCGGCTGCGGGAAATCTACCCTTCTATCTCTTCTTAGCGGATTATTAGAACCTGACGAAGGTGAAATCTTAATTGACGGCGTCTCCCAGGCAAAATCCGGCGTCAATATCGGTTACATGCTGCAGCGGGATCACCTTTTTGAATGGCGTACTATTATGGGAAATGCCGAACTGGGGCTGGAAATTCAGAAAAAGCGAAACAAAAGCTCCAAAGAAAAGCTGCATCAGATGCTCCATACTTACGGCCTTGGAAGCTTTGAGCAGGCAAAGCCGTCTGAACTGTCCGGAGGTATGCGGCAGCGTGCCGCACTGGTACGTACCCTGGCCCTGGAACCGGACCTTCTTTTATTAGATGAACCATTTTCCGCATTGGACTATCAAACCAGACTTTCCGTCTGTGATGACATCAGTTCCATTATAAAAAGCACTCATAAAACTGCGATTCTTATCACACATGACCTTTCCGAAGCTATCAGTGTTGCCGACAGAGTCATCGTACTGACAAGCAGGCCCGGCAAAATAAAAGCCATCGTACCTGTTTCCTTCGGAGGCGACGATATACGGCCTTTGACCCGGCGAAACATGCCGGAATTTTCTGTTTACTTTAATCAGGTATGGAAGGAGCTGCAGAATCATGATTGAGACTCATCCCACCTTAGCCCAACAGGAGTTTATTGAAAAGGAAAAGCTGCACCGCCGCAATGTCAGAGTGTGGCGTACCATGCTGCTGGTACTGCTTCTTTCTCTTTGGGAGCTGTGTGCAAGACTGGGCATGATCAATGACTTCATATTCAGCTCACCTTCCCGTGTGACCATCTGCTTTCTTAATATGGTAGTGGACAAAAGCATTTTTATGCACATCGGGGTAACCGTAATGGAAACCCTCATAAGCTTTGCCCTGGTCACCGTCTCAGGCCTGCTGATCGCTGTTCTTTTATGGTCCAGCCGCAGTGTATCGGAAGTATTGGAGCCTTATCTTGTCATGCTCAACAGCCTACCAAAATCCGCCCTTGCTCCCATCTTAATTGTATGGCTGGGCAATAATATTAAGACCATCATTGTTGCTTCCATTTCTGTGGCCGTTTTTGGATGCATTATGACGCTCCATACCGGTTTTTCCCAGGTAGATCCTGACATGATCAAGCTGATCTATTCCCTGGGCGGTAAGAAAAAAGATGTCCTTTTCAAGGTACTTCTTCCTGGTTCTGTGCCTCTTATCATCAGCAATACAAAAGTCAATATCGGGCTTTGTCTGGTTGGCGTTATCATTGGAGAATTTTTGGCAGCGAATAAAGGACTGGGATATTTGATTATCTATGGAAGCCAGGTATTTAAGATGGATCTGGTGGTAATGAGCATCGTGATCCTGTGTATTGTATCGGCGATTTTGTATCAGGGCATTGCTTTGCTGGAAAAGAAGATTAGGTTTTAATTTTAAAAAGGAGTCTTAACCTTATGGAATTGTATTGAACCATAAGGCTAAAGCTCCTTTATTTCAATCCGTTACATTTGGGCAATCTTGTGAGGATTTAAAATATTATTAGGGTCAAACACCTTTTTAATTCCGTTCATCAGAATTAAATTCACCTCCGGGAGAGATTCCCTAAGGTATGGCTTCTTTGCAAAACCAATGCCATGTTCTCCTGAAACCTGACCTCCCAGCTTCCTGGCCTTTTCATAAACTTTCTCCATTGCTTTGCTCATACGTTTTTCCCATTCCTCGTCGCTTAAAGCATCTTTTAGCATATAAGCATGGAGGTTCCCGTCTCCCGCATGTCCGAAGCACTTAATCCTTAACTCACACTCTTTTTGCAGTCCATGCAGATAGGTGACCATTTCATTGACTGAGCTTCTTGGAACGACCATATCGACCTCATCCATGTAGGTGGTAGAGCCTTTGATGGCTTCCAGGAATGCTCCCCTGGCCTTCCAGATGGAATCTTCTCTCTCCTCCGTATCAGAAATCAGAACATCAAGGGCGCCCTGTTCCAGGCAGAGCTTTGCAACACTGTCATATGCCTTTTCAATTTCTTCTACTGAATTTCCGTCAAATTTTAAGAGCAGATAAGCGTCTGACTGCTTATCCGGAAATGCCTTTCCTAAATACTGCTCTGCATCAATAATAACTTCCCTCTGCATGAATTCGATGGCTGTGGGAATGGTCTTTGATTTTACAATTAAAGGAACCGTATTAATTGCATGATCCAGGGTAGGGAACGGAATCAGCAGGCTGATGACCATCTTAGGGCGGGGAATCAGCTTTAACGTGGCCTTTGTAATAAAACCGAGAGTTCCCTCAGCACCTACCATTAAATCCTTAAGGGCATACCCGGAGCTGTTTTTTACGACCTTACCTCCGAATTCCGTAATCTCACCACTTGGAAGGACAACTTCCAGACCTCTTACATAGTCACGTGTCACTCCATATTTCACGGCGCGCATGCCTCCTGCATTGGTACTGATGTTACCCCCGATGGTAGCAGATTTTTCGCCGGGATCCGGCGGGTAGAACAGATCATGATCTTCCACGTAAGCAGAAAGTTCCATCAGCAGAACGCCTGGCTCCACCGTAATTGTCAGATTATCCTCATCCAGTTCAAGTACATGATTCATCAGTGTGGTATCTATCATGATTCCGTGTTCCATGGCTACGGATGACCCCACCAGGCCGGTACCGGCACCTCTTGGAGTCACGGGGATGACATTTTCATAGGCATACTTCATGATTTCAGATATCTCTTCTGCTGATTTTGCTTTCACTACAATGTCAGGATAGCTGCTGGTACCGCTTAATTCATCATGACTGTACTCTACATTAATAAAATCACCGGTCAGAATACGCTCCTCGTCCAGAATGATATTTTTTATGTAAGCAATATCATCTTGATCCAGTTTTTTATATCCCATGATTATACTCCTTTCTTCTCTTTTACCCTTGCAATCAGTTTCGGGAGAATTTCATAGAGATCGCCTACCAGACAATAATGAGCTGATTTGAAGATCGGCGCCCTGGGGTCGTTGTTGATTGCAAATATAGTATCTGAATGGTTCATGCCGGCCACAAACTGAATGGCACCGGAAACTCCACAGGTGATGATCAGCTTCGGTCTGACAGTACGTCCGCTTAAGCCAATCTGATATTTTGCATCCAGCCAGCCGGATTCTGCCATCGGTCTGGTGCATGCCACCTGGCCTCCCATAAGATCTGCCAGCTCCCGGAGCATGCTTAAATCCTCTTCTTTTTTCACTCCTCTTCCGGCAACCACCAGAACTTCAGAATTCTCAATAAAGGTCTCCTTCTCCTTTGGCAAAATATCAATGACCTCCACATGACAGACAAGCTTTCCCTTATCGATATCACAATTCACGATTTCTCCCGATGTTACTTCTAAGCGGGCAGGGGCATTCATGATTTAATACCGGACGGTAGCGATCTGAGGTCGATGATTCGGGGTCTTGATATGAGCCATAATGTTGCCGCCAAAGGCTGGCCGGATCTGGGATAAATCCGTATTTTGATTCATTTCCAAAATGGTACAGTCCGCAGTCAGACCGATTTTCATTCTGGCAGCTACTCTTGGCGCAAGCTGACGTCCTACGGTGGTTGCTCCTATCAGTATGGAAGAGGGTCTGACTTTATTGATAAAATCTTCAAAGACCGCTGTATAGGGCTCTATTTTAAAACGGGACAGCTCCTCCTTGTCATATAGGAAGACTTTATCAGCTCCATAATGAAGGATTTCTTCACTTTTTTCACGGATATCCTTTCCCATGAACAGTACATATACCTCCTGCCCGGTAACTGCCGCCATCTCCTTTGCCTTTCCAATCAGTTCATAGGTGACCGGATGAACGGCGCCGTCTACATGGTCTGCATAAACAGCAATTCCCTTCCATTTGTCTTTGTTGATCCCGGTTTTTTTAACGTCCTCCACATACTCTACTGCGCCCTCAGGCCCCTTTTTTACACAAAGGCGGCACATCTTGCAGGCAGCATTTACGATAACTTTTCCATCTTGCTCCTCCAGCGCTCCAAAGGGACAGATTTTTATCAATTCCTGACGATCAGGAATTCTCTCCTGATGTATGATTAACCTTGCCATTGCTTCACCTCCTAAACAAACTTCAGCTCTTCCATTTTGTCAAACAGCTTTTTCGCAAGCACATCTCCCGACTCATCCCACACTTCCTTTTTATCGTTTGTTTCCGGAGGGAAGATCTTCTGTACCTGAGTGGGCGATCCGTTAAGACCGTAATTTATTTCGTCATTATCCTTCATATCATCAAGGGTAAGAACCTGAATCTTTCTGTCCTTGGTCTTTAATTTTTTTACATATGACGGGAGTCTTGGCTGAAAGATATCTTTATCCACTGCTAAAAGACATGGAAATTTTACTTTAGCCACCTCTACCTCATCAGGAAGATCCATATCTACCGTAATTCCATCTTCTTCTAACTTCCGGATACTCACAACATTGGATACGCTTGGAAGGTTTAACCATTCCGCTATTTCCGGGCCTACCTGTGCAGTATCCCCGTCTGTGGTCTGCTTGCCGCAGAGAATTAAATCATACTCTCCCATTGCCTTAATTCCCTGTGCCAGGGTATAGCTGGTCGCAAGGACATCGGCTCCTCCAAAACGTCTGTCTGACAAAAGCGTTCCATGGTCTGCCCCCATGGAAAATGCTTCTTTAATGACCTGCATGGCCTGCGGAGGTCCCATGGAAATAACGTCAACAAGGCCTCCGGTTTTCTCTTTGATTCGAAGGGCAGTTTCTATGGCATACAGGTCATAGGGATTCATCTTTGAAGCTGCTCCGTCTCTTTTTAACACGCCTGTAACAGGATCCACCTCAACTTTATTGCTGTCAGGTACCTGTTTGATACAAACAAGGATCTTCATTCTTTTTCTTCCTTTCCAAATAAACCCTACTTCCAAAATACGTGATACAGCCGGCAATTATAATGAAAGCAGCGCTGAATTTAACTGTTTGATTTAATAACTTGCAGCCAGCCAGACCGGACTGATTAATCTGCCCTATATTATACCTTATTTTCCGTATTTTGTAAAAAAAAGACATTCCATTCTATGAAACAAATAATCTATTTTCATATAGAATGATATGTTTGCTCTGAATTGATCCTAACATATATTAATTATTCATACTTCTGGATATTTAATTTGATTTCACAGTTTTAAAGGAGCCACTGGTTAAAAACTCCGCAGCCTGTTGCTTCCTTAATACAACAAAATAAAAACCATAGCAAAAGTTTACTTGACTTTCTTTTTCTCCAAGTGTATATTTAAAAATTGTACGGTATTGACCGAAAACTCTACCGCAAATCTACTAATCAGGTGAATCGACCATGCAATCAAATTTTTTAAAACAAAGCAATGAGCAACGGAGGGATTTAATTCTTAACGGCTCTGTTTCCGCGACCATATTATTTCTTTCCGTCCCTACCCTCATGATGGGTCTCATCCAATCCGCAATACCGGTCATCGACGGTCTGTTTCTCAACAATCTCGTAGGAACCCAGGCGGCAAGCGCTGTTACATACTGCACCCCCATTGTAAATATGATCTCTGCCCTGGCTCAGGGAGTGAGTGTGGCTGGAATGGCCATCATCGGGCAGTCTAATGGAAACGGCAACTTTAAACATAGCCGGAAGATTTCCACTCAAATCATCGTTTTTACCTTTTTACTGGGTTTTCTCCTGGCACCACTGCTGATTGCCCTTGCCTTTCCCATATCTGCCCATGTAAATGAAGAGATTTCTCACGATGTCTTTGTCTATCTTGCATTGAGCGCCTGTGTGACACCGTTTTCCTTCATGGAATCTATTTATAATTCCATAAAGAATGCCAATGGCAAGCCGGAGGATACCTTTGTCCGAATGGTGATCATGCTGATTTTAAAAATTATTTTCAGTGCCCTCTTTATCGTTGTTTTCCACTGGGGCCTTGTAGGTTCTGTCATGGCATCCCTGGCATCTAACTTTTTAATTACCGGTTGGATGTACTATGAATTATTTTTAAAGAAAACAGGAGAGCGCTTTGTCCTGAAAGGCTTCCGGTTTGACTGGACCATCATCAACACCCTTATGCGCATAGGCTTTCCTGCCATGCTTTCCAGCCTGATGCTAAACCTGGGATTCTTCCTCATCAACAATGAAGTAGAAAAATACGGGGCCGTTGTTTTAAACGGGCAGGGAATTGCCAATAACATTACCTCAATATGCTTCATACTGCCTTCATCCTTCGGTTCCGCCGTCACTACCATGGTCAGCATGAACGTGGGGGCAAACCAGCCGGATAAGGCAAAAAAGGCTTGTTTGGCGGGCTGTGTCATAAGTGCAATCACTGCTGCCCTTTTGATCGCCCTGGTCGTTCCTCTGTCTTCTAAACTTACGGTGTTATTCACCAGGGACCCCTCTGTTCTTGCTGTGGCAAACCAGGCGCTTCATATTTATACCTATTCCGTGATTGGATTTGGCATCTGTATGGTCCAGCAGGGGGCTTTTATCGGACTGGGTAAGACCCGGATCACTCTCTTCATCAGCTTGCTGCGGGTATGGCTCCTGCGGTACATATTTATATTGGCAACGGAGCAATTTCTAAGCTTTTATTCCGTATTCTGGGGCAATCTATTCTCCAATTACATGGCTGCCATTATTACTACCATCCTGATTTTCAGGGTTAAATGGGTTTCCGATATAAACTACTGATAAATAGGATATACAGGCTTTTCTTATCACGGACAAGCAATAATGGCCCTGTACAAAAGTATTATAAAACCTTATAAAAGCAGAAAAGAGGTACTATGCACCCCTTTTCTGCTTTTATTTATTCATAGACGATCAATTTTTCTTAGCTTGAAGGTTCCGGACTGGGAATTAGTTTTCATTCGCCAAGCACGCTGATCATGTATTCCCGGTTTCTCGGCCCGTCAAACTCTAAGAAATAAATCCCTTGAGAATGCCCCAGCATCAGCTTTCCCTCGTGGATCGGAATGGATAAATTCACTCCAATCAGGGAAGATTTCACATGGCCTGCTGCATCCTGAGGCGTATCATGCTGATGTTTAAAATTGATCCTTGTGGGAATTAAGCGGTCAATTTCATCCATAATATCCTCAAATCCTCTTGGATCCCAGAAAGAAGTAATGGTAAGCCCTGCTGTCGTATGCGGGGTAAATACCACACACTGTCCTTCCTTTATTCCGAGTTGTTCCACATAAAGTTTCACCGTATCCGTGAGCGGCGCCACTTCATTGAATCCTGTACTGATTTTAAACTTTTTACATTCGTTAATCATGACCTCGTCCTCCATCTTTTATTATATAATCTCTATTTTACTTTGATGGATACAATGAGCGCCATCCGCAATATGCCATACCCCTTCACAGCCTCTTCCAGCCACTTCGCCTATCATATCCATCATATATCCTGCCAAAAGGCAGATTGGCGCATACTGGGTTAAGGGCATATGAATCTGATATTTTGTCTTAGGTACTTTTACATAATTGGTGTCTACAGCAAAATCTTCTTTTCCGCCGTCAGTTATCACCATAAGCGGCCTTGACAGGGCATGGGCAAACTGGATCAGTTCTTTATTTCTGCTCATGGCCGGGTTAGTGGTGTTGGCTATTATGATGGTCCCGATTTTATCTACCTTCCGCATAAAGAAATTCAAATGCAGCCATTCTTCTGAATTAATATGCATGGCAGGCTTTCCAATGGCTTCTAATATCTTTGCATGGCCAAACCAGGCAGCTGCATAGTCAAAACCGCTTCCCACAAAATCGCAGACCTCCAACTCTTTCCACTGTTCTGCAATGTCATATACCTGTTTTGTCATCCCAGGAAGCAATCTTCCCAGTTCTCTTCCCTGCTGTACCATGTCAAACCTCATATCCATGGCTTCATCCATGGTATAGCAGCCTTTCACTTCCCCGATCCGGATGGCGATTAACAGAAGCGACATCACAGACACCATATAGGAGCGTGTTCCCGGCGCCGCATCAAAAGGCGGGAGATTCAATTCCAGGATTTTATCTGCGCTCTGTCCTAAAAGGCTGTCTTTCTTTCCCGTAATACCAAGGACAAACGCACCATGCTTTCTTACCGCCAGGATGGCCTCTCCTACTCTTGAAACACCTCCCGAGTTGCTGACAGCGATGACCAGCGGGTTATTCGGCGCAAATCCAAGCTGCTTTCTGGAATAGAAACGGCTAAGTTCAATGGCTGGAACCACTTCGCAAGGCAGGTTCGTCAACATTTCAAAAGCATGCTTTGTTGCCAGTGCGGCCGCATAGGAATCCCCGCATCCGGTAAGGATAATCCGCTGGATGCCAAAAATCTCCGGAGTTGACAAAGCTTTTCTTGCCTTTGGTTCTAAATCATTGTATTGCTGTTCAATTAATTCCGGCAGGCTAAGTACCTGGCGCACCAACGCATTTTCGCTATTCATGAAAACTCCTCCTATCATCTGCTGCATTTTTAAAAAAATCCTGTGCCGCTTTCCCGATCATTGCTTCAAATTTACCCTCAAAGATTTTCATAGAGCAGCCAAACATCAGGTTCAGCGGATAGTCAAAGTTTTCCACATTGCAGCCGCTCATATCACGGAATTCCCTGTCTTCTCCAAGATGGGGAATACGGTATTTCATTGGCCTGGTGTCATCCATGTAACCATACAGTTTCTTTCCTAATTGGAATGCCATGCCGCATTCAAATCCTGTATCGTTGCAGCACTCATATCCTCTGTAATCATTTAAATTGGCTACGATTAAATCGCAGTTACTTACCTGCTGCTGACAGTTGTCAAATACATTGGCTGCAGTGGTATATGAATTTTCCGATTCTATCTTTTCCACCCCATCTGCCCAGTCAAGAGGAGAACATGCATCCATACCGTATTTGTCACAGATTTTTTTCATGGCTTCATATTTTTGCTCCGCATCCGTGTCATAGCGCTCCGGTCCGGACAGATACACAACCGGTCTTTTCCCGCGGCTTTCCATCGGACGAAGGGATTCGAAAATTTTACGGTCTCGTTTGGCCTCCCGTTTATAATCTTCTTCCACATCCGTCATCATCATTTTCAGGCAGTCATCAAAATCACCCTCCACGATTTTGGTAGATCCGATAATACATGGAGAGAACGGAAGTTCCTTGTATGGCGCGGGCTTTCCGTGCTCATCATATACCTTCCTGTCTTTCATCACATATTTCTGATCCTTCCACGCCAGCGGACGCTTATCTCTGGTATAACCATAACAGCGAATTCCCCTGGCATAGGCCATCCCTATCTCATAGACCGTTCCGCTGTCCGGTTCCGATCCCCGGTATGCCTCCAGGTCTGCAATAATTGCAGTGGATTCATTCATCACCACCTTTAAATCTTCAAAAATGCTGTCCGCCCGTTTATGAAGCACCGGATTTTCCATATCCAGCGGATGGTCATTGGGCAATGTTACTCCAAAGCCAAGGCTCTCCGCTCTGCGTCTCATTGCGTTTAACACGCCAAATCCTCCGGTATAAAAACATTCAGGACCTGCTATATAAATTTTTTCATTCTTAAACATTGATCTACCGCCTTTCTCTATGCCAATTCCTTGCGTCGCTAATAATTTCAGGCCAGCACAAGCTGCATCAATAGCTTCAGGAATCGTTCACAGTCGACGGCGACACCGATTTCAATCACAGGCAAGTCTTCCCATACATGATGGTGCCTTCTGTCAAGCACTGTCATCCCCAGGGTCAGCTTACTGTGAGTTTCAATCCCCACATGTCCTTTGATTGTCTCCACCAGTGCCGGATCAATGGCATAAGCCACTGCCATACAATCGATTACCGCGCAGTATGTCTCGAAGCCTCTCCCGTTTACAAACCGGATTGCCTGCAGAAGGAATTTGGCTTCCGGCTTCTCACTGGCTTCCAGCATAGCAATATCTTCCTCCGTCAGGTTCACATCAAAATGGGTTGCAACATCAAGCCCCAGGGCTACCAGCTTAACACCTGATTGATAGACGATTTCAGCCGCTTCTGGATCAACATACACATTCCACTCACTCTGGGGCGTATCTCCCGTGGCATTGGCAAAGGCATATTTATTAAGGCCAAATGCACCGGATATGGCATAGATGCCGGCAATCATGGATTTAATCTCAGGCGCCTGTTTCATTGCCATAGCAACATTGCTCATCGGAGCAGTACATAGAATGTAGATTTCCCCAGGATTCTCTTTTACCGTATCAATGATTAATTCAACTGCATTCTTCTTACACAACGGTGTTACAGGGTCCGGAAGGAAATTCTCCGCCTGCCCATCTTTTCCATGGGTAAACGGATCCTTTGGCGACTGGCGTACCATAGGTTCCGGCATGCCCTTTCCTACCGGTATCCCGGTCCTCCCGATCAGTTCCAGAACCTTTAAGGCATTTTTACTCGTCACATCTACCGGGTAATTGCCATTCACCGTGGTAATTGCTTTTACCTCCAGTGCCTCTGACTTACACGCCATCACAATGGCCATAGAATCATCCATACCAGGATCGCAGTCAATAATTACTTTTTTTACGCTCATTGTTTTATCCTCTTTTTTTCTCTTCCTTTTTTCTGTCCATCTCATTTAACAGAGCACAGCCTTCTAAGGCGATGTCTATGGCAAAGTTATGGCCGCTTCCCGCTTCAAAGCTCTCACCGGTGCATAAATTGTCTGCCACGGAACAAACGGTGCCGCCGCGCCGCCCAAACAAAGCTGACAAGGTGACGATGGCCGCGGATTCCCTGTCACCGTTC
>DEYX01000108.1 GCA_002365025.1 Hungatella sp. UBA3147 | reverse complement strand
TACGATAAAGAACAGCAAAACGGGGAAAAGAGCCAAGAAGACCTCCCAGGCATAATCAGGAAGTTCATGCTGAAAAGCCAGCCAAAGATCCTGGGAATTGTTTATGGAATTGATCGTCAAGGCTTCATAATCAGTGGCAGAGGATTTATAGGCCAGACCCAGTATCATAACGGAAAGAATCGGTCCGATGGAGCAAAGGGCGACCAGACCGAAGCTGTCGCTATCCGAATTCTTACCCCTCCCGATGGTTGAGAGACCCACGCCAAGTGCCATGATAAAGGGCACCGTAATAGGGCCTGTTGTAACTCCGCCGGAGTCAAAGGCCACAGCCAGAAATTCTTTTGGAACAAAAGCGGATGTAATAAAGAGTATGGCATAGCAGATCATAAGGATATGGGATAAGCTCCAGCCAAACAGGGTTCTTAAAAATGCAATAGCCAGAAATACCCCTACTCCTACGGCCACAGAAAGGATCAGGACCATGTCAGGAACTGCGGGCGTCTGTCCCGCCAGGACCTGAAGGTCCGGTTCTGCGACGGTAATAATAAAACCAATGATAAAACAGGCAAAAACAATAAGCGGCAGCTTTTTGGATTTTGCCAGGTGGGCACCTGCCTTTTCCCCGATGATCATCATGGACATGTCGACACCAAGTGTGAAAAAGCCCATTCCAACGGTTAAAAGTGTTGCACCTACCAGAAACAGCATCAGTGGGTCAAGTGGCATGGGAGTGATGGTTATGCACAGGATCAACACGATACATGTAACGGGCAGGACAGATGATAGGGATTCTACTATTTTTTCTTTTAATTTTTGATTCAAAGAGATACCTCCTGTTGTCCGTTTTTTATGATAGGGATTCTTAAGAATGATAATTTGCACAGAATTGTGCATGAGCCTGCAGACTCTTTTTAGATCATGACTAGTTTAACACACAATTAGTTGCGAGTGCAACTAAAATCTTTATGAAAAGTTTATATCCTGGAAAAAGCTGTCAGCGATTCACAAATGTACAATTACCTGTCTTACCAATTTCATATCCCTTAAATGGAAGGAGACTGTTTTTAAATTCCTGGGAACTTATGGTGTCGGCAATCCTTTGAAAGGCCGGATGGTTCAGTGCTTCTTTAGAAAAGACTAAGTCCATAGAGACGGAGGATAAAGAGATATAATCCAACTGCGGGTATGCAGCCAGGTGGGAGATATCGCCGATGCCCGCATCAGCGGCTCCCGATGCGACTGCATTTGCTGCTGACATATGGGAGAGGCATTCTTTCTGGTATCCGTGAATAGCGTTTTTTTCAATGCTTTGGGCCGTAAGGCTGGAATCCAGATAGATCCGGTATCCGTTTCCCTTCTCCCTGTTTATGAACCGGATATCTGGCCGGCATATATCCTTTAGGGTGTGTATGTCCTTTGGATTTCCTTTTCTGATATAAAAACCTGCTAAAAGGCTGCAGATATGGATGATTACTGCTTCTTTTCCTGGCAGCAGGCTTTGAATCTGCTCGATTTCCTGTCCTTCCCGGCTGGTGCAGAAAGAAGTGAGTGCCATATGGGTCTTTTCATAGTACAGGGAATACAGGCTGTTATATTCATTCATATAGGAATGCAGGATGGGAAGGCTGTCCGGACACAGGCTCAGCTGGCTGCGAAGCAGTTCCACAACTCTGGATTCCTGACTGCTTATGATCAGGCCGCTGGCGTTAAGGAGATAATCCATCTGCCGGATCGCGGAATCAGCGGTAAACAGAGGGATATCCATGATCCCGGGAAGAGACTCATCTGCCTGGAAAGGGCTGCTGCTGTTTGGAACCTTTAAGTATTCATCCAGCTGTTCCTGGCTGATCCTTATCTGTTTGCCTACCTTATTTGCCCTTAATTCTCCTCTTTTTATTAATTCATAAACAGTAGACTTTTTGATTTTAAGCTGATCGGCGACTTCCTGGGTGGTATATATTTTTTCCATACGGTTTCCTCTTCATTTCTTGTGGTTTCCATCAGTTATAATTAGTTATAGCATATTTCATTTCAATGTCAATCAAAGCGGCAAAAGCCGGTTTAAATCCCGATGTTATTATATAATTAGATTGGCATTGACATTCCTTAAAATTTCAACTAAAATGAATTGGTAATTACCAAACGGGACAAAACCCAACAAAACATAATTAAAATGAACAACTTATTGTTCGAAAAACCAGGAGGAAGTATTATGAAACAAGGAAAGAAATTACTGGCAGTAATGATGGCAGCAATGTTTGCTGCCGGTACGGTTTCGGGGTGCGGTTCAACCGGTACAAAGGCTACGCAGGCGGATCAGACAACTGCAGCGGAGGAAACCAGTAAAGCGGAGGAAACTACGAAGGCAGAAGAAACCACCGAGGCAAAAGCAGAGAAGGAAGACCTTTATGTCTTCATTGCAGCCAGCTTAAAAAACACAATGGAAAAGATCAAGGAAACTTATGAAAAGGATCATCCAAATGTGAACATAATATACAATGCAGACAGCTCAGGCACTCTTCAGACTCAGATCGAAGAAGGCGCTCAGTGTGACATTTTCTTTTCTGCGGCAACCAAACAGATGGATGCGTTAAAGGATGGCGGATTTATAGTAGACGGCTCCATCAGCAACCTTCTTGAGAATAAGATTGTTCTCATTAAGCCAAAGGCTGGGAAAACTGAAGTAACCGGCTTTGACAATATTACAAAGGCATCAAGCCTTGCTCTCGCAGGAGAGGACGTACCTGTAGGCCAGTATGCAAGAAAGCTGTTCACCAATCTGGGAACCCTTGATCAGGTAATGAAGATGGAAATTAACGAAGGCGCCAATGTTACTGCTGTTCTGACAGCTGTTGCAGAAGGAAGCAACGAAGTTGGAGTTGTTTATGCAACTGATGCGGCTTCTATGGCGGACAAGGTTGAAATCATTGCTGAAGCAGATAATACCATGATCGATCCTGCTGTTTATCCGGTAGGCCTGATTATTGACAAGGAGGCATCAGAAGGGCAGGCAAAAGCAGCCGCTGATTTTAAAGAGTTTCTGGTAAACGATGAAGGCGTAATGAAGCTGTTTACGGATGCCGGATTCGCAAAATCTTCTAAATAAATAATACATAAAAAAGGGGGTGAAAATCTATGCTTGAACTGATGAAAACAATAGATTGGAGTCCCCTTTTTATTTCTCTGAAAACGGGGATTCTGGCAACGGTGCTGACATTTTTTCTGGGGATAGGCGCCGCAAGGCTGATTATGAAGCTGAATAACACGGCAAAATCCATTGTAGATGGTATCTTAACATTGCCTTTGGTACTCCCGCCTACTGTGGCCGGATTCTTTCTTCTGTTGATCTTCAGCCTTCGAAGACCCTTCGGAAAATTTCTTTTTGAAGAATTTAATATAAAGATGGTACAGACATGGCCAGGCTGTGTTATAGCTGCATTTGTTATCGCATTTCCTTTGATGTACCGGAATGCGAGGGCAGCTTTTGAGCAGGTGGACGTTGACATGATCCATGCGGGGAGGACCCTGGGGCTATCGGAGAGGAAGATTTTCTGGAAAATCATCGTTCCCATTGCAGCTCCTGGACTGGCTTCCGGAACCGTACTCGCCTTTGCCAGAGCCATCGGAGAATACGGGGCAACAGCCATGCTGGCAGGAAACATCCTGGGAAAGACCAGAACGGTTTCTGTTGCAATTGCTTCCGAAGTTGCGGCAGGAAACTGGGATAGGGCTGGATTCTGGGTATGTGTCATTGTAATCTTGTCTTTTTTTATTGTTGCTGTTATAAATTATATATCCGGAAAAAAAATGAAACATGTGAACAGGTGGATTTGATATGGCATTGCAGGTAAACATCCGAAAAAAGTTTTCAGGATTTGATTTAAATGTGGAATTTGAAACTGAGGCTGGCTGCATGGGGATCTTAGGAGCCTCAGGCTGCGGGAAAAGCATGACTTTAAAATGTGTGGCAGGAATTGAAAAACCGGATCAAGGCCGGATCGTTTTAAACGGGAAGGTGTTGTTTGATTCGGAAAAGGGGATCAATCTGCCTGCCAGAGAACGCCGTACCGGCTACCTGTTTCAGAACTATGCCCTGTTTCCCACCATGACGGTAGAAGAAAACTTGAGTATCGTGATTCCGGGAAAAAAACGGGATAAGCTTCTCCTTGTCGCTGAACAGCTGAGGCGCTTTCAGCTGGAAGGACTGGAAAAAAGATATCCCTCCCAGCTGTCGGGAGGGCAGCAGCAAAGAGTGGCCCTTGCCCGCATGCTTTTATACAAGCCGGATATTATTATGTTAGATGAGCCGTTTTCTGCATTGGATGGCTTTTTAAAGGATACGCTTCAGATGGAAATGCTGGAACTGATCAGGGAATATAACGGTGATGTGCTCATGGTGTCCCATTCCAGAGATGAAATCTACAAATTCTGTGACCATATGATGCTCCTTTCAGAAGGAAAAACCATATTAAAAGGCTGCACAAAAGATATTTTCCGCAGACCGGAAAGAATGGAAGCAGCGAAGCTGACCGGCTGCAAAAATATATCTTCCATAGAGAAAATAAGTGATTATGAGCTTTATGCCTGTGAATGGAAGATAAAGCTTAAAACAGAGGAGAAAATCGGAGATTCCGTCAGGTACGTAGGAATCCGGGGCCATAACCTGATTCCGGTCCAGGAACAGTCGGAGGAAAATGTCATGGGAATTGAATTGGCTGGGTTTGCCGATACGCCTTTCCAAAGGCAGTACCTGTTCCAGAACTCAGACGATAAAACCTCCTCAAAGATCTGGTGGATCCAGGATAAAATGGACTTTGAGGAAGGAAAGCTTCAAAATATTCCGCCATTTATTAAGTTTCCCAAGGAAGACCTCCTGCTTTTGCTTTAGTGTTTGTGAGAACCGGTTGACAATGAGTATAGAAATGCTTACAATCATTTTATGAAAAATCAGTATAATCTTCTGGCATACAATCCATAATTACTTCTTATATTTCCACTTTTCTGCCATGTTTTTTTGGAGAATCCGCCCCGTTTTACCGGGTGTAAAGGGATACCGAAGTATATTTACACAGGCCAGGTTTGGATGAGAGGAGGCATATGAGATGAAACTCAGTGCAAGAAATCAGTTTAAAGGTAAAGTTGTAGGAATTGAAACAGGTGCGGTAAACGCCATTGTAACTATTGATATCGGCGGCGGCAATATCGTATCGTCCACAGTTTCCATGGCGGCGGTGAAGGACTTAGGACTGGAAGTCGGAAAGGATGCCTATGCCATCATTAAAGCGACTTCAGTAATGGTCGGAATTGATTAAAAACGGAAATTATAAAAACGGACTTTTGACAGTCCGTTTTTTACTTTTTATATATGTAGAACGTAAATCCTCATCAAAAAATAATCCTTAAAGATCCCTGGATTTTTCCCCTTTCATAACATGAGCGCCAAGGAGGAGTACCAGATAGAATATGCTTAATATAGTAATATGGAATGCAGTTTTTATAAATAATGGCATACTCTTAAATGGATCCGCCACGGAAAACAGCGCAAAGTAGATACCGATGGCGAGCACCATCAGAGCCGCCGGCTTTAGGATCATATCCCAAGCATTCCACACAAAATCCACCTTTTTCCGAAGGGTCAGCACATGCATCATGGCCAGAAGCAGTTCACTTGCCAGCATTCCCACCAGATAGGCTAATATCCCATATTTGGGAATTCCAAAAAGAACAAATCCTAAACGCAATAACAATGCAATGGCGTTCTGGACAAAGGTGACAGAGGTTTTCCCCAGGCCGTTTAAAATACTTCCCATAGTAGTTACCAGATAGAGGAAGGGACAAAGCCAAGCTAATATGGTCATATAGGTTCCGGCGCTATTATCCTTAAATACGCTGACGCCCAAGTCATTACCAAACAGGGTAAAGATACCGATGCAAAGGATTCCCACGTACAGGCAGTAACGAAGTGACATGGAAATGGCATCTCCGATCCTCCGGTCATTTCCCTCTGACTGGGCCTCGGCTACCGTTGGCAGCAAAAGGACAGCCAGGGAATTAAATATGGTGGAAGGGAACAGAATAAAGGGCAAAGCCATTCCGGTTAAAACACCGTATACGGAAAATGCTCCTGAATCGGAAAGCCCTGACATCTGCAGTCTGCTGGGAATCAGGATGGCTTCTGCGCTTGCAAGGACATTTAAGACCAGGCGGTTCCCCATAAGAGGCATTGCCAGGTGCATAAGCCCGGGAGCAGTTTCATGGAAGGAAGAGGCAACCGCTGTGACACCTTCGGGCATTTTTGGTGAAAAAAAGCGATAGGCCGTGATCGTATAAAGAGAAGAAACAATTTCCCCTATCAGATGTCCCATGGCTGCCAGCTGGACAGTGATTTTAATCCCGGATTCTATCATGATATCTGCAATGAGGAACACGGCCCCGATTCTTATAAACTGTTCAATCACCTGAGCAGATGCCGGGACATGAGGGCGCTGCATACCATAATAGTAACCATTGATACATGCGTGAATGGCCGCGCAGGGGACGGATACCGCAATAAAGAGAAGAAGAGGGGCACAGCGGGGTTCCATCAGGATATTGACGGCCAGGAAGTCCTTAAACCGGATGATGGCGTATGCCAGGATCATGGAAATAGCCACTGAAATAATAAGGCCGGTTCGGAAAATGGAACGGCCTTTTCTCACATTAGCGGCTACGGACTGGGATATGGCGGTCTGAATGGAACCGGCGCATAAGGCAAAGCATACGCCAAACACCGGATGGATCAGGTTAAAGATTCCAAGTCCTTCTGCGCCAATGGTCCGTGAGAGAAAAATCCGGTAAAAAAAGCCTAACAACCGGGTGATCAGCCCGGCAGAAGTCAAAAGAAGGGTGCCGGTGAGAAGCGCATATTTTCTTGGCGAAAGTTTTCGGGGAAATTTCAGAGAATCATTCATGCAATCTCCTGAAAATGAGAATTATTATAAATATATGGAATGGGCTTCTTCTTCATGACATTTGTTGCAGTTCAGTTATGCCAGCTCCGATTGTATAAATTTTTATGCATGGCTGAACTGTATCTATAATGAGAATCATTCCTATTGAAATTCTAGGAAATGTGTGTATAATAGAATTTGTAGATGAAGCTTTTAACTTTAGGACTACAGAAAGGCGGAACTAACAATATGAAGCAATTGATTTATCTTGACAATGCAGCGACTACCCAAACGCGGCCCGAGGTCGTGGAAGCCATGCTGCCTTATTTTACGGAGTTTTATGGAAATCCATCCTCCGTATACGAGTTTTCCGGCATCTCAAAAAAAGCCGTCTCAGGAGCCAGAGAAACTATTGCAGACACTTTGGGAGCCAAGGCTAATGAGATCTATTTTACAGCAGGCGGTTCAGAGTCTGATAACTGGGCACTGATTGCAACTGCAGAGGCTTATGCTTCAAAAGGAAAACACATCATCACCAGTAATATTGAACACCATGCCGTGCTTCACACCTGTGAGTATTTGGAGAAGCAGGGCTTTGAGGTAACCTATTTAAATGTAGATGAAAATGGGGTTATAAAGCTGGAAGAGCTTAAAAAAGCGATCCGCCCAGACACCATCCTTATTTCCATCATGTTTGCTAATAATGAGATAGGAACCATAGAACCGATCAAAGAAATCGGAGAGATTGCAAAAGAACGGGGAATATTATTCCACACAGATGCGGTCCAGTCATTTGGCCATGTGCCCATTAACGTAGATGAATACCATATCGATATGCTCAGTGCCAGCGCCCATAAGATCAATGGACCCAAAGGCATTGGCTTTCTCTATATCAGAAGCGGCATTAAATCCCGTTCCTTCATTCATGGAGGCGCTCAGGAGAGAAAACGCCGTGCCGGTACGGAGAATGTACCGGGTATCGTAGGCTTTGGAAAGGCTGTGGAGCTTGCGGTTGCAGGTATGGCTGATAGAGCAAATAAGGAATGTGAGCTTCGTAATTATCTGATGGACCGGGTTATGGCAGAGGTTCCTTTTACAAGAATTAACGGACACAGGAAAAACAGGCTGTCAAACAACGTAAATTTTGCTTTCCAGTTTATTGAAGGAGAGTCCCTGCTGATCATGCTGGATATGAAAGGTATATGCGGCTCCAGCGGTTCTGCCTGTACTTCAGGCTCCTTGGACCCATCTCATGTGCTGCTTGCCATTGGCCTTCCTCACGAAATCGCCCATGGTTCCCTTCGTCTGACCTTAGATGAGAACAACACAAAGGAAGAGATGGACTATGTTGTGGAATCCATTAAGGAGATCGTGGAAAAACTGCGCAGTATGTCCCCGCTTTATGAGGATTATATCAAGCATCAGGCGAAATAATTCAAAGCGCCGCCTATTAGCGGCTGGAAACAAAGCAGATTGATTACCTTGAAATGGAGAAAATAGATTATGTATACAGAAAAAGTTATGGATCATTTTGAGCATCCAAGAAATGTAGGGGAAATTGATAACCCCAGCGGTATGGGTACCGTAGGAAATGCCAAGTGCGGCGATATTATGAGAATCTATCTGGATATTGATGAAAATCAGATTATCCGTGATGTGAAATTTAAAACCTTTGGCTGCGGAGCTGCGGTTGCTACCAGCAGCATGGCTACAGAGATGGTAAAGGGAAAATCCGTTCAGGAGGCCATGGCTGTGACGAATATGGCCGTCTGTGAAGCGCTTGATGGATTACCTCCGGTTAAGGTTCACTGTTCCCTGCTGGCAGAGGAAGCAATTCACGCTGCCTTATGGGACTATGCAAAGAAAAACGGACTTGAGATTGAGGGCTTAAAGA
>DEYX01000109.1 GCA_002365025.1 Hungatella sp. UBA3147 | reverse complement strand
TAAATGTATGCAGTCCAAAACCGTTATGAATGCACTGATTTAATATCCCCCCAAGCTCCTTATCCCTTTCCAGGATCAATATGCTTTCAGAGCCGTTATCCCGGGCCGCGATCGCCGCAGCAAGGCCAGCAGGACCGCCGCCAATTATCACAATATCATATTCTTTCATCCGAAGCGCGCCCCCTTTTTATATTCTGTCCTTGTTATATCCGGCTAACAGCTGTGAATTCCCGCCGGATTTCGTTATTTCTGTCATGGGAATGCCCAGTTCCCGGTGCAGAATCTCCATTGTTTTAGGCATGCAAAAACCTGCCTGACAGCGTCCTGCTCCTGCCCTGGTCCGGCGTTTGATACCATCTAAGGTACGGGCGCCCAAAGGCCGGTGAATGGCGTCTAAAAGCTCCCCTTCCGTTACCATTTCGCAGCGACAGATAATATTGCCATATGCCGGTTCTTTCTCAATCAGAGCTGCTTTCTCCTCTTTTGATAAAGTATCTAAATCAATGTTACCTTTGCGGGTTCCGTTAAAATCAGGATTTACATTTAAATCCAGCTTTTCCCGTAAAATTTCTGCTGTCATTTTGCCGATTGCCGGACTGCTTGTAAGACCAGGCGATTCAATACCTGCACAGTCCACAAAACCCGGTGCATCATCAAGCTCCCGGATTATAAATTCATGATGGTCTTCATGGGCCCTTAAGCCCGCAAAAGAGGTGATCACTTGTCTAAACGGCAGATTCTTTACGTTCAGACAGGCCTTTGAAAGTTCATCAAGGCCCTCCCTGGTGGTCGCTGTGCCTTCCTTATTCTCTATATCAACAGCGGTTGGGCCGATGATAAGATTTCCATGAACCGTAGGAGTTACCAGTACCCCCTTGCCATACTTACTCGGCAGTGCAAAAATTGTCCTTTTCACATGCTTTCCTGCGTTTTTGTCCAATAGAAAATAATCGCCCCGCCGGGGAGTAATATGGATCTTTGATTCACTGACCATATTATGAAAGCGGTCTGCATAAACACCGGCCGCGTTTACCACGTACCTGGTTTCATACACACCCTTGCTTGTTTCCAGCTTCCAGCCACCTTCGATCTGCGTTATACTCTCTACCTCAGTATCAAATTTAAAGTCAATGCCATTGGTATAAGCATTTTCTGCCAATGCAATATTCAAATGAAAGGGACATACAATCCCTGCTGTCGGAGCAGATAAAACTGCAATCACCTCATCTGCCAGGTTTGGCTCCATTTCTCTGATTCTTTCCTGGTCTGTAATGATTTCCAGATCCTTTACGCCATTTTTAACGCCCCGGTCATAAAGGGTCTGCAGATTCGGCAGCGATGCTTCATCCAGGCATACAACCAAAGACCCGCACTGCTCAAAAGGAATATCAAGCTCCTTAGAAAGCTCTGGCATTATTTGATTTCCTTCTACATTCAGCCTGGCCATCAAGGATCCTTCTGCCGCATCATAGCCCGCATGGATGATGGCACTGTTGGCCTTGGTTGTGCCACAGCACACATCTTCTTCCTTTTCCAGAACGCAGGCATTCACCTTATACCGGGAAAGTTCGCGTGCGACGGCACTGCCAGATACACCCGCTCCAATAATAATTACGTCATACATACTTTTGTGTCCTCCCTTTCATATATTACCAGAAGCGGCACAAACAAGACGTGTTTCCACGCCTATTTGCGCCGCTCCATTCTCCCGCAATCCATATATGATATTATCGATCAGGATGGTTATATGATTATCTCAATATTATGCCCAGGGAATTGCCTGATACAGCAGTACCGCAGCAACCGCACCAATGATAGGACCGACAATCACAACTGGTGCATAACCCCAGTTAGAATCGCCTTTGTCCTTAATCGGAAGAACACTGTGGGCAATACGCGGACCAAGGTCACGAGCCGGATTAATCGCATATCCGGTCAGTCCGCCAAGAGACATACCAACAGAAACGATAATACCAAATACCAGGAGCTTATCCAGACCGGTAGCAATGCCGCTGACCTGTGAAATACCCTTAATACTAAATACTAATACGAATGTACCGATTGCTTCACTTAAAATATTGCGGCCCATATTGGGAATAGAAGGTCCTGTTGAAAATACACCCAGCTTGGTAGCAGCAGATTCCGTTGCATCAAATTGATCCTTAAACAGAAGATAAACAAGAACTGCACCGCAAAATGCACCGGCAAACTGAGCTACTATGTAACCGGGAACCAGACCCCAGGCCATGCTTCCATCCACAGCTAAGGCAATTGTTAATGCAGGATTAAAATGAGCACCGGAAGCAGCACCGAAGATAAAGGCCGGAATTAAAACAGCAAGACCCCATGCAAAGGTAATTTGGATTGAACCAGCACCTTTCATACCGGACTTGTTTAATGTTACGTTTGCTACAACGCCATCGCCTAAAAGAATCAGAATCATGGTCCCAATAAATTCTGCTATATATGGCAACATAATGTATCCCCCTTGTTCATTTTTGCACATCTATTAATAGTTACAAAAATCCTTTTAATCTTCGATTTAGTCTTCCTTTGACCATCCAAAAGAATACTTAAC
>DEYX01000328.1:3189-3806 GCA_002365025.1 Hungatella sp. UBA3147 | reverse complement strand
ATAGTTAAGAAGCCAGGGATACGAGCTGTTCCAGGCGGCAGACGGTGTGGAAGGTCTTAAGGTGTTGGAGCGGGAAGAGATTCATCTGGCGATTGTGGATGTGATGATGCCCCGGATGGATGGCATCACTATGACCGTAAAATTAAGAGAGACCCATGATTTCCCTGTGATCATCTTATCGGCAAAGTCTGAGGAAGTGGATAAAATCATGGGGCTTAATATCGGTGCCGATGATTATGTTTCAAAGCCGTTTACCCCCATGGAACTGTTAGCAAGGGTGAATTCCCAGCTCAGGCGTTATAAAAAATATATGGATATGCTGGAGGCAAAGGAGCAGAGGGAGAAAAGCAATGTTTATTCCATCGGTGGGCTGGAGCTTAATGAGGATACGGTGGAAGTGACCGTTGACGAAAAACCGGCGAAACTGACTCCAATTGAATTTAAGATACTGGCTCTTCTTATGAAAAATCCGGGAAGGGTATTCTCTGCAGAAGAGATTTATGAACGGGTCTGGAATGAACGGGCCATTAACACGGATACGATCATGGTTCATGTAAGGAAAATCAGGGAAAAGATCGAGATCAACCCGAAGGAGCCGAAATATTTAAAGGTGGTGT
>DEYX01000328.1:0-3001 GCA_002365025.1 Hungatella sp. UBA3147 | reverse complement strand
CCGAAATATTTAAAGGTGGTGTGGGGCGTTGGATATAAGATTGAAAAACAGGCATAGGATCAGTATAATTCTTGCGGTGATCGTAGTTTTATCGGCTGCATCTGTCATGGTGGGGCTTTATCCGTTTTTTAAAAATGAATCAGCCAGATATGAGGAGCCTGTTTATGAACAGGATGCGTTCCTTAACCATCTGGTGCTGGGCAATTATGTGCTTTATCTGGAGCAGGTCCAGTATGAACAGGGCAGTGTTATTTCTCCCTTCCAGTTCTATTTTCCTCTGGCAGAGGAAGAATTAAGGAACAGCATGAACAGTCAGGCGGCAGCTTCGGAAGGGGAAACGGAGATCATAACAGGAGAGGATACCATTACTGTTGTCGGGGAAGAATCCCATGAATCGCTTGCCCAGGAGGATCGCAATGAGTATTTAAAGGATCTTCGCCAAAGCTGTATCCAGGAATACGAATCCTGGAGCCGTAATTTTAACGGAATAAGAAATTACATGGACTATCAGATCCTTGATGCGAACGGCAGCGTTTTGGCAGATCATGCGGGAGGCCGTTCCATTGGAGGAAGTGGTGAATATAAGTTCAAGGCTGTGCTTCGTTATGATGATCTTGGGCGGATGGAAACCGGGGCTGTAAGCGGAGATAATACAGTCAGGCTTTTAAATACCCTGGGAACCCTGGGGAATAAGGACCCCATGAGTGATCACTATTGGGACCAGTATCGATACGAGACGGATTTAAAGCTGAAAAACCCGAGAAATGTTACCTTTGCTTATGGGATGAGGGCCCAGCAGATTGCTGCATATGAAGAGGAGAGAGAAACCGTCTGGAGCTCCTATAATTATTCGGGCAGCGTTTCCAGGATCTTTCTGGGCCTGATCTGCGCCGTAGCGATCGCAGCCTTTTTCGTTTCCTGTTTTGACCCGGAATTTCCGGAGTACAGCAGGATTTTACGAACGCCTTTTGAGATTGTCGCAGGAGTCGGCTGCGCCGCCGTATTATTCGGAACAGGACTTACAAACCTTGTGGCAATAACGAACCGGGGAGATTTGTATGACGCTCTTATGAGGGCCAATTTTCTGCCTCTGGTGGCGGGGATCATGATAAAGCTTTGGAATTTAATGTGGTGGTCCATCCCCTTTGCTATCGTCTACTGGGCGGTTTTATGTGTGCGTGATGTCATGCAAATCGGTCTGAAGCGTTACCTTTATGAACGGACCTTGTGCGGCTGGTTTTGGCAATGGATGAAAAATACTTGCCGCAGAATTTATTTGTTTGTAGGGAATATCAATCTGCAGGAACGTTCAGACCGGACTATTTTCCGGATTGTGGGAGTGAACTTTATTATTCTCTCTGTTCTTTGCAGCCTGTGGTTTTTTGGAATTGGCGCTTTGATCCTCTATTCGATTATTTTGTTTATTGTGATGAGGAAATATTATAAGGATTTAAGTGACAAATATCAGATCCTTTTAAGGGCGACAAACCAGATTGCTGAAGGGAATTTAGAGGTTGCCATAGAAGAAGACTTAAGCGTATTTGAGCCTTTTAAGAAGGAGATACAGAAGATACAAAGCGGGTTTAAGGTTGCTGTGGGGGAAGAGGTGAAAAGCCAGAAGCTTAAGACTGATTTGATCAGCAATATGTCACATGATCTGAAAACGCCTTTGACGGCTATTATTACTTATGTAAACTTGCTGCGGGAAGATCATGTGACACCGGAGCAGAGGAAGGCTTATATTGACATACTGGAACAGAAATCGATGCGTTTGAAAGCGCTTATTGAGGACTTGTTTGAAATCAGTAAGGCGAACAGTAATAATGTGACGCTGAATTTAGAGGATGTGGATATTGTCAGTCTGTTAAAGGAGGTGAGCCTGGAGCTTAGTGATAAAATTGAGGAATCTACCATTGATTTCAGGTGGAACCTGCCGGATGAAAAGATTGTTTTGCCTTTGGATAGCCAGAAGACTTATCGGATATTTGATAATTTGTTAACGAATATTATAAAATATGCAATGCCTCATACCCGGGCTTATATCGATATGAAGAAGGAAGGCGGTTTTGTGGTCACTACACTAAAGAATGTTTCGGCTGCAGAGCTAACTTTTAATCCGGATGAAATAACCGAACGGTTTGTCAGGGGAGACCAGGCAAGGAATACGGAGGGCTCCGGTCTTGGAATGGCGATTGCGAAAAGCTTTGTGGAGCTGCAGAACGGCAGGCTTCAGATTGAAGTGGAGGCAGATTTATTCCGTGTGATTATCCGGTGGCCGATTTCTCAGGATTAGTTGATGCATGCAAAAGGAGGAAACTATTCCTAAACTTCTTGAAAACAGGGGAGGAACTGTTTATACTATAGATAAACGTACCAGTGTAACGGCGTGTGAGTTTATTCATAAGAAATACCCTACGGATATTTCTTTACGTTCGTAAGCTGGGGAGAAAATCAGGAAAGAGAGGTTACGGTTATGATAATACAGAGCAGACGGGTCTGGATTGCTGGACAGTTCATCCCGGCACAGCTTCAGGTGGAAGATGAAAAGATTAAAGCAGTCCTTGATTATGGTGAGATGGCGGCAGATCAGGATTTCGGGGATGACAGGATTGTACCGGGATTTATTGATATTCATACCCATGGAGCTTATGGTTATGATACTAACGATGGAGAACCGGAAGGATTGCGGGAATGGATGAGACGGATACCGGAGGAGGGAGTGACTTCTATCCTTCCGACTACTGTGACCCAGATGCCGGATGTACTGACAAAGGCGGTTGCAAATGTGGCTGCTGTTGTGGAAGGCGGATATGAAGGGGCAGAGATTCTTGGAATTCATTTTGAAGGGCCTTATCTGGATATGAAGTATAAAGGTGCCCAGCCGCCTGAGGCAATCGCTACTGCTTCTGTTGAGCAGTTTAAAGAGTATCAGGAAGCGGCTAAGGGTTTGATAAAATATATTACGCTTGCACCGGAGCATGATGAGGGATTCACCTTGACA
>DEYX01000244.1 GCA_002365025.1 Hungatella sp. UBA3147 | reverse complement strand
AACTCCCAGGATTGCTGCTCCTAAAGTGACTGATACAGATCCCACTATCATCGGGAAAATGCCATAGGCACCTTGGCTGGGAGCCCATTTCATCCCAAAAACAAAGTTTATTATACCAACCTTGGCAATAATAGGGATACCTTTTATAAATATAAACACAGTGATTAACGCAAGCACCGATAAAGTCGAAAGAGCAATTAGAAGAAACACACGCTCAGATAATTTTTCTTTAAAATTCTTCATTTTCCTGCCCCCTCTTCTGATGGAATAAGTCCCTCATTGGTCAGTAATTTTTGCCCTTCTGAAGAAAGGATAAAATCTATGAATTCCCTATTTAACCCAGTCGGCTCGCCGTCAGTGACAAATAAAAACTGCCTGGATAGTCTGTAGCTGCCATTCATTATATTTTCTCGTGTCGCTTCGATGCCATCTAAATGTAAAGCTTTCACTTCATCCGTAACCAAACCCAAAGAGATAAATCCTATCGCATTAGGGTCATCCGCAACCAATTGCCGTACCGCCCCATTGGAGTCCTGAACGATAGCTTTCGGGGTTATCTCTTCTTCCCCCATCAACAGCTCTGCAAAGGCACTTCTTGTACCTGAACCTTCTTCTCGCGCTATGATATTGATCTTTGACTTTGTGCCTCCCAATTGGCTCCAGTCGGTAATTGTAGCAGCGTAAATATCGCGAATCTGATCTGATGTAAGGTCTTGTATCGGATTTCTTGGGTTTACTATTAATACCAATCCATCCTTGGCAATTTCTACATTCCACAGAGTTTTCTCCTCATCGGTCAAAGCTCGGGAGGACATTCCAATATCAGCACTGTGTGTCTTGGTTGCCGTAATGCCGGCCGAAGATCCACCACCCTGGATATCAATCACAGCGTCTGGATTTAAAGCCATGTACTCTTCTGCCAAAATCTCAGCATAGGGTTGTACGGAAGTTGAGCCTGCAACAATTGTGGCTGAGCCAGGTGCCTGGCTGCATGCAGTCAGCATACCCATAGTAAGGGTCAATATCACTACGCTGACAGTACCTTTTATTCGTCTTAATAATTTGCACGTTACAATCTTTTTCCTCATGTCTCTCACAAAAATCAAACATCAAAATCATCAACTATGATAAAACTCCAATGTTTGATTTCCTCCATTTCTCAGAATATATTAAACAACTGCAAGTTCACATTTAAAAATTTTTATCCGAACCGACCTGTAATATAGTCCTCGGTGCGTTTATCCTTTGGATTAGCAAAAATTTCTGCTGTTGGAGCATATTCGACCAATGTCCCCGCTCTATCATGATCCATCATCATAAAAGCAGTCATATGAGACACCCTTGCTGCTTGTTCCATACTATGAGTTACAATAATGATCGTATATTTTTGCGCCAGTTCCTCCATTAACCCCTCAACTTGCATTGTAGATTCCGGATCAAGAGCACTGCATGATTCATCCATTAATAAAACCTCAGGCTCCACAGCCAATGCACGGGCAATACACAGACGCTGCTGCTGTCCCGGAGAAAGATCAAAAGCGGATTCTTTCAGTTTGTCCTTAACTTCGTCCCATAAAGCTACCTGGTTCAAGTTCTTTTCCACAATCTCATCAAGACGGGCTCTTTGCTTTATTCCATGATGCCTTGGACCAAAAGCCATATTATCATACACAGACATAGGAAAGGGATTAGGTTTTTGAAAAACCATACCAACTCTTTTTTTCAGTGCAACAACGTCCATACTTTTATCATAGATTGAAACATCATCAAGCAAAATTTTTCCCTCTACCCTAACTCCCGGTATCGGGTCATTCATACGATTAAAAAGACGCAGAAGAGAAGATTTACCGCATCCTGACGGCCCTATTATGGCTGTTATAGCACATTCCGTAATATCCATTGTAACATTTCTCAGCGCTTGGAAGTTGCCATAAAATAGGTTTACCGCATCTGTTTTTATCTTGGCTTTTTGCCCAGATTTTAACATTTGATCATCCATTCGTCACCCTCGCTAATCGACTCCTTATTAAAACTTTAATAAGAAGCGCTTATCCTTTATAATATTTTAAACTTCTATCTTCCTCTTCACAACAAATATTAATTATACAATAATTAATGATAATTAAAGCATTATCTATGTTAATTATAGGTAAAATTTGTGTAAAATTTTCATCCCCAATAAGAGACCAACAGGTATGGTAATATAAAATCCTACCTGCGGGATTCATAAATACTGATATTCTTCAAGTATTTACCGAAGCATTTTTGTAAATAATTCTTCGAACATAATAACATTTTTTCCTTTATAACTATCTTGTCCATATTTCTGAATATATTTTCATATTCATACTGTTCAAATTCCCAAATTTTTGTTTTTTATACTATTTTTAGGCTAGTTTGAAGGAACTGCACGCGTACCGTTAAACGGGCTGATGACAGCAAAAGGCGGTATGCACCTGATAAAGTGCATACCGCTGATTGTGGAGGAATCCAATGGAGGGAGTGTCAAGGACGGCGTAGCCGCTCGTATTATCCTTGACACTCCCTCCATCTCCTGCTCCCTTCGCCTTAAACCAATAGGGTACAGGTATTTTTATTGAGTTATGATTTTTATAACAATGCAAAATGGGGACTTTCTATCATTGATTTCATCTGACATAAGCAAAAAGGGTGTCCGGCAGGGTCAAGCATAACTCTCCAATCATCAGAAAATTGTTCATCTGCGATTTTCGCTCCACAATGAATTGCATATTCAACTGCCTTTTCCAAATCGTTAACAGCGAAGTCTAAATGCGCCATTTGCTGTTGCGCTTCAGGCTTATCCGGCCAAACAGGCGGTTGATACTCAGGATTCCGTTGAAACGTTATACCAGGATACATCCCCTGCTCCGTTCCCGGAGCACCTACACATGCCCAATCTTCATCATAAAATGGTATTTCCCACTTGA
>DEYX01000383.1 GCA_002365025.1 Hungatella sp. UBA3147 | reverse complement strand
CATAACGGTCCAGGGAAATTTGTATGTCATAGGTCTGCACCTTGCTGAACTGATCAAAATACATCTGATCCGCCACTCCTCGAAAGGAAAAAAGAACAGAAGACATGGAAAAAGGAAATGCTATGGCCAAAATAATTAAAAATCCGCGAAAAGGATTCCTTACCACGGAGCGCAGGCCCATTTTTTCCATTGCGCCAAGCCTGGAAGCAAAAATACCGGGCAGCTTTAAATTCCCTGCGGAAGCAGGAGTCTTTGCCCTCATGGCCTGGGCCGGAGTAATCTTTAAGATTCCCCTGACCCCTAAGTAAACTGCCAGGAGCCCGGTTCCCACTGCGATTCCCATACCGCCTATCCTTGTGTTCATGTAGCTGTGATAAACCGTGTCCGGCAGATTAAAAAAGTCCACATACATCAAAAACATATACCGGCCAAAGGGAACCGCCAGAACACTTCCGGCCAGAGCGCCTAGAACCCCTACTTCAGCTCCCTGATAAAGGTATGCCAGCATCAGTTCCCCGTCTCTCATTCCAAAGGATTTCATAGTGCCTATAAGGCTTTGATCCCTGTCTATCATCTTTTTTAATACAACATAAAGCATGAACACTGAAATTGACATAAACAGGATGGGAAGCACCGTTCCCATGGAATACAGCTCATGGATCTCTCCCTGTACCATATTATAACTGGCCTGGTTTTCCTTCGAAGTGAGAGAAATCAGGCCATACCCGGAAAGACGGTCCATTAGCTGATAGCGCACGTCTTCATAGGTATAACCATTCGCCAGCCGGAATCCCAGCTCATTCATGGAATCCTTTTTTCCTGTTAATTCTTCCATCCTGTTTTTTTCTATGCAGGCAATGTCGTAAATCTCTCCATCGGGAATCATGGCTCCTCCCGGAGGAATGGCATATATGTATTCCGGCCCATAACAGGTTCCGGCCAGTTCACATTTCACGCTTTTCCCATCAATCATGAGGGTAAGAGGTGTTCCGTTTCCGTATCCATATATTCCGGCCATCCGGTTTCCCAGATAAATGCTGTCTTTTCCCGTTCCCGTCCCTTTTAACATCAGCCTGTTTAAGGAATCCGAGGGATTGTAAGACAGCAGATGCACCGTTACGATTTCCGTCTGGGAAGGAGCAAACAGCCTTACATCAACGGCCATTTTCCCGGATACCTCCTCAATCCCTGGAATCTCCTTTAACCGTTCCAGATCCACCTCAGAGATTCCTGAAACCTGGGCAAATACATCAGCCATGGCGCTGCTGTCATAGTAACGCTGCACCTGATCCCCTAAGTTTCTCAAGGTGTCCATCATGGCCACATAGACAAATATGCCGATAGCGATAATGAAAACCGCCCCCAGAAAAGACCCTGGATTCTGCCTGGCGCACCGGACTACGTTCTTGCGGAAGCTTTTCACTACCAGACCACCTCCTCCGGCTTTAAGGGTCTTTCATTGACACGGATCTTTTCCAGACATCCATCCTTAAAATAAAAAACCCGATCCGCAATCCCCGCAATGTTCTCATTATGGGTGATCAGAAGCACCGTCTTTTCATACTGTCTGTTAAAATCCGACAACAGCTTTAATATCTGGCTTCCTGTGCTGCTGTCCAATGCCCCAGTGGGTTCGTCGCAAAGGAGGATATCAGGATTCTTACACAAGGCTCTGGCAATGGCAACCCTCTGCTGCTGCCCTCCTGACAGCCTGCTTGGAAAATGGCTTGCCCTGTCTAAAAGCCCCACCTGCCCGAGCAGCGTTTCCGGATCCAAGGGATCCTTGGAAAGCTCTGCCGCCAGCTGCACATTCTCCAGCGCAGTCAGTCCCGGCATTAAATTATAAAACTGAAAGATAAACCCGGCATGAGCCCGTCGATAGGCCGTAAGGCTCTTTAAATCTCCCCAGGAAAGAGGCGCACCATCGTAATAAACAGCTCCGCTGGTCACCGTTTCAATCCCTCCTAATATATTTAAAAGGGTGCTTTTCCCAGACCCGCTTGGCCCCAGAATCACGATAAATTCCCCTCGTTGAATCTCAAACGACACATGCCTTAAAGCTTGGACCTTGACCTCACCTGCATCATAATCCTTACAGATCTTTTCCGCCCTTATCAAAGCTTCCATAAATCCCTCCCTCCTTTCTCTTTCCCAATCATACACCCTTGTTATTAGCAATGCAATCATCTGTTTATATCACAACATGATTGTTTTTATCAACAAATATTACTTATATGTTCAGAAGAAAAAAGAGACAAAAAAGACACCGGAATCCTAAACTCCGGCGTTCTTTCTTTTATTCCTCTTCTTTACAGCCATAGCAAAGTCCAGACACTGATCATGTACTATTACCGCTTCATGCCCCAATACACCTTTTCAGCCGTAACAGGCAATTCCCTTACTCTTACTCCGACTGCATTGGCTACTGCATCTGCAATGGCAGGAGAAGGCGTATTGATCACGATCTCCCCAATGGACTTAGCTCCAAAAGGCCCTGTAGGCTCATAGCTGCTTTCAAATTCCACCCGGATATCGCCTACATCCTGCCTGGTAGGAAGCTTGTACTGCATGAGGGAATTCTGCAGCATCTGTCCCTTAGAAGAATAGGTAATATCTTCATACATTGCCATGCCAATGCCCTGGGCGATTCCGCCCTCGGTCTGGATTCTGGCCAGATTGGGATTAATGGTTGTTCCGCAGTCCACAACCGCCACATAGTCCAAAAGTTCTACCTCACCGGTCTCCTGATCCACTTCGACTTCAGCCATTCCCACCATAAAAGGAGGCGGCGATACCGGAGAGGTATGACAGGCACCGGCAGTGAGCATATCTTCATTAAAGCACATGACTTTATTTCCTATATCTTTTAAGGATATTTCCAGCTCTCCCGATGGCTGGCAGACCCTCATTCCGTCAAATTCCAGAGAATCCTCTGGGCAGTTTAGATACTCAGCACCTTTTCTTAAGATCTTTTCCCGCATTTCTTTGCAAGCCTTTACCACAGCCATTCCGGTTAAATACATGGTGCTGGACGCATAAGAACCGGAATCATAAGGAGAAACATCCGTATCTGTTCCATGGACCACGATCTCATCAAGATCACACTCCAGGCAATCAGCCGCCACCTGGGCCAAGGTGGTATCACAGCCCGTTCCCATGTCGGAAGCGCCGATCATAAGGGTGTAAAAACCGTCATCATTAAGGCGCAGCTCCACAGAAGCCACATCAACGCCGGAAATGCTGGATCCCTGCATGGCCATGGCTACGCCTACGCCCCGCACCTTTCCATTTCCCATGTCGACCCTGGGGTACTTCTCATCCCAGCGGATCATCTCCTTGGCGCGGGCCATACACCGGTCCAGAGCACAGCTGTTTAAGGTTTCCCCATAATAGGCAGGCATGATATCGCCTTCCTTTACCATATTTAATTCCCTTAATTTTACAGAATCCATTCCCAGCTTTTCCGCCAGCTCATTTACCGCAGATTCTACCGCAAATATTCCCTGGGTTGCTCCGTATCCCCTGTAAGCTCCTGATGACATGCAGTTAGTATAAACAACATCATATGCAAAACGGAAGGCTTTCGGCGTCCGGTATAAGGGTATGGATTTATGCCCGGATAAACCTACTGTAGTAGGGCCGTGTTCCCCGTAAGCCCCTGTATTTGACAGAGTATATACATCGATTGCCTGAAGGATTCCATTCTTATCCGCTCCCACACGCACATGGACTTCCATCTCATGGCGGGGAGAAGAGGCGATTTGAGACTCATACCGGCTGTAGATCATCTTGGCCGGTCTGCCGGTCTTTATTGTCACGATTGCCGGATATACCTCAGCCACCACCGTCTGCTTTGCGCCGAAGCCGCCGCCGATCCTGGGCTTGATCACGCGGATCTGGGATTTTGGAATATCCAGGGCATGAGCCAGGATTCTCCTCACATGAAAAGTGACCTGTGTGGATGCCACCATATTGAGACGTCCATAAGCATCCAGATAAGAATAGGCCCGGAAGGTCTCCATCATTGCCTGCTGATTCGCCTTTGTATGGTAGACCTGTTCCACCACATAATCACACTGCTTTAATACCTCATCGACGTTACCATGCTCTTCCCCGCCGGTAGCACATATATTTCTTTTATTATCCGCACCTACCGGGCAGAGGCTCAGCCAGTCCTCCTCCGGATGGACTAGCACCGGATGATCCTTTGCCTTCTTAAAATCCAGTACCGGTTCCAAGACCTCATATTCCACTTTTAATAGGCGCAGGGCATGGTCCACCGCATCTTCCGTCTCACCGGCTACAATGGCCGCCGCATCCCCCACAAAGCGCATTCTCTGGTCCAGAATCAGCCTGTCATAGGGACTTGGCTCCGGATAGGACTGCCCAGCCATGGTAAATCTCTTCTGTGGAACATCCTTATAGGTCAGGATACAGGCAATTCCAGCTACCTTTTCCGCATTTTCCTTATGGATCTCCTTGATCAGCGCATGGGCATGAGGGCTTCTTAAGACTTTAACGATGAGACAGTCTCCGGGAGCCAGGTCATCGGTATACACAGGCTTTCCGGTCACAAGGGCCATGGCATCCTTCTTTTTCACAGAAGTATTTACCGTACGCATTTTATAATTCATCCCTTTTTTCTCCTCTGCTTAAATATTTCTTTATAGCCCGAAGCTGTCCCATATAACCGCTGCACCGGCATAAGTTCCCGGCAAGATACTCTTTTATCCCCTCTTCATCAAGGACCTCTTCCATCTCCATTGCCAGCACGTTCATAATAAGCCCGGGGCTGCAGAAACCGCACTGCTCTGCTCCTTCTTCCGCCAGATATGTTCCAAACGCCTTCGCTTCCTTTTCCACGCCTTCTAAGGTCACTACCTCACAGCCATTTGCCCTGGCAGCTAATAATGAGCAGGACAACCTTGATTTTCCATTGACCAGCACCGTACAAAGCCCGCAGTTTTCCGTTTCACATCCACATTTTACGCTGTAGCAGCCCTTCCTTCTAAGAAGCTGGAATAAGGTGGTATCATCTGCGATTTCCTCATACGTCATTTTTCCATTCAGTGTAAATTCGATCTCCATTTACCGTTCCTCCTGTTCCAGCGCTTCTAAAAGCCTTTTTATATATATTTCAGCCAAATGCTTCCGATAAGCCCCGCTTCCCCTCATGTTGGTACCGTAGGTAAAGCCTTCTGATGCTATTTTCGCAAGTTCTTCCTTAAGACAAACCTGGTTTTCATCAAGCACAACCAGCTCCGCCTTTACCGGCCTTGCTCCGACCGAGACATAGAGCTTTCCAGCCTTTCTGGCCGCACAGCAGGCGATCACAGGAAAATCCGTCTTTGATATGCGCTGGGAAGCATAGGCTGCTTTTCTTCCATCCTTTTTTATATGGATACGGACCAGGATATCCCTGTCGCTCTTCATCCGGCAAAATTCTTCCATAGGAACCAGACCTCCCTTGTACAGCTCCACATAAGTATCAAGGGCCAGAAGGCAGGTAATGATATCAGAAAATCCAAACCGGCCGAACACGCTTCCTCCTATGGTCGCTCCGTTGCGGAACTGAACTCCGACAATCGAGCGGGTGCACTCTTTAAAAACGCCGTTAAAGCATGCGTTCAGTCCTTCATGGGTTTCCAGCTGGCGCAGGGTACACATGGCACCGATAGAAAACTCGTCTTCCCTTTCCTCAATCCCATCAAACCCTAATCCGGATAAGTCCACCAGAGTCATCCGCACCCGGTTTTGTACCTTCAGCCACATCATGCCTCCGCCTATGACACTGCTCTTCTTCTGATTCAGCGCAAAGGCCTCCTCCAGGTTTTCTGCTTTTACATAATTTTTAAATCGAATCATTCGAACTGTCCTCCTGGCTCCCAAGCTTTCATCGTTGTCTGCCGGCCTCTTTTTTCCTCACCTATCAGTAAAACACTATTTTATTTATTATTTCAACTTATAAATATTGTACTATATATTAGAAAAACCGAAAAGAGTATATCATACTCCTTCCGGTTTTGACAATGGCTTTCAGGGTTTTTTATTAAATTCGTCAAAAATCGACAATAGATTCTCCTATCAAGGCATAAACATATTCAGGACTGGCTTCAAGGCACTTGGAAAACCCTTCCACTGTTTCAGAAAACCTGATCCCATGAGCCTTAAGTTTTCCCATATCCATGGTTAAGTTTCTGGGATTGTCCCCGGCCCCTGTTTCATCCGGGATCACAAAATTCTCCCTGTTCCCGTTTTTATCAAGCATCTGAAAGACTCCGCTTCCTATTTCATAAGCGGAAAGATTACTTTCACTGCCAAAATTATAAATTCCGCCAGGCAGGTCCATGGCCGGCTCTATATTTTTCACAACCTCCTGTACCCAGGTGATGCCTCGGTAATCGGAAACTGAAAGCCTTATGGGGCGGTTCTGAACCATGGATCTTAACAGATTGGTAAGTAGGTTTGAGTTGCTTTTAAGGCCTCGGACCGGGAAATCATACATCCATGAAAGTCGAAGACAGATACCCTCAGGCAAAATCTCCAGAATCTCATCCTCCGCCTGCTTTTTGTGGGCTCCGTAAACATTAATAAGAGGAACCTCATCCGTTTCTTTATTCGGTCCTTTTTGTCTGCTGCCTCCATAAATCTGATCCGAGCTCATAAAGAGAAGCCTGCTGCCATTTTCCCTGCATGCTTTGGCCATGTTAACGGATCCCCTTAAGTTCACCGCCTCAGAAAGAAACCGGTTCTCTTCACATACCCTGGTGTTTGATATTGCAGCGCAATGGATCACTGCATCGGGATTATGATCCTTTATATATTCCCCTACCGCCTCTTCATCCGTAATATCTAAGTTCCTGTGACCCATACAGATTACATCATAATCTCTTTCATAATATGCAGCAATTCTTCCTCCAAGAAAGCCCCCGGATCCTGTGATCATGATTTTTTTCTTCATCCTTATCCCTCCCTTTTTTAACAGTATATCACATCTCCCTACCGGCTCCAACAGTGTGTATGATCTATAAACAGAAAAAGCCCCGGCCGGCTCATCAGCCGGACAGGGCTTTTTCCATATATAACAATTGCTGGAATACAGCTTATTTCTCTGTAGTTTTTTTGGATTCCTGCGGTCTTAAAAAGATGCAAGCCAGAACACTTACGATACAGACTGCAGCCACTGGCTCCGCAAAGATAAAACGAAGAGCAGCAGGGAAGTTTTCCTTCACTGAATCGGCTAAATTACCCACACCAAAGCCAAGGCCGAGCGTAATGGCAAGGATCAGGCTGTTTATGTCATCTAAGCCTTCCTTTAATACCATCTTCACACCATTTAAGAAAATCATGGCGAAAACAGTGATTACCGCTCCACCCATAACGCAGTTAGGCATTGCATTGAAAATCGCGCCGATTTTAGGGAACAGGCCTGCAATGATCAGAACTATGGCGCCGATGGCAATACAGAACCGGTTAATAACCTTAGTCATTGCAATGATACCCACGTTCTGGCCGAACGCTGTGTTTGGAAGAACATTGAAGACACCTGCAAATGCACAGCTTACAGCATCAGATATAATTCCGCCGGAAATCTCTTCTGCAGTCGCTTCGCGTCCAAAAGCGGAAATGGTGATACCATTTGCATTGCCCATGGTCTCAAGACCTGCAACCACGTATACTGCAAAGAACGGGAAAATGATGTCGGAACGGAACAGCGGCTTGATCATAAATGGCATCGGAACGCTGAACCATGCTGCACTGGTAACAGTATCAAAATTCACCATTCCTGAAAAAGCAGCCACGACATAGCCGACGACGATACCAATTAAAATTGCAGTCGCCTTTAACATACCGGTTGCAAAACGGTTGAGCAGAACAATGACCAGCAGCACGATGCCGCCAACCAGCCAGTACTTTCCTGCACCGATATCCTTTGCGCCTGCACCGCCTACAAAGTATGTAGCCCCCGTCGTAAGCAGCTTAATACCAATGGTAATAAGAACTGCACCAACTACCAGCGGCGGGAAAAATCTTTTCAGCGGCTTTAAGAAAATACCCATGATCAGCTCGATTAAGCTTCCTGCGATTACACCACCCAATACGTAACCCATAGCTTCAACCGGAGCGACCTGTTCAGCCAGCAACTTTGCCCCAAGCCCCTGCATGGTTGGTACGAATGCAAATGCTGTTCCCATAACGATAGGAAGGCGTGCTCCTACCTGAATGATTCCCAATTTCAGCGGATAAAGCTGAAGAAGTGTGGCAAGTCCGGATACAAACATGGCGCACTGAATCATCATAATCCGTAATTCCGGAGGAAATGGTGCATCCTGTGTGCTCATAGCGCCGGTCAGGATAAAGATTGGAGCCAGATTACCAACAAACATTGCCATAACATGCTGAAGACCAAGGGGAACCGCAACTTTTAACGGTGGTCTGCCGTCCAGTTGGTAAATAAGATCATATTGCTTTGAATTATCCATTACTACACCTCCATAGTTAGTTGACAGCGAATTTTGTGCTGTTTTGACGAAAAAGAGAATAACACAAAAAATTTTTTTGGTCAACAAAAAAACTTTTAGTTTAACAGAAATATAACACAGGCCTTCCTAAGAAAAAATTGCCATAATAATTCAGCTGAATCTGACCACAATATAGATGTAATAATCAATCAAGGAGGTTTACCCATGTTAGTAAACGGAAAGAACGAATGTATCCAATGCTCCATCGATAATTGCGCTTATCATGCAAAAAGCGAAGATTATTGCACGCTGGAGAAAATTAAGGTAGGAACTCATGAACAGAATCCTACAAAGAAGGAATGCACTGACTGCGAATCTTTCAAGAACCAGGCTTAACAGCAAAATTTAATTTCCTCCTAAAAAAACTGCGCGGCTTTTATGCCGCGCAGTTTTTTCATAATATGGGTAATAAATTACATCCTTATTTCACCAGCTGTTCTTCCAGATTATCGTATTTAGAACTTAGGACAATGATATCAATACGCCTGTTTTGGGCTCTTCCTTCCGGTGTACTATTGTCTGCCACAGGTTTAAACTCGCCATAACCCACAGCAATCAGCTTGTCTGGCGAAAAATTACATTTATTAATAAAAATCTTTACAACATTAACTGCTCTTGCCGTAGATAATTCCCAGTTAGAAGGATAGTTGCTGTGTTTGATAGGAACGTTATCGGTATGGCCCTCAACACGTATATAATTATCAATCGTATTCAGAATGCCTGCTACTTCAACCAAAGTATCCTCACTTTGCTTCTTAATTTCCGCACTCCCAGAGTCAAAGAATATGGCATTATTCAGTCTGATTACAAGACCGCGCATATCAATCATGGTTGATACCGATTGATCCATACCATGATTATGCAGTTTTGTGTCGAGCTCGGTCTTTATATGTTCCAGTTTTTTAAGCTCATACTCTCCCAAAAAGCTCTCCAGCTCGCTTTGAGTTTCAATATTTAACGGACTGCCTGCCGGTGCTCCGGTTCCACCGGAACCAGTTCCCGATGCGACTCCGGCAGCATAGTTCTTATCCATCATAGATCCTGCAAACTGTTGGGAAATCTGCTGTGCTTTTTCCGAATCGATCTTACTGACAGCAAAAAGTACAATAAAAACTGCCAGCAACAGGGTCATTAAATCCGAATATGGCAGAAGCCATGCTTCGCCTGCTTCTTCTTCCTGGTGTACATGCTCTCTCTCTTTTGACATTCGTGATCACCTTATCCCTTTTTGCCCTGATCAGATGCTGGGTCCTGCTCAGATAATTTTTTCTGCTTGGATTTCGGAAGAGCGGCAAGTAACTTTTCCCTAAGTATAAAGGGGGAATCACCATGTTGCATGGAAAGTACACCTTTTATAATAATTTCTTTCGCCATTACTTCCTGCTGGCTTTTTACTTTAAGCTTTTTTGCAAATGGGTTCCATAACACGTAGCCGGTGAAAATACCAAGAATCGTTGCAATAAATGCCGCAGCGATTGCTTCGGCCATTCGCTCTGTATCGTTAATTGATGACATCGCAGCGATCAAACCAAATACTGCACCCAAAACACCCAGAGTCGGAGCATATGTACCTGCCGATGAAAAAATACTGGCATTGATTTCATGTCTCTTTTCCATTGCAGAAATTTCAGTTTCTAAAATCTCTTCGATCAGTTCTTCCCCGGCACCGTCAACAAGCAAACGAATGCCCTTTTTTAAAAAAGGGTCTTGAAGTTCTTCTGCCTTGGCTTCCAGGGACAAAAGCCCCTCTGAGCGGGCTTGTTTTGATAGATTATACATTAATTCAATCATTTCGGATTCAGAGGATCCTTTTTGTTTTGTAAAAAGAACTCTGAACAGCGATCCGATGGATTTAATATTCTGCCCTGGAAATGAATTCAAAATTGTGGCGACAGTTCCGACAATAATAACAAAAAAAGCTGCTGGGTTCATTAGGACTGAAAATTCAATGTGCTTAAAAATCATCGCGCCGACAACGGCGACAACGCCTACTATAACTCCCAGGATGGTGGTTATTTCCATATTTTCTCCTTTGTGTAATCCGAATTAAGTTGTTATTTTATTTATTAGGCTGAGCAGGACCAATACGCTCAACCCGTTATAGTATAATATATTTGTTACTGCTGGAGTATTAAATAATTGTTAAAAATAGGAAAAGGCTGCCATGAAAGAGTTCTTATCAGATACTGAGCATAATAATCCATTTCTTGCACAAAATCCGATATAAACTCTCACATGGCAGCCTTTTTTTTTAAATTTCTTTATTCATACAGCGGATATTTATCACAGATCTTTGTTACTTCACCTCTAATGTAATCAGCTTTACTATCAAAATCCATAGCAGCCAACCAGATGCACTCTGCGATTTTTTCCATATCTTCTTCCTTTAAACCTCTTGAAGTAACAGCCGGAGTTCCCACGCGGACACCGGAAGTCACAAACGGGCTTCTAGGATCGTTTGGCACTGCATTTTTGTTCAGAGTAATGTAAACCTCATCACAGCGGTTCTGCAGTTCCTTTCCTGTAACCTCCATTCCTCTTAAGTCAATCAGCATCAGATGATTATCTGTACCGCCTGTCAGGATGTTGAATCCCTGCTTGATCAGGGCAGCAGCCAGAGCCTTTGCATTTTTTACCACCTGCTCCTGATAAGTCTTAAACTCAGGCTTTAAGGCTTCCCCAAAGCAGACGGCCTTACCGGCGATAACATGCTCCAAAGGACCTCCCTGTGTTCCTGGGAAAATAGCCTTATTGAAGTTAAATTTATCCGCAGCCTCCTGATTTGCTAAAATCATTCCGCCTCTTGGTCCACGGAGAGTTTTATGAGTGGTCGTTGTCACTACATCTGCATAAGGAATAGGGCTCTCATGAACTCCTGCCGCAACAAGACCTGCAATATGTGCCATATCTACCATAAGATAAGCGCCCGCCTTGTCAGCAGCCTCCCGGAATCTCTTAAAATCAATGGCTCTTCCGTAGGCACTTGCACCTGCAACAATCAATTTCGGTTTG
>DEYX01000128.1 GCA_002365025.1 Hungatella sp. UBA3147 | reverse complement strand
TACCGTGACTGCTTTAGCAGCCAGTCTTTTAATAACTTTTTCCTTATATCAGCGCCTTTCCACCCAGGTGGGAGAAATGGTGCAGGAGGAAAACCAGAGCCTTATTCATCAGGTAGCCAGGTCTGTGGAGTCCTATCTGCTTACGGTCATGAAGCTGTCGGATTCCCTATATTATGGCGCCGTAAAAAATGCCGATCTTTCTTCGGAATCCATAAATAACGAGATCACGCTCCTGTATGATAACAACAAGGATAATGTGGACAACATCGCTCTCTTTACCCAATCAGGCACCATGGTGGAAGCGGTTCCTGCCGCAAGGCTTAAAAGCGGCCTTGACGTGACCAGGGAGAATTGGTTTTTAAATGCTTTGGAGAAGACGGAAAACCAACATTTCTCATATCCCCATGTCCAGTACATTTTTGACAGCAATGAAAACCAGTACCGGTGGGTGATATCCTTATCAAGAGCCGTGGAGCTGACGGAAGGGACCTCCACCACCCAGGGCGTGCTTTTAGTGGATTTAAGCTATTCCAGTTTGGAGCATCTTTTTGACGGAGTGACCACAGGAAAGGGCGGCTATGTGTATCTGATCAGCAATGACGGGCAGATCCTGTACCATCCTAAGATCCAGCTCATCGATTCCGGCCGGATGCAGGAGAACAATCTGGTGGCAGCCGGCTATAAAGATGGAAACCACCGGGAGGATTTTCAGGGGGAGACCCGGAACATTACGGTAAAATCCATTGGCTATACGGGCTGGAAGATCATTGGAGTGACGCCTAAAAATGTGGTTTCTTTAAATTCCATTAAGACCAGGCTTTTTATCGTGTTCCTCATAACCCTGATCCTGTTTATACTCGCCCTGATTAACTCCTATATTTCATCCCGTATTACCAATCCCATCAAGGATCTGGAAAAATCCGTGGGAATTCTGGAAGAGGGGAATTTGCAGGCGGCAATTTCCATCGGAGGGTCCTATGAAATCCAGCATCTGGGAAATTCCATTAAAAATATGGCAAAACAGATCCGGGTCCTGATGGATGACATTGTAGCGGAGCATGAGGCCAAGAGAAAACAGGAATTTGATACCTTACAGTCACAGATCAATCCCCATTTCCTTTATAATACCCTTGATATCATCGTATGGATGATTGAAAACGAGCAAAAGGCGGAGGCGGTCAAAGCGGTGACGGCCCTGGCCCGGTTTTTCCGGATCAGTTTAAGCAAAGGAAAGAGCATTATTACAGTCAGGGATGAATTGGAGCACGTGCGGAATTATTTGATGATCCAGCACATGCGTTTTAAGAATAAATTCTCCTACGAAATTGATGCATCCGAGGAATGTATGGAGCTTTCCTGTTTAAAGCTGGTTTTACAGCCGCTTGTGGAAAATGCCATCTATCACGGAATGGAATTCATGGATGGGGACGGAGAAATTATTCTAAAGGTCTGGAAAGAGGGAGATGATTTATACTTTATGGTGAAGGACAATGGCCTTGGAATGACAGAAGACCAGGTTGCGGGCTTGTTTTCCGATCAGGTCCATGTCACTTCAAAAAAGGGTTCAGGGATTGGCGTGAAAAATGTCAATGAGAGGATCAAACTGTATTTTGGGGAAAAGTACGGCCTGATCATTGAGTCAGAGCCTGATGAAGGAACGGTGATCACCATCTGCCTTCCCGCGGTTCCCTATAGTTCTGCCTCTGTGCCCGAAGAGAATGGGCGATGAAAGGGAATGTTATTATGACAAAACAGGAAAAAATATTGTGGACTCTGCTGGCGGGAGTGCTTGTGTTCCTGTTTCTTTTATCCTCCACGGATTTGATCATCAAGGAGAAGAAAACAGAAATATATCCGGTTTCCGTCATCATCGGCGATACTTCCGATGACTATTATGTAAATTTCAGAAAGGGTGCTGATAAGGCGGCAGAGGAGTACAACGTAGATATCAGCTTTATTACACTCTATGAGAAAGGGGATGCCAATCAGCAGATAGAACTGGTTCAGAGGGAAATAAACGACGGCGCATCAGCTGTGGTCCTGATCCCCGTAAAGCCGGTGGAATGTGTAAAAAAGATGGATGATATGGTTTTAAACAGTCCTGCCGTTATGTTGGGAAACTTACCTCCCAATGATCAGGTGAAAAGCGGCATATCTCCGGATTATGAGGAGGAAGGAGAATTGCTTGGACAGGCAATTGCAGCGGAGAATTCTCCGGATATCCCTGTATGGATTTTTACGGAAGGGCTTGAGTACGGGTATAACAGGGAGGTGTATGACGGACTGGTATCCGCTCTCTCAAAATCCGGATTTCCCATGAAGCTTTTTGAGAAAAAGGAAGAGGGTATCTTCCGGAAGGCCATTGAGGGCATGGTTTACCCCGGAAGCGGAAAAGCAGTCATTGCAGCAATTGATGTCAGGAGCCTTGATGAGTCAGCGGATATTATTTCAGGGAGCCCGGTATACGGCAATGTCATTGAAGGACTTTACGGAATCGGCAGTACGACCAAACTTTTAAAGGAACTGGATAATGGAATTATTAAGGGACTGGTGGTAAGTGACCAGTTTGATGCGGGCTATATGAGCATCGAAAAGGCTGTGGAAGCTGTTCATGGGGGGCTTCAAAGAACACAAATTGTTTTGGATTCTTACTATATTCAGAAGGCCAATCTACGGGAAAGCAAATTTGAAAGGATTTTGTATCCAATTGATTGAGATGGGGGATGGAATATGAAGAAACGATATGGTATCCTGGCGGTGGTGGTTATCCTGCTGCTGACACTTTGGGGAGTGTTTTATCAGAGCAGGAAGGAGGGTGGAAAGGAAGAAAAAAAGTCCATACGTATCGGGGTGACCCTATACCGTGGAGATGATTCGTTTATCAATACGCTCAGGGGAAATATTGAGGAACAAGCCAAGGAATATGAAAAGGAAACAGGGATTAAGGTAGTCATGGATATTGTGGATGCCAAGGGGAATCAGAATACCCAGAACAGTCAGGTGGACCGTTTCATTTCCCTTGGATATGATGCCATCTGCGTAAATATTGTGGACCGCTCCGTGGCCTCCAATATCATCAGCAAAGCCATGGATGCCAGCCTTCCGGTAGTGTTCTTTAACCGGGAGCCGGTGGAGGAGGATATGCGGCGCTGGGAAAAGCTTTACTATGTGGGAGAAAATGCAAAAGAGTCTGCAACCCTGCAAGGCAACATCCTGGTGGATGCCTATAAAAAGGATCCTTCTTCCCTTGATTTAAATGGGGATGGAAAGGTCAGCTATGTTCTTTTGGAAGGAGAAAACAGCCATCAGGACTCCTTAATCCGTACGGAATGGTCCATTCAGACCTTAAAGGATGGCGGAGTTCCGTTAGAAAAGATCACCGGAGGAATTGCCAATTGGGACAGAAGCCAGGCATCTGCCTGGATGGAGCAGTGGCTTTTGGAGTATCCGGATGAGGTGGAAGTGGTGATATGCAACAATGATGACATGGCTTTGGGAGCTGCCGACGCTCTGGATCGGAAAGGGGACATGAGGCCGGTTAAAATTGTAGGGATAGACGGGACGCCCCAGGGGCTTGAAGGGCTGCGCACGGGAAAACTGTTTGGAACAGTTCAATGTGACAGCCAGGAATATGCAAATGTTATTTTCAAAATCGCTGCTGCGGAATCTCTTGGTCAAAATGTACAGGAAATTGTAAAATTGGACAGGGATAAGTATTATGAATGCAGGCAGAAGGCACTGACCGCCCAGTAATGGGCGGTCAGTTGTGCATAGTGAGTAAAAATATCGAATTTTTTTGATAGAAAAAGGAAGAATCTAAAAAAATCGATACATATCCCAAAAATATTATATGGAAAACTGCACAAAATAAAGCTATAATGTGCATGTCGGTAAGGTAAAAACACCAATCGATAACAATATAATGATAAGGGAGGATTTATCATGAGATTACTCAAAAAAGCATTAGCAGTAGGCCTTGCGTCAGCAATGGTATTTTCCATGGCAGGCTGCGGAGCAGGTTCCAAGGGAACAACAGCTGCACCAGAGGCGACGACAGCAGCAGAGACCAAGAAAGAGGACACAAGCGCAGAGACCACCGCAGAAGCAGTTAAAGATGCTGTTGGCGGGGATGTAGCGGATAAGAAAGTCGGTATCTCAATTTACAAATTTGATGATAACTTTATGACACTTTACCGCACAGAGCTTCAGCGCTATCTGACAGAGGACTTAGGCTTTAAGAAGGAAAATGTTGTAATCCAGGATGGTAAGGGTGATCAGGCTGAACAGACCAACCAGATCCAGAACTTCATTACCCAGAAATACGATGTATTGATTTTAAACCT
>DEYX01000168.1 GCA_002365025.1 Hungatella sp. UBA3147 | reverse complement strand
CTTGGCCTTTCCAGGATCGTAGCTTTGGATCTGGCAAAAAAACTTGAGCATCTGAATAAGATCATTATTGTACCTGATGACCGTGATAACTGTATCTTGTATGCTAATAACCTGGCACCAGGACAGATCGCTTTTTTCATCAGTTATTCTGGAAGTACCGATATCATATGCAAGCTTTCCTACATTGCCCAGACCAGGGGAGTTCCTATCGTAACCCTTACAGGAATGAGTCAGAACCCGATTTCCGGCAGCAGTGTGGTAAGCCTGTATGCCTATTTTAGAAAAATGAATTACAGAGATGCCGATATTACATCAAGAATTGGTTTTTATCTGGTGACGGAATTGATTCTGGAAGAATATATGAAGCTTTTTCGTTTGGAACAGCAGTCAGAGGATGAAATTGATTAAGAAATCATGCTTAAAACAGATATTCTCAATAAGGCTTTCATTAAAAAAACAGCGGGCTTTAAAAAAGCCCGCAGCAATCATATCCCTTCCAAATGCTTTAAAATCTCTCTCTTATATTCCAGAAATTCCTTTGAGATATTAAAATCCTTATCCCGCGGCTTTGGTTCCTTTATGATGATTTCCTTTGTTATCCTGCCGGGAGATCCGGCCAGCATACAGATGCGGTCTGATAAAAGAATAGCTTCGTCAATATCATGGGTGATAAAAAGGGTGGAAAGATGAATGTCATCCATCACCTTTAAATACCATTCATGCACCCCCCGCTTGGTCATCATATCAAGAGCGGAAAAAGGTTCATCAAGAAGAGCGATGCGGTTGGAGAACAGATACGTCCTTAAAAGAGCTGCCCTCTGCCTCATACCGCCGGATAACTGGGAAGGGTACTGTTTCTCCGTCCCTTCCAGCCCAAACTGTTTAAAATATTCTCCCGCCTTTTTCCTGGCCTCTGTTTTCTTCATGCCCTTAATTAAAAGGGGTAAGGCAACATTGTCCACGATGGTGCGGTATGGAAGCAAAAGATCCTTTTGCAGCATATAACTGACAGATCCCGGCTTTCCGGTAATTTCTTCGTCATTCAGATATACATGTCCCTCTTCCGGCAGAGAAAGGCCTGCAATGATATGAAACAGTGTAGTCTTTCCTCCTCCGCTGACTCCAAGAAGAGATACCAGCTCCCCTTCCTTAAGCTCTAAGGATACGCCTTTTAAGACCATCTTTTCATCAAAGGATTTTGTAATGCCTTCCACCTTTAAGTGTGTCATGGTTTCCTCCTTTATGTTTGCAGGCTTTCCTGCATCATGCGAATGATGCAATGATCAAATCCTCTAAACTTACTGAGGCAGATAATCATTTGAGAACCCGGCATTTTCCGGAATCTCAGGATCGGAAAGGCCATTCTCATTCAGCCAGCCATAAAACCTGTTCCACCGTTCCGGATCTATAGATCCCCACGCTTCCCCATCTGCCTGATATTTATCCGCCAGGTATTTCTGACTTTCCATTACCAGCTTTTCATCAAGCTCCGGCGCCGCCTTAAGTAAGATACGGGCTGCCTCCTCCGGGTCTTTACCTGCATCCTCATATCCTTTGCTCACAGCCCTTAAAAATGCTCTGGCTGTCTCAGGCTCCTGCTTTAAGAAATCATTTCCCGCAATAATGACCGGCGTGTAATAATCAAACGCTGGATTCAGATCTGCAAATGCAAAGTAATCCGTATCAAGACCTTCCACTTCCATTTTGACACCAGCCCATGCATAAAAGATCCAGATGGCATCCACTGATTTTGATTTTAATGCGGAAACCTCATCCGTAACAGTGCTGGGAATCAGCTGCACTTTGGAAAAGTCTCCTCCACCTTCTTCTACCACGTCTTTTACCATGGCCTTTTCCACCGGAATATCCCAGGTGGCATATTTCTTTCCTTCCATTCCCTTTGGAGATGCCATCCCCTCGCCTTTTCTGGAAATAATACCGGAGGTGTTATGCTGGATGACCGCTGCCACTGCCGTTATCGGAAGGGCATTTTCCCCTGCCAGAGCCGGTGCCATGGAGTCCTGAAAGGACATTCCAAACTGGGCTTTTCCGGAGGCTACCAGAACTGCCGCCCCATCCTCAGGAGGCTGAACGATTTCTACCTCAAGCCCTTCGGCTTTAAAATATCCCTTTTCCTCAGCCACATAAAGTCCGGTATGATTGGTATTGGGAGTCCAGTCCAGGACAAATGTTACTTTTTTTAAATCCGATGAATTCGTATTTGCTGCCTGTTTCCCGGTTCCCCCGCAGGCAGTGAGAATTGCGGCAGCCGCTGCCGCCATTAAGATTACTAAACCTGTTTTTTTCATATATTCCTCCAATTGTATCATATCACTGATTTTCCCATGGCATGCATTTCTTAGAAAGCACGTCCACCCCTTTCATAAGAAGAAGGCTGATGGCCGATATGAGAAAAATGACCGCAAACATCTTATCAAAGGCAAAGGATTTTTTCACCCGGGTCATGTATACCCCCAGTCCGCCAAAGCCTCCCAGCCATTCGGAGATGACCGCCCCGACCACGGCATAGGAAACCGAGATCCGAAGACTTGCAAAAAACTGTCCCATAGCTCCGGGTAGCTTGATATAGCGAAATATTTTTACTCTTCCGGCTCCCATGGATTTTAAAAGATTCACCGCATCCGGATTCACTGATTTAAAACCGGTAAGCATGCCCACGGTAATGGGAAAGAAGGTAGTTAAGACAATGAGGATCACCTTAGGAGCCATTCCGTAGCCAAACCACAATACCAAAAGAGGGGCAATGGCTACCGTGGGAACAGTCTGTGTCAGAACGATAAGCGGATAAAAAGCCCGGTAAAGTCCTTCAAAATGATCCATGATCACAGCGATCACAAAACCGGTTGCCACCCCAAGGAAAAGACCGGTAAACGCCTCGGCAAGGGTGATTCCCGCATTAACTGCCAGTACCGGAAATTCTGTAACGAGTGCCCTTCCGACACTGACGGGCGAAGGGAGCAGAAAGCGGTCCACAAGACCGAAAGAACTGATCCCCTGCCACAAAACCAGAAGCCCAATAACCGCAGAGCAGGACCAAAGCTTACTTGTGATGCTTTGTGACTTTCTTTTCAATGGTAAGTACCTCCCCTTCCGGCCGGTAGGTGACTTTGATATAAGCGGCAACAGAGGGAGCACCTGCCCTTATGGCAATGTGCTGGCATTCCTTAACAATGTCCATCAGTTCATCATAATCCCCTTCAATGGCTGTTTCAAAAGGCCCAACATAATAGTTCAGTCCTGTGCTCTTAATATAATCGATCACCTGGTCAACAATACGGATCAGTTCCTCATCATTCTTTGCCTCTGGCAATGTCTGGATCGCTACGCTTGCATTCATGTCTTTTCTCTCCTTTTATCATTCATAGAAATCAAAAACCCGCCCGGATATCCGGGCGGGTGAACAGGCTTAGCCTGAAAGCTCCTACGCTGGCATTATCCAGATCAGGTTACAGGGTTTAAAGCAATGCTGCCTTATCTCAGCCGGACTTTCTCCAGCACCCCTTTTAATTTTCATTGCAAGTATACAACGGTACGGTCAGAAAGTCAAGTGACCCCAATTCTTTAATGCCAGGGCCCCGATCACCGGATCGTACATTACTCCCAAATTCTTTTCAATTTCTTTATAACAGTGCTCCAAAGAATAGGCACTCCGGTACCCCCTGTCTGAGGTCATGGTATCGATGGAATCACAGATGGCTATGACCCTGGCTCCCAGAGGAATCTCCTCCCCCTTTAAGCCTTCCGGATACCCGTTACCGTCAAAACGTTCATGATGGTACAGGACAATATTTTTCAGCTCCTTTAAATGACGGGATTTACTTAAAATATCAGCTCCTATCCTGGGGTGCTTTTTCATACACTCCCACTCATCCTCGGAAAGTTTATCCGGTTTATTTAAAACAGAATCCGGAACTCCGATCTTTCCAATGTCATGAAGGTGGGCAGCTATATGTATTTTTTCTATCTCATCTTTATCTAGTTCCAATAACTCCGAAAGGGTCAGCGCCATATCGCTCACCCTTTGGGAATGCCCTGCGGTATAGGGATCTTTTGCATCCAATGCGCTCACTATGCACTCGATGATTTCATGATAGTCAATGCCGCCTGTGCATAACTTAAATTCTGATCCTCTATTCATAGGTTTCTAAACCTGTTCCTTTAATTGGTTATCGTTAACTTCATATCATGTATCAGATGCAGTCAGCGTTTTCACAATCACAGGGTCTGACAATGATGGAGGATATTTTCTGACCGTCCAAGTATCCACAGGCGGCAAGGCCGGCCTGAACCACTGAGTTCCAGTTCTTTGCAGAAAGCTGATAAGTGGTCTCATCGTCTAAAACTACAGTACATGCCTCCTCCATGGGGCAGGTTTCCGAATAAACCACCTTATACATGTTCTTTCGGCTGATGGCTCCGATCTCCTCCAGGATATTTACCATCCGGTAGACGGTCGCAGCGCCGATTGACTCATCAACACCTGATGCCTTATAATAAATTTCCTTGCAGCTGGAGCATTCATGCTCCAATATGATATCTAACAGCGTACTGCGCTGCTTTGTGATTCTGCAGCCCTTTTCCTTCAGCTTTTCAATGATCAGCTCTTTCTGCATTCTGGTCCTGTGATAGCTTCTGGAATCAGGCGTTTTTCTTTTTTCATTGATGTTCGTTAATTTCTCCATTTGCGCGCCTCCGCTTCATTCTTCCAGCTGCCGCCTCTCTTAATGGCAATGGCCTCCGCAGTGTTTACAATCTCCGCCGCACTGAATGGACTTTCCGTTCTTTTTGTCATTGACCATGCTTCTTACTGCCAATGACACCAGCCCGGCAACAACGATAAAAACAACCAGTGTTCCCATAAAGTACCTCCTTATAGTTTGAGCCTGCAGATAAGGTGCAGGCTCTCATGGGGCAAGCCTATTTCGCTCCTGCCACTTTATTTAAATGAATGTTTGATACCTTTTGTTCCTTTGACGGCCTTACCAGCAGGTAAATGAATCCTGCGATCAGGGCAAAGGCAACGATCGTAAAGATTCCGAAAGTTCCTGTGAAAACCAGGGATCCAATCTGGAACACGCAGAGGGATACGACATAAGCAAGAATTGTCTGATATCCGACGGCAAACCAGAACCATTTCATATTGTTCATCTCTCTTTTGATCGCTCCCATAGCAGCAAAGCATGGGGCACAAAGAAGATTGAATATCAGGAAGGAATATGCTGCCAAAGGAGTCATACTGCTTGCAAGCGTTCCCCAGATTTCAGATCCGTCTTCTGCAACTTCCGCAAAACCGAACAGGATACCGAACGTACCTACTACGTTTTCTTTTGCAATCAGTCCGGTGATGGCTGCAACCGCAGATTTCCAGTCCCCCCAGCCAAGAGGTGCAAAGATCCAGCTAATTGTTCCTCCAACTGCCGCAAGAATGCTGTGATCTAGTTCCAAAGCGTCTAACATCCTGAACTGGCCGTCAACCCAGCCAAAGAAGGAAGTAAACCAAACAAAGATGGTTGCCAAAAGAATGATGGTACCTGCTTTTTTAATAAAGGACCAGCCGCGTTCCCACATACTTCTTAAAATATTTCCAACGGTAGGCATATGGTAAGCCGGAAGTTCCATAACGAAAGGCGCCGGATCTCCTGCAAACATTTTTGTTTTCTTTAAAATAATTCCTGAGCAAACGATGGCTGCTATTCCTACAAAGTAAGCACTTGGAGCCACCCAGGCTGCTCCGCCAAACAATGCACCTGCAATCAAAGCGATGATAGGAAGCTTTGCTCCGCAGGGAATAAAGGTAGTTGTCATGATAGTCATCTTACGGTCACGGTCATTTTCAATGGTACGGGAAGCCATAATTCCAGGCACACCGCAGCCGCTTCCGATTAACATCGGGATAAAAGACTTGCCGGATAGACCAAACCGGCGGAAAATACGGTCCATGATGAAAGCAACTCTCGCCATGTAGCCGCAGGCCTCCAAAAACGCAAGGAAGATGAAGAGCACCAGCATCTGAGGCACGAAACCAAGAACAGCGCCGACACCGGCTATAATTCCGTCAAGAATCAGTCCCTGCAGCCAATCCGCACAGCCTACAGCAGTTAAAACGCCTTCTACAACAACAGGCACACCGGGAACTTCCAGGCCAAAGAAACTAAAGCCCTCTCCGAATAAGCCGTCATTGGCCCAGTCAGTTGCCCAGGTTCCAACGGTTGTTACAGAAACATAATATACAAGAAACATAACCAGTGCAAAGATAGGCAGAGCCAGGAAGCGGTTTGTTACGACCCTGTCGATCTTATCAGAAATTGTCAGTTTTTCTACTTTATTGCGAGTAAAACACTCATGGATGATGGATGAAATATAAACATAACGCTCATTGGTGATGATGCTCTCGGTGTCGTCATCCATTTCTTTTTCGATCCGGTTGATTTCTTCCGATACATCCGGCACATGCTTCATCTGGGTCTGGATCTTATTGTCTTTTTCTAAAAGCTTGATGGCAAAGAAGCGCTTCTGCTCTTCCGGAATCTCATTTCCCAGTTTATCTTCAATAGAATCCAGAACAGATTCCACTTCCGGTGCGAATTTATGGACTGGAACCGTATTGTTTCTTAAATTAGCCAGGGCTACGGCCTTTTTTGCCGCTTCCTGAATTCCGGTTCCCTTTAATGCGGAAATCTCCACAACGTCACAGCCCAGCTTCTGGCTCAACTTTTGGATATGTATCTTGTCTCCGTTTTTCTCAACAATATCCATCATGTTGACTGCCATGATCACCGGAATACCCAGTTCCATAAGCTGTGTGGACAAGTATAAGTTACGCTCAATATTGGTTCCGTCTACGATATTTAAAATCGCATCCGGCCGGTCAGTGATCAGATAATTTCTCGCTACCACCTCTTCCAGGGTATAGGGAGAAAGTGAATAAATGCCGGGAAGGTCCATGATGATCACATCCTTATGGCCTTTCAGCTTTCCTTCTTTCTTCTCTACTGTTACGCCCGGCCAGTTCCCCACAAACTGATTGGATCCCGTAAGCGCGTTAAACAGTGTTGTCTTTCCGCAGTTTGGATTACCTGCTAATGCAATCTTAATTGACATACTCTACCTCTTTCTGCCTGTCAGCATCTGATTTATCGGATATTAGTCTTAACTAACCTACTTGCAAAATTACTCTACAAGAATCATTTCCGCATCCGCTTTCCGCAGGGATAATTCATATCCTCTTACCGTCACTTCAACCGGATCCCCAAGGGGAGCAACCTTTCTCACGTAAATGTCCACACCTTTTGTGATTCCCATGTCCATGATCCGTCTCTTTATTGGTCCTTCCCCGGTAAGCTTTGTTACCTTTACTGTTTTTCCGCATGGAATTTCCTTTAATGTCATAGTCTTCCTCCCTCTCTATTCCACCAGAATCTTATTGGCCATATCTTTGCCAATGGCCACTCTGGAATCCTTAACATTCACAATCATATTTCCGCCCATTTCAGAAACAACCGTCACAACTCCTCCGGACACAAAGCCCAGATTCTCTAAAAAGCGCCTTGTTTCTTCCTTGCCGCCTACTTTGCGGATCACATTCGGTTCGCCTGTTCTCACCATTGTCAGAGGCATCATCCATCATCTTCTTTCTTTTTCATATTGCCCTTGCATTTGGGACAGGGGCCAGTTCCGCATTGCGGGACGTAAAGGTATACCTATGAAATGTTTTTTGATAATATTAATGAGAATCATTCCCATTACGCAATAGTTAGTATACACTAACGCAAGGCGGTTGTCAAGATTTTTATGAAATCTTTTTGTCCGTCGCAGAAAAGCACAGAAAGAAAAGCTGCGGCAAAATAGCATAACAATTTTGCCGCAGCCACTCTTATCTTGTTTTACCAGATTTTCACCCGCTTTTGGGGTGCCACGTACATGGCATCTCCCTCCTTTATTTCGGGATAAGCCTTATAGAAA
>DEYX01000169.1 GCA_002365025.1 Hungatella sp. UBA3147 | reverse complement strand
GCTCTGTCCGTTCCGGTGGTTAGGGATGGACAAGCAAAGGGGTCGGTCTGTATGGAGTATACAGCTGAAGAACTTGGGAAGTATTTAAACAGTACAGAGTTAAGCCCATATGGTGCCAGTCTGGTTTTCACAAGGTCCGGAGAGCTGGTGGCTACGTGCCCTGGGTATGAAGCTTATGCCAATGTTTATGATATACTCAAAACCATGGAATTTAGAGGCGGACAATCTTTGGAGCAGATGAAAAAGACTGCGGAGAGCGGGGGCTTTGGATTTGTCTCCTTTTATTACAAGGGCAGCAGGGAGCTTCTTTATTATCAGCCTGCGGGAGTTGATGACTGGATGGTGGCTTCCATGGTGAAAACAGAAAGCTATGACGGCGCTCTTTACAAGATCAGAAAACTGTCAAAGGTCTTTATTGCAAGTTCAACTGCTATGGTGTCCAGTACAGTTCTTCTTATTATTTGTATTATTTATTTACGGAAAAAGGAAGCGAAGCGGGCGCAAAAGGATTATTTAACAGGCGTTTATACCAGAGAAACAGCTAGAAAGCTGGTGGAACAGAGACTGAAAGGCGGAGGGAAAAAGAGGTTTTATGCCTGTATGTTCCTTGATATTGACGATTTCAAGAAAATTAATGACACCTTCGGCCATCATAAGGGAGATCTGGTTCTAACCCAGGCAGGACAGATTTTAAGCGCCTGTACTAGAAAAGAGGATGTGATTGTCCGTTTTGGCGGAGATGAGTTCTGCATCTGGCTGTACGGCTTAAGCGGAAGGAAACAGCCGGAAGCCATTGCGAAACGGATTCTAAATGCATTTCACGCCTCCGGAACCATACATGCAAGCATTGGAATCACCCTGGTAGGAGAACAGGAGACGGAATACGATGCCATATTGAGACGGGCGGATCAGGCATTATATCTGGCAAAGGGAAAAGGGAAAAATCAGTTTGCATTCCAGCTTTGAGTCTTGGGGCCCGCACTCCTTGAAAGTCCTTTTGATTTCAGGTATAATGAAGTTTAATGTTTTTAAAATTACTAAAAGGAGAAAAGCATGAATAAGCTTAGACTTGGAATTATTGGAAACGGTTATCTTGGAGAAATTATTGCCGGAGCATGGAACGATGGTTTACTGCCTGAGTATGAGTTGGTGGGAATCGTAGGGAGGACAAAGGAAAAGACAGATGCCCTGGCAGAGAAAAGTGGCTGCAGCTCCTGCGCAGGGATCGATGAACTGCTGGAATTAGAACCGGATTACATCGCTGAGGCGGCATCTGGGGATTCCGTCAGAGACATGGCGGAGAAGATTCTGGCAAATGGATGTAATCTCATTGTGCTGTCCATTGGCGCCTTTGCGGATAAAGAATTTTATGAGAGAGTGAAGGTCACGGCCGTAAAACATAATACCAGGGTATACATCGCCTCAGGAGCGGTGGGCGGCTTTGACGTGCTTCGTACGGTTTCTCTCATGGGAGAGGCGAAAGCAGGAATTGAGACAAGAAAAGGTCCGGAATCCTTAATGTATACACCTCTTTTTGAGGAACATTTAATGACCGATAAGGAAAGCACCATGGTGTTTGACGGCAATGCAAAAGAGGCGATCGGACTACTTCCTACAAAGGTGAATGTCGCGGTAGCATCTTCCCTGGCAACTGTGGGACCGGATAAAACCAGGGTGAACATTCACAGCGTTCCGGGAATGATTGGGGATGACCATAAGATCACTGCGGAAATTGAAGGCGTAAAGGCTGTTGTGGATATTTATTCAAGCACCAGCGCCATTGCCGGCTGGAGTGTAGTGGCTGTCCTGCAGAATATTGTGTCACCAATCGTATTTTAAACGATAGCTGCTTTACGGTTATGCCCGGCAGAGCGGGCACACTGTGAGATGCACGCGGATTGTGAATATAGCTTGACAGGAGGATAAGAAGATGTTTGAGAAGTTGGTTGCCATAGAGCCGGTGAGTCTGGTAGAAGAAGCGGAGAAAGAGCTTTTCCAATATGCAAAACAGGTGGTGATGTACGAGGATATTCCCTGTGACGACGAAGAGATCATAAGGAGAATCGGAGATGCGGATGGGGTGCTTTTAAGCTATACCTCCAGGATCAGTCAGTATGTCTTTGAACGATGTCCTAAAATCAAATATGTGGGGATGTGCTGCAGCCTTTATTCAAAGGAGAGCGCAAATGTAGACATCGCTTACGCAGAACAGAATGGGATTACAGTTATGGGAATCCGTGATTACGGCGATGTTGGAGTGGTGGAATATGCGATCTGTGAACTGGTGCGCTTTCTTCATGGATATGACAGGCCCATGTGGAAGGATATGCCGGTAGAGATTACCGGATTAAAGATAGGAATCGTTGGAATGGGTGTTTCCGGAGGCATGATCGCCAATGCTTTGAAGTTTCTAGGGGCAGATGTTTCCTATTACAGCAGGAGCAGAAAACCGCAGTACGAGGAAAAAGGAATCGGATATCGTCCATTAGGAGAGCTTTTAGAGAGCAGCGAAGTGGTATTTACCTGCTTAAATAAGAATGTGATCCTTCTGCACGAAGAGGAATTCCGGAAGCTGGGAAATGGAAAGATCCTGTTTAATACATCCATTGGACCTGCCTTTGAACCGGAAGATTTGAATAACTGGCTGAATGCCGGGGACAACCGGTTTGCCTGCGATACGTCAGGAGCAGCAGGGGACGGAGAGCTTTTAAAACATCCCATGGTGTTTTGTGTCAATGCTTCGGCAGGGAGAACCAGGCAGGCCTTTGGAATTTTAAGCGAAAAAGTGCTTGATAATATCCGGAGGTTTTTGGAGAATAGCAAAGTTTCTATTGTATAAAAAACCCTGGTAAGGTATAATAATTCCAAATGTCCAGAAAATCACCAATAGGAGGACCATGGGAAATGACCAGAAGTAAAATGCGCGAACACTGCTTTAAAATGCTCTTTTGTGCGGATTTTTATCCGGCAGAGGAGAAGACAGGGCAGCTTATTCAATATTTTGAGGAACCAAAAGAGGATGATTTAAACGCCGAGGGCGTAGAAGAGATCATCCATGATGTGGATATGAGTGAAGAAAATGCTGCTTATTTAAGAGAAAGGGCAGAGTCCGTTATGGTCAGAATCCCTGAACTGGATTCAAAGATCAACGAAGTAGCCGAAGGCTGGAAGACAAAACGTATGGGTAAGGCTGAACTTACGATACTACGCCTGGCTCTGTTTGAGATATTATTTGATGAAGATGTACCGGAAAAAGTAGCCATCAATGAGGCTGTGGAACTGGCTAAAAAGTACGGCGGGAATGAAGCTCCGGCATTTATTAACGGAGTCCTGGCAAAGCTGGTGTAAGATATGGCAAGTGTGTATTCCGTTACTTCAGTCAATGCCTATATTAAGAATATGTTTGCACAGGATTTCGCCCTGAACCGGATATCCGTTAAGGGCGAAGTGTCCAACTGTAAATACCATACCTCCGGCCATATATACTTTACCTTAAAGGACGGGAAATCGTCTATGGCGGCAGTGATGTTTGCCGGGCACAGGAAAGGTCTTGCTTTTAAGCTGGAGGAAGGGCAGCAGGTGGTGGTAAAGGGCAGCGTGGAGGTTTATGAGCGGGACGGAAGATACCAGCTCTATGCCCAGGAGATCACAAAAGAAGGAATTGGTGATCTGTTTGAAAGGTTCCAAAAACTGCGTGATGAACTGGAAGAAATGGGAATGTTTTCTCCTGAATATAAGAAACCGGTTCCAAAGTATGGGACAACCGTAGGAATCGTGACGGCTCCTACCGGGGCTGCTATCCAGGATATTATAAATATATCGACAAGGCGCAATCCTTATGTACAGCTTTATCTCTACCCGGCTCTTGTCCAGGGAGAGAGCGCAAAGGAAAGCATAGTAAAGGGGATCGAAACCCTGGACCAGATGGGACTTGATGTCCTGATCGTTGGGAGGGGAGGCGGTTCCATTGAGGATTTATGGGCATTTAATGAGGAAGTTGTGGCAAGGGCTGTTTTTAACTGCACCACTCCTGTGATCTCAGCGGTAGGCCATGAAACCGATGTGACAATCGCAGATTATGTGGCGGACATGCGTGCCCCCACACCCTCTGCAGCCGCAGAGCTTGCTGTATTTGATTACAGCAAGTTTGAAGAGCAGGTGGAAATGTACGGTCATACGCTCTTAAGGACCGTGGAAAGAAAGCTGGAACGCTACCGGTTTCATGGAAACCAGTACGCCTTAAAGCTGAAACTTCATGACCCTAAGCGCAGCATCCATGAATGCCGGCAAAGGCTTGTGGACATAGAGGACAAGCTGAAAAACCTGATTCTGTCCAGGACTGCCTTATACCGGGCAAGGGCGGAAGAAGAAAAGGTTCACATAAAACAGCTTATAGAAAAGCAGGCGGTCAGGGACAGACACAGGCTGGAAATTTTCATCAGCCGCCTGGAGGCAGAATCCCCTCTTAAGAGGATGGGAGGCGGCTATGGTTTTGTAACTGATGGAAAAGACAGGCGGATTGATTCCGTGAAGCAGGTAAAAGCCGGTGACAGAATTGGGCTGAGGCTTAGGGATGGAAGCATGGAGGCAGTGGTTTCCCGTGTTGCCCCGGCGGAATCCGGCTTATTTGGCAGCCAGCGGGAGGAAGTTCGTGGAGACAGGTAATAAGGAGAAACGGATTTATGGCGGCAAAAAAAGAAAAAACGATTGAAGAGACATTTGGAGAGCTGGAAGAGCTCATTAAAAAACTGGAAAGCGGAGAATGTTCCCTGGAGGAATCCTTTCAGTATTATGAGACCGGCATGAAGCTGGTAAAGTTCTGCAATGAGAAAATAGATAAAGTGGAAAAAAAGATTATCGTGTTAGAGGAAAATGGTGAGGAACATGAATTATAAAGATATGTTTTCAGCCCGTACAGAGGAAGTAAGGCATGTTGTAGAAATATACCTGCCTCCTGTGGAGGGCCATCAGAGTACAGTTCTGGCGGCAATGGATTACAGCGTTCGCGCTGGAGGAAAAAGGCTTCGTCCCATGCTGATGGAGGAGACCTACCGCTTATTCGGCGGTAAGGGGAAAGAGATCGAGCCTTTTATGGCGGCGATTGAGATGATTCACACATCCTCCCTGATTCACGATGACCTTCCCTGCATGGATAATGATACCCTGCGCCGGGGACTTCCTACGGCATGGGTTAAATTTGGTTATGACATGGCGGTTCTGGCGGGAGACGGTTTGCTGATTTATTCCATGGAGACAGCTGCAAAAGCTCTTTCCATGACGGACCGGCCGGACCTGGTTGCCAGGTGCATGGGGATTTTAGCAGAAAAAACAGGAATTTATGGAATGATAGGCGGTCAGACTGTTGATGTGGAGCTGGCTGGAAAGCCTGTTCCAAGGGAAAAGCTTGATTTCATTTACCGGTTGAAGACCGGAGCGCTTTTAGAGGCCGCTATGATGATCGGAGCCGTTCTCGGCGGAGCAGATGAAGAACAGCTGAAGCTGGTGGAGAAGATGGCCTCCTGTCTGGGACTTTCATTTCAGATACAGGATGATATCCTGGATTTAACCAGCAGTGCGGAGGTTCTTGGAAAGCCTGTGCTCAGTGATGAAAAGAACCATAAGACCACCTATGTAACCCTGGAGGGAATTGAAAAGGCGAAGCAGGATGTGGAGAGGATTTCGGAAGAGGCGATTTCCTGCCTCCATGAGCTCCCGGGGAAGAATGAATTCCTGGAAGCGCTGATTCGGATACTTGTGAACCGGGAAAAGTAAGCCGTTTAACGATAAGGCTAAAAAAGGATCTGATAAGAATATGATGCTGGAATTAATAAACGGGCCTGAGGATATCAAAAAACTGTCAAAACAGGAGCTTGATATTTTAAGTCAGGAAATCCGTGACTTTTTGGTAGGAAAAATAAGCATGACAGGCGGCCATCTGGCTTCCAATTTAGGAGTGGTGGAGTTAACCATGGCGATCTACCTTGCTTTTGACCTTCCAAAGGATAAGGTTATCTGGGATGTTGGGCATCAGTCCTACACCCATAAGATATTAAGCGGCAGGAGAGATGAATTTGACGACCTGCGGCAATACGGCGGCATGAGCGGCTTCCCGAAGAGAAAGGAAAGTCCTTGTGATGCCTTTGATACCGGTCACAGTTCTACTTCCATTTCAGCCGGACTAGGGCTGGCCCAGGCAAGAGATGTGCTGGGAGAGGATCATTTTGTGGTATCCGTAATCGGAGACGGCGCCTTAACAGGCGGCATGGCCTATGAAGCTTTAAATAATGCGGCCAGGATGAACAAGAATTTCATTATTATTCTCAACGATAACAACATGTCCATCTCAGAAAATGTAGGTGGCATGTCTACTTATTTAAACAGCATCCGTACCGGAGAAGGGTATCTGGACTTAAAGAAACACGTGACCAACGTGCTGTCCCGGATTCCGGTTGTAGGAGATCAGATCATTGATAAGATCAGCAGGACAAAGAACGGCATTAAGCAGCTGCTCATACCTGGAATGCTGTTTGAGAATATGGGGATCACCTATCTTGGTCCAGTGGACGGTCATAATATAAAGGCCCTTTCCAGGGCCCTGCGGGAAGCAAAGAAGCTTCCCCATACTGTGCTGGTCCATGTGATCACCCAGAAAGGCAAGGGATATGCCCTGGCGGAGAGGAATCCTTCCAAGTTCCATGGAGTTGATCCTTTTGATATCATCACCGGGGAGCCGAAGAAAAAGAAGAATAATCCCAGCTATACGGATGTGTTTTCCAAAACCATCTGCCGTCTGGCTGAGCAGGATAAACGAATCGTGGCGGTAACGGCAGCCATGCCGGATGGAACAGGTTTAAAGCGGTTTTCCCGTCGGTACCCTGACCGCTTTTTTGACGTGGGAATTGCAGAAGAGCATGCGGTGACTTCGGCTGCTGGTATGGCGGCAGGCGGCTTAAAGCCGGTTGTGGCCGTTTATTCGTCTTTTTTGCAGCGCGGCTTTGATCAGATTCTCCATGATGTCTGCATTCAGAATCTGCCTGTGGTCTTCGCCATAGACCGGGCAGGGCTTGTGGGAAGTGATGGGGAGACCCATCAGGGAATTTTTGACTTATCCTATTTGACTGCTATCCCTAATATGAGCGTGTTTGCACCGAAAAACTTATGGGAGCTTATGGATGGGATGGAGTTTGCCCTGTCCTACAATGGCCCGTTTGCGGTGCGCTATCCAAGAGGAGAGGCTTACCAGGGCTTAAAGAGTTTTCGTGCTCCCATTGAATACGGCAAGGGAGAGATGCTCTATGAGGAAAAGGATATTGCTCTTTTAGCAGTAGGAAGCATGGTGAGCACAGGGGAGCATGTAAGGCAAAAGCTGAAGGCAGAAGGCTGGAACTGTTCTCTGGCCAACGGCCGGTTTGTGAAGCCTTTTGACCGGGAGTTGGTGGACCGTCTGGCAAAGAAGCACTGGCTTATCGCGGTCATGGAAGAAAATGTCCTTCAGGGAGGCTTTGGGCCCGGGGTCACCGCTTATATCCACGAGCACTATCCGCACGTAAAGGTTATAAATATCGCCTTGCCGGATGCCTATGTGGAGCATGGCAACGTATCCCTGCTCCGGAAAGGGCTGGGGATTGACAGCAATTCTATCATATGGCGGCTCAAAAAGGAATATCTTGATACGGAGCGCCAGAATGCAGAATGGAAAAAATATAAAGATAAAACAAGGGAAATGGAAAAGGCATGAAAGAACGTTTGGATGTGCTTTTAGTAAAACGGGGACTGGCTGAATCCAGGGAAAAGGCCAAGGCTGTCATTATGTCCGGGATCGTCTATGTAGACGGGGATAAAGAAGACAAAGCCGGTACCACATTTGAAGAAACTGCGAACATCGAGGTAAGAGGAAGCACTCTGCGGTATGTGAGCCGGGGCGGTTTAAAGCTTGAAAAAGCCATGACTCATTTTGACGTGACTCTGGAAGGAAAAGTGTGCATGGATGTAGGCTCTTCCACAGGCGGTTTTACAGACTGCATGCTTCAAAATGGAGCCGTTAAGGTTTATGCAGTGGATGTAGGCCACGGTCAGCTTGCGTGGAAGCTGAGGAACGATGAACGCGTGGTGTGTATGGAAAAGACCAATATCCGCTATGTCACACCTGGAGATCTGGCCGACCCGATAGAATTTTCCTCTATTGATGTTTCCTTTATTTCCCTGACAAAGGTATTAGGACCTGTAAAAGCCCTTCTTACGGATGAAGGAGAGGTCGTCTGCCTTATAAAGCCCCAGTTTGAAGCCGGCCGTGAAAAAGTGGGAAAAAAGGGCGTGGTAAGGGAAAAATCCGTTCATCTGGAAGTGATCCGGATGGTCATTTCCCATGCAGTAAGCATTGGCTTTGAAGCACTTCATCTGGAATACTCCCCCATTAAGGGGCCGGAAGGGAACATTGAGTATCTCCTTCACTTGAAAAATCATCAGTCAGGAGAGGCATGCCCGGAATGCGGTCTTGTTCCGGAACAGATCGTGGAAGAAGCCCATGGGAATTTAACAGGAAACTAAAAGCGGCCTGTTACTGCAGGCAGCTAAGCGGATTAAAAGTATCCTTGCAGGTAAGGAGTTTTAATATGAAATATTTTTATGTAATCATGAACCCTGACAAAGAAGGGGCCAGAGAGACTGCGAAAGCCATTCGTGACTATCTTACCGGTCATGGGGCGGTCTGTCTGGTCGGGGGAGAAGGTCAGGAGAAGCGGCAGAGGAAAAGCCATTATACCGATGCTTCCATGGTGCCGGAAGAGACGGAATGCCTGATCACCCTAGGAGGCGACGGGACCCTGATCCAGGCGGCCAGAGACTTGGCAGGACGGAATATCCCCATGATCGGGATCAATCGGGGAACCCTTGGGTACTTAACCCAGGTATCCCGCACGGAGGATATCAATGATGCTCTTTCTGCCCTTCTTGCAGGTGATTATAAGCTGGAAGAACGGATGATGTTAGGCGGCTGTATTTACCGTAAGGGAACAGCTGTCTGCCAGGATATTGCCTTAAATGAAATTGTAATAACCAGAAGCGAGCAGTTAAAGATGCTTCAGTTTAAGGTTTATGTAAACCAGGAATTTTTAAATGAATACCGGGCTGATGGGCTTATTGCGGCAACACCCACCGGCTCCACCGCTTACAATCTTTCTGCAGGAGGCCCCATCATTGTCCCGGATTCCAAAATGGTGGTCCTGACTCCCATCTGTTCCCATGCCCTGGGGACAAGGAGCATCGTCCTTTCCGCAGATGACTGGATCCAGATCGAAATGACGGGGAAGAAGGGCATAAGCCAGGCGGCTGTATTTGACGGAGATACGACCACGGAGCTTTATCCAGGCGATTGCATCGAGATACGCCGGTCGGATATTAAAACCATTCTGATAAAGCTGAAAAACATATCATTTTTAGATAACCTGCGCAACAAGATGGCTGGTATATAGGGAGGGGCACTATGAAACTGGAACGACACAGCAAAATTGTGGAACTTATTGGAAAACACGAGATTGAAACCCAGGAGGAGCTGGCAGATTATTTGAATCAGGCAGGCTTTGCGGTTACTCAGGCGACGGTTTCCAGAGACATCAGGGAGCTGAAGCTTACAAAAGTTCAGTCTGAGTCAGGAAAGCAGAGGTATGTGGTACTTCAAAACCAGGGCTCTTTCAGTGACAAATACATCCGGATCCTGCGGGATGGCTTTTTATCTATGGACATGGCGCAGAATATTCTGGTGATTAAGACGGTATCCGGCATGGCCATGGCAGTGGCGGCGGCTCTTGATGCCCTTCATTTCGGTGAGATGGTGGGCTGTATCGCAGGTGACGACACCATCATGTGTGCCATTCGAAGCGCCGATGATACCATACTTATGATGGACAAACTAAAGAAACTCATTACGGGATAAAGGAGGCCGCCATGCTTTCAGAATTACACGTAAAGAACTTAGCCCTGATCGAAAAAGCCGATGTGGAATTTGGACAGGGCTTTAATGTCCTGACCGGTGAGACCGGAGCCGGTAAATCTATTATTATCGGTTCGGTTACCATTGCCCTGGGGGGGAAAACGCCGAAGGATATCATTCGAAAAGGTACAGAATACGCCTATATTGAGCTGATCTTTACGGTCAGTGACCCAGGGAAAGTCCGCCTGTTAAAGGCGTTTGACGTCTATCCGGATGGAGACGGCACGGTGATCATCTCAAAGAAGATCATGCCCTCCAGAAGTTTAAGCAAAATCAATGATGAAACCGTAACCGCAGGAAAGCTGCGGGAAATCACAGGCCTTCTCATCGATATTCATGGACAGCATGAACATCAGTCTTTACTCTACAAATCAAAACATCTTGAGATTCTGGACCGCTACCAGGAGAAAAAGTCCCATAAGCTAAAAGAGAATATTGCAGATACTTATCGGGAATACGTCCGGTTAAAAGACCGGCTTTCCGCCTTCCGGCTTGACGAGGAAGCCAGACTCAGGGAAATGGACTTTATCCGCTATGAGATAGAAGAGATCGAAAATGCCGGGCTAAAGGAAGGGGAAAAGGAAGAAGTGACCTCCAGATACCGTCTTTTTTTGAATGCAAAAAAGATATCCGAAAGCCTTTCCATGGCTTATTCCGCCGTGGATACGGATTTCATCAGCCGTGCTTTAAAAGAGGTGGAAACGGTCGCCTCCTATGATGAAAGGCTCTCTGTCATAAGGGATCAGTTATTTGATGCTGATTCCATTTTAAGTGATATCAGCCGGGAAATAACCTCATACATGGATGATATGTCCTTTGACGAAGATGAATACAGGCAGATGGAAGAGAGGCTTGATGTTTTACATAATCTTGAAGCAAAATATGGAGGAAGCCTAAGTCAGATATTTATTAATCTGGAAGAAAAGCAGAAACGCCTGGAAGAGTTGGAGGATTATGACGGAGCCAGAAAAAGGACGGCAGAAGAACTCCAAAAGGTTTCGGACCGTCTGGAGCTTCTTTCCGGTCAATTATCCGAAATGAGAAAGAATACAGCCAAAGAACTGACAAAAAAAATAAAGGAAGGGCTTAAGGACTTAAATTTTATTGATGTGGAATTTTCCATGGAATTTTCACGCCTTGGCCACTATACAGCCAATGGCTTTGACGAAGCAGAATTTTTGATTTCCACGAACCCGGGAGAGTCTTTAAAGCCTTTGGGCATGGTAGCCTCCGGCGGCGAGCTGTCCAGAATCATGCTGGCCATTAAAACTGTGCTTGCGGATACCGATGACATTCCTACTCTAATTTTTGATGAGATTGATACCGGAATCAGCGGCCGTACGGCTCAGAAGGTATCGGAAAAGCTGGCATATATTGCCGGGAACCATCAGGTCATCTGCATCACCCATCTGCCCCAGATCGCTGCCATGGCTGACAGCCATTACGAGATTGCAAAGGCGGTGGAAGAGGGCCGTACAGCCACTTCCATACACCCTTTAAGCGGGGAAGAGGTAGTAGAGGAGCTGGCAAGGCTTTTAGGAGGCGCAGAGATAACCGAGGCAGTGAGAGCGAATGCAAGAGAGATGAAGCGGCTGGCAAAAGAAGGCAGACGCCCGGGAGTATGAGAACATGATTGGACTTGGAACACTGATAAATGTGGCGGGGATTGCGGCAGGAGGCTTGGGAGGCCTTCTCTTTGGGAAGAAGATGGAAGAGCGTTACCAGCGCACGCTGATGAGCGGAGCGGGAATATGTGTGCTGTTTCTTGGCATTGAAGGCGTTATGGAAGAAATGCTGGTCATCCGGCAGGGAGAGCTTGCCGGCAGGGGAACAATGATGCTCATCCTATCGTTTTTCATAGGATCACTTCTTGGAGAGTGGATGAACATTGAATCAGCCATGGAGCGGTTTGGAGAGTGGCTAAAAAGAATAACAAACAGCAGCGGCGATGCAAAATTTGTAGACGGATTTGTAACGGCCTCTCTTACGGTCTGCATCGGAGCCATGGCAGTGGTAGGCGCCATCAAGGATGGGATTTCAGGTGATTATACAATTTTAGCTGCCAAGGCTCTCCTGGATCTGATCATTATTCTGGTTATGACTGTTTCCCTGGGAAAAGGGTGCATCTTTTCGGCTATACCGGTAGCTTTGTTTCAGGGAACCATAACCCTTCTGGCAAGACTCATTGAACCCATTATGACGGCCCAGGCTCTGTCTAATTTGTCATTAACCGGCTCCGTCCTGATCTTTTGCGTGGGTATGAATCTTATCTGGGGAAAGATGATAAAAGTTGCCAATCTGCTACCGGCCATATTTTTGGCAGTGGCTTTTGCTTTTGTTCCTTAGAACCTGTCCATTGATGCATTGAAAGGAAAAATCATTGAAGGAATATATTGCGGAATGTGTAAATATTTTAGGTGAATTTTGTGGGAAGAGGGATGTTCCTGCATTGACATCAGAGTATCTGAGAAAAAAATATGGAATTGAACAGGCAGACGTAATGGTCCTTTTCGGAGGCAGCATTCTCTGCGGTGGGGATATCCTGGCTCATGCAATGAAAAAGGGAATAGCAAAAAAATACATCATTGCAGGCGGGGCAGGTCATACAACGGAAACCCTGCGTCTTAAGATGCATGAAGAATTCCCTGACATAGAAACAGCCGGTCTGCCGGAAGCAAAGATATTTGAAGCATATATCGAACACCGTTATGGATTAAAGGCAGATTTTCTGGAATGTAATTCTACAAATTGCGGAAACAATATAACATATCTTCTGGAACTGCTAAAGGAAAACAACATTTCTTTCAACAGAATAATACTCGCACAAGATGCATCTATGCAGCATCGAATGGAAGCAGGACTCCGGAAATATGTAGCTGAAGATGTGACTATCATAAATTATGCCATTTACCGCGCACATGTGATTGTGAGGGATTCGGAACTTGCTTTTGAAGAAGAGATATGGGGAATGTGGGATATGGACAGGTATATAACCCTGTTAATGGGCGAGATTCCCCGATTGTCAGACAATGCAGAAGGATATGGGCCGAAAGGGAAAGGGTTTATTGCCCATGTGGATATACATAAAGAAGTTGAAAATGCTTTTGAGGGATTGAAAAAAGAATACGCTGATATGGTTCGGACAGCGGATCCTTTGTATGCGTCAGTAAGGTGATTTTCTGAGATTTTCTATTCGCCTGCTCATTTTCCGCTTTCGAATTTTTCTGCATCGTCAGACATGTAATGCCGCAAACTGCATGAACACTATGTTTTTGCAGGGTTGCGGCATCTTTTTATTCGCTTCCACTCTTTTCTTTTTTTCAGAATGGCAGCCTGTAATGATTATTTTTTATTGAGGTTTTCTAAAATTTTATGATAACGTTTTGTTGCTAATTCGCTTGGCGCTCCCTTTTTACAGAAAGTGAGTTTTGCCAACTTAGGGACCACCCGCTCAACGATGATCTGGCCGTCAACTGTTTTTGTTTTCAAACATTCAAATGCTTCCAGGAAACGGCTATCATTTATTGCACGATCATAAAAAGATAGAATATAGACATATTCAAATAAATTGTAATTGCGGAATGGATATTCAACCTGCATAAACAGAGTTCCAATACCATAATGACAAGGACCAATGGGTTTGCGAATGACCCAATGTTCAAGCAGAAATTCTACTGCTTGATCAAGCGCCTGTTCTTTATTTAAATAGTCGCTGAAACGAAAGGCATCAAGCACATTCAGTGTAGGTTTTGGATTGGAATACTCCGTTTCTTCCCCATGGCCATATGAAAACTTATTGCAGCGCCAGCCTCCGTCTTTGTATTGTGTATCCAAAAAATGGCGGAAGGTTGTTTGAATTCTGCTATCGGAAACATACCCCAAATGACACAATACATTGGCAGCTATTGCCGTTTGACATGGTAAAATACTGCCTTTGGGATAAATTTTAAAACGCCCGTCATCCTGCCATACGCTGAAAATTAAATCAGCAGCAGCTTTTAAAACAGGATCTTCCGGCGGCACTCCAAGTTCCGATAAAAAAAGCACGCTGTCAAAAGTCGAAAACGGAGATCCTTTCAAAAGCCGTTTATCGGGAGTTGCCCAAAGGTCAGCCCCATTGTCATGCCTGTGAGATAATATTGCTTCCACATCTGATAAGTATTGATTTTCCACCGCCATTTTATAGTCCTCCACAACAGTTATTCCGCTTATTAGTTTTTCATTCATCCAAGCGTTAAGGTCTATATACTAATTCAAATTCCTCGCATACGACTGGCATATCTTCATCAAATAATTTTCCGTTTTCAGACATCTCTTTACTGAAAAATTCAACATGCACGTTTCTCCAATATTCCAAAGAACCATCGCCTTCGCCTTCTTTCCCGGCATGTTCTTCACTTACCTCCCGAAATGGGATGATGGAAACTTTCGTTGTTTTAATAATACAAACCGCTTCATCCTTTGAGTCGAGAATAACGCTATAGTCTCCTTCTTCTGGCAGTGCTTCGTTTTCTGCTTCATATATGGGATACGCAGAGGCTGTCCCGGTTTTAATGCCATTTAATACTAATTCTGCCAGTTCATCAGGTACAGCACCAAACGCCCATGATTGATATTCCGTTCCTTCGATTTTATTTTTCAATACAAATTTATCCCACATCTGTTCTGCATTCATGATATCTTAATTATCCCATCTTTAAGTTATTTTTAAAACCCCAAAATACAAAATTACTTCGTATCAGCTTCTTATTTATTTGAAAATTATACAATAATTCCTGAAATAATTCCACACAATTTTATAACGAATATCTATTTACAGAAAAGAAATAGGGGTTAAGGGATACCTCTCGGGAAAGAAAGGAAATAAAACTAATAAAATCAGCAAAAAGTCCCCTGTCTAAGCTAACTTCATCAATGCGTTATGCATACTTATAAATCATTTTTTATTGTTTAATCAATGAAAAAACGGAGATGATAAGAGTAAATAAAGAATAAACATCACATCTTTTTATAAAATTATTGAATTTAAAATGATCAGTCAGGCTGATGATAAAGCTAATAGAGTTATCCATTTTATTGCAATAGCTGCCACCGAAAGAAAATAGTTACAACTAAAATATGACAGTGTGATTTAATTAATTTCTCACATACTAAGAAAGGAGCAAAAAAATTGTCTCCTTTCATTCACCTAAGGAGGTATGCGAGATGGGAAAAAATAAATTTCATAAATTTATAGTAAGAGCGTTCTGGGTCAGCCTGATCTTTTGCATCGGATTTTCCTGGTTCTATATGAAGCGGGTAATACCCGACAAGTTAAATATCGTTGCACAAGAAGAAGAGCAGTTTCATTTCTCCATGCCTTTTGATGTGACGCTGTCTTCTGACAGCGAGGAAGTGGTCTTAAATAATGGATCAAATATTCCTTCCGATAAGATCCATCTTCAGGTAAATGAGCCATTTTCCTTATATTCGGAAAACCAGGGAAGCTATAAGCTGGGGCTTAAGCTGTTTGGATGGATCCAATTAAAGGACATACAGGTGAATGTAGTAGATACTAAGTATGCCATTCCTTGCGGCACACCCATTGGTATCTACTTAAAATCCGACGGTATTATGGTAATCGGTACCGGAGATGTAACAAAAAAGGACGGAATGGTAGTAGAGCCGGCTTTTGGGATACTGCAATCAGGGGATTATATTGAAGCCATCAATGGAACACCTCTTAAGGACAAGGAAACTCTGATGAATGAGCTGAGCAAAATAGGCGCCTCAGAAGCAATGCTGAAAATCAGACGGAACGGGGAATCCATTGATGTAAAAATGAATCCCACGGAAGCAGAAGACGGAACCTACAAGCTGGGAGTCTGGGTCAGAGATGACACTCAGGGAATTGGTACCATGACTTATGTGGACATGAACGGACAGTTCGGTGCATTGGGTCATGGAATCAGCGACAGTGATACCGGCAATGTGGTTCAGATTACCAATGGAGCCCTTTATGAGACAGCGATTCTTGGAATTGAAAAGGGAACCTTTGGAAAGCCGGGAGTGATGAGCGGAATCATTTATTATGGACCAGGTTCGACCCTGGGAACGATCACCGCCAATACAGAAGAAGGAATATTTGGAAACGTAAATGACAGGTTTAAACAGAGCATGGTGCAGGATGCCATTCCCATTGGCTACCGGCAGGATGTGAAGAAGGGAACGGCCTACATCCGAAGCGATGTTTCCGGAAAGGTGAGGGATTATGAGATTGAAATACAGCGTGTGGATTATTCCACCACTCATAAAAGCAAGGGAATGGTGATTAAGGTCACAGACCCGGATCTTTTGGCTTTGACCGGCGGAATCGTGCAGGGCATGTCAGGAAGCCCGATTATACAGGATGGAAAGTTGATAGGAGCTGTAACCCACGTGTTTATCCAGGACTCAACAAGAGGTTATGGGATATTCATCGAAAACATGATCAATCACTGAGTCCTAAGGCAAGGAGAGAAAAGAACAGAATCGTAAAAATTTACGGCGCCGTTCTTTTCTTTTCACATTTTTGATTAAATAATAATAATTACAACGAAATTTAGGTAAAACAGAAAATTTTCGGAAGTATTTCACAATAAATGAATTTAAATATTTTTTCTTAATAGTCGAAATATAGAAAATAAAGTTGCAGAATTGACATGTTTTATAGAATGTGCTTTTCAAGGTAATTATAATGTGCTAATATAAGATTCATGGGATGGAAATTTTCGGAAATTTTTTGCCGACAAGGAGTTTCAATTTTCAACACCGGTGGAGAATCAAAGGACCTTCAGGGTTTTGGACCGGGGTAAGCCTTTTCGACCTTCGACGTAACAAAGGAAAAAAATACTTTTAAAATCAACTTAAAAATCAGTTCCTTTTGTCGAATAATGCGATAGAATCCCGTTGCGGCATAAGCCAGGGCAAGACTATAATGGCTTTACACTAGTTTTAATCTATATTTGAAGAATCAGAAGGAGAGTATCAATATGTCAGAAATTAGTATTGCGATTGCGGATGATAACCTGCAGACATTGAATCTGCTGAACGATATACTGGAGGGAGAGGAGGATTTTCACGTAGTTGGAAGAGCGGATAATGGCGAAGACGCTTATAACATGATCCTCAAAACAAATCCT
>DEYX01000167.1:27328-31122 GCA_002365025.1 Hungatella sp. UBA3147 | reverse complement strand
ACCTTGAGGTCCCTGAGGTCCCGTAGGTCCAGTAGGTCCCTGGGCACCAGTCGCCCCGGTAGAGCCAGTCGGCCCGGTCGGCCCAGTCGCCCCAGTCGGCCCAGTAGGTCCCTGAGTACCAGTCGCCCCAGTCGGCCCAGTAGGTCCCTGAGGTCCAGTCGCCCCGGTCAGTCCGGTAGGTCCCTGAGGACCAGTCGCGCCGGTCGGCCCAGTAGGTCCCTGAGTACCAGTCGCCCCGGTCGGTCCGGTAGGTCCCTGAGGCCCAGTCGGCCCAGTAGGTCCCTGAGGACCAGTCACCCCGGTGGGCCCAGTAGGTCCCTGAGTACCAGTCGCCCCGGTAGGTCCGGTAGGTCCCTGGGCACCAGTCGCCCCGGTCGGCCCAGTAGGTCCCTGAGGCCCAGTCGCCCCGGTCGGTCCGGTTGATCCCTGAGCACCAGTCGCCCCGGTTGGCCCAGTGGGTCCCTGAGCGCCGGTGGCACCCGTTGGCCCAGTGGGTCCCTGAGCGCCGGTGGCACCCGTCGGCCCAGTCGGTCCCTGAGCGCCGGTAGCGCCCGTCGGCCCAGTGGGTCCGGTCGGCCCAGTTAGTCCCTGTAAGCCTCTAGGTCCAGTTGGTCCGGTAGGTCCAGTTGGTCCCTGTAAGCCTCTAGGCCCAGTAGGCCCAGTAGGCCCAGTAGGGCCCTGGCGGCATCTAGGTCTGCAACAACAGCATCTATCAAAACAACAAAAATCGTCGCTATTTCTACAGTTATTCATTATAACTCCCTTCTGTTAAGGTGTGATTTGCGAGTTCTTTCTTAAACCTTCTTTAACAAGGCTAAAATCATAATATAAAGGGTTTTTCACCGCTTTATAATGTATCATATGAGTTAAAAGACAGGTTTGTCAGACTATAAGTTAAAGACCTTTCATCATAAACTCAGGAGTAAATCCAACTAACGGACAAGGTTTTATGACTTCTTCTAATTATGTAAACCAACATTGATTAAGTCGGAAATACATAAAGGATATGATAATCTTAGTAGACTAATTGGAATCAAATTTTTCTATGAAATGCGGGAAGAAGTGTCTTCCCGAGATTTCATATGACTGATCAGGAGCATCGCAGATAAGAGCCATTCCACAGTGGCAAATAGTAAAGGGCGCATTTCAACCGCCCATGCCCATGTGACAGATGGGATCAAGATGGCAATTCGCCGAGGAATCACCTCCATCGAGCACGCCATGATGATGGCTGATGAGTGTATTGAAATAATGGTGAAGCATGGAGTTTATCTGGTGCCCACGATTATTGCAGCAACCAAAATCATCGGGATGGGATCAGCTGGCGGATTGGCTAAGGAGAAAGTGGAAAAAGCCATGATGTGCGTAGCGCGTCATGGAGAGAATTTGTAAAAGTGCCGGAAGGCAGGTGTGAAGATTGGCTGTTGGCACGGAGGCCGGAACCTATAACAATAGGCATAGAAAGCAAGCGGAAGAATTTGCGCAGAAATTTGGGGATTTCAACGCTGAGGAACTACTGTTGTCCACAACGAAGACCCCTGCAAAGATGAAGAGCTTTTCAGGAAATACAGGCTGCATAAAGCCGGGATCCTTTGCAGATGTAGTTGCTGCATAAGTAAGCCCATGGTAAGATATTACAAGCATGGAGAAGATTTCATTTGTTATGAAAGAGGGAAATGTATATAAATATGAGCCATATGAGCAGATTCAATAATGGTTTCGTTTGCCGGTTATCTGACTCCATGTATGGTGACCTTATCAACTGCAAGATAAAATCTTTATAAGAGGAATAAGCATGGATTTAAAAGAATTTTTTGATACGATTTTAATAAGTCTTAACATGGGTAAAATGGTTTCGGAACCTGAAAAGGTTACAGGTGGTCTTACACATAAGATATACAAAATTAACACTGATAAGGGAAACTATATCATCAAATTATTAAATCCTAACATTATGAGCAGAGCTACTGCTATGAATAACTATAATCAATCGGATTTTATTGAAGAAAAATTAAAACAAAGTCATATTCCGGCAATATACTCTTATGCAGGAATTAAACGGACAATATTTTTATGTATATAATTGGTATGATGGAAAATCATTAAAAAATAATGAAATGAAAGAAGTTAATTGTAATAAAATAGGAGAAGTTTTAGCCGATATCCACAATATCGATTTAAAGAATAATAATTTCATAAGGAATGAAATTCATGTGGATTTTAATAAATATATTGAGTCAGCAAAGAAAGTAAATTCACCAATCTATGATTTGCTGCAAGATAAAGTTGAAATTTTAAATGAAAGTATGAATTGTGGTAATAAGGCAATAAAAAGTATGCCTAAGGTATTAAGTATCTGTCACAACGATATGGATAGTAAAAATGTATTATGGATAAAAGACGATTATAAAATAATTGATTTAGAGTGCCTGGGATATTCTAATCCATATTTAGAATTGTTTGAGCTTGCACTATGCTGGTCTGGTTATGAAAAATGTAATATCAATTACGATTTGTTTAATTCCTTTTTCAATTCTTATTTTAGGAATACAACACTAGATAACAATATTGATTGGGAAACTGTTTATTATTGTAATTTTGGAAGACTTGAATGGTTAGAATTTAATATAAAAAGGGCATTAATGATTGAATGCGGCACTAAAGAAGAGCAGGATTTAGGAATAAACGAAGTAAAAGAGACGATAGAGCATGTTGATTATTATGCAAAGGTAAGGGATGAAATTCTAAACAATATTAATCATTATAAAAGTAAAAACATAAAAAGCAGATAGAATTACATCGAAAAAGCAAGGATATGGAATCCTTGCTTTTTCAATAGGCAGTTATTTTATTACATAGGCTAAATAGAGAAGCATGTCATCGAGCACCAGCAGAATCTTCCTAATTAATGGTAGATTTTCTTCTCTTCATAAATAGGCTCGCAGGTCAGATTTACACCCAATTTCTTAAACACCTTAACATCCACATCGGAAAGAAGTACCGAAGTATGGGCGTCACACCCCTTTAATTTCGGAAGCTGTTCCAGGGCAATCTGAGCATTTGGATCGGTTGCAGCACTGGCGGACAACGCAATTAGAACCTCATCCGTATGAAGTCTGGGATTTTTGCTGCCGAGATAGTTGATCTTTAATTTCTGAATCGGTTCAATGGCAGATGGAGAAATCAGGTGGATGTCATGAGGAATATCTCCTAAAACCTTGACTGTATTTAATAGGAGAGCAGCAGATGCACCTAATAAGTTGGTCGTTTTTCCAGTGACAATGGTTCCGTCCTCTAATTCAAGGGCAGCCGCCGGAGAACCTTTTACTTCGGCCAGCCTGTTGGCGGCATTCACAACCTTTCTCATGTCAGCAGTTATTTTTGCCTGTTTCATAAGAAGCTCGATTTTATAGACCTCATCCTTGGAACCCATATCCCTTGCCAGACGGGAAAGGGCCTGGTAATAACGCCTGATGATTTCCTGCAAGGAAGCTTCCCTGCATACTTCATCATCCACCATACAGAAGCCGACCATATTTACACCCATGTCAGTGGGGGATTTATAAGGGCATTCTCCGTAGATTCCCTCAAAGATAGCACTTAGTACCGGAAAGATCTCTACATCACGGTTGTAATTAACGGTGGTCTTTCCATAGGCCTCCAGATGAAAAGGATCGATCATATTTACATCGTTTAAGTCTGCGGTAGCGGCCTCGTAGGCTAAGTTTACCGGATGCTTTAAGGAGATATTCCAGATGGGGAATGTCTCAAATTTCGCATACCCTGCCTTGATT
>DEYX01000167.1:16166-27183 GCA_002365025.1 Hungatella sp. UBA3147 | reverse complement strand
TGCCTTGATACCCCGCTTGTTCTCGTGGTAAAGCTGGGATAAGCAGGTTGCCATCTTTCCGCTTCCAGGTCCTGGTGCAGTAATAATAACAAGGGGCTTTGTTGTTTCTATATAATCATTCCTGCCATATCCTTCGTCGCTGACAATAAGAGAAACATTGCTTGGATAACCGTCAATGATATAGTGGCGGTATACTTTAATTCCCATTTTCTCCAACTTACTTTTAAATAAGTCAGCGGCCTTCTGGCCGGAATACTGTGTGATAACAACGCTTCCCACATAAAGCCCTTTATCCGTAAAGGACTGGATCAGTCGTAAGACATCCACATCATAAGTGATGCCCAGATCATGGCGGATTTTATTCTTCTCAATATCCGCAGCGTTGATAGCGATCACGATTTCTGCCTGGTCTGACAGCTGCATCAGCATGCGGAGCTTGCTGTCAGGTTCAAACCCCGGGAGCACCCTGGAAGCGTGATAATCATCAAACAGCTTGCCGCCGAATTCCAGATAAAGCTTGTCGCCAAACTGGCTGATCCGTTCCCTGATGTGTTCTGACTGCATGGTTAAATACTTATTGTTATCAAATCCGAATTTCATTTGTCCCTCCATGATGTGTGCTTAAAGTTCAGTCATGCAGAAACAATTGTGTAATTATTTCCAGAGGGCAGACGCCCAACATGAATAATTTGGCGGCAAATACATATACCTTTCGGAAATATGTTTTATCCGCCAAATTAGAAATGGCATGGTTGAACCATAACGCATACACGAACTTTTTGACCATAGTACTTATAAATTGTATCATATAAATTATGAAATTACCACGGATTTTTTCCTATCACCTTCTTTTTCCTGAAACCCTTTACAACCGGCCTCAAACGTGTTAAAACGTTGTAGTAAGAAGGAGGATAGAAATGTTTAAAATAGGAAGAAATGATGCATGCTGGTGCGGTAGTGGAAAAAAATACAAAAACTGTCATCTGCCCTTTGACCAAAAGCTTGAAAACTATGAGGTCATGGGAGATGAAGTTCCAGAGCACTCTATGATAAAAACGCCGGCTCAGATTGAAGGAGTCCGCCGTGCAGGAATTGTAAATAACAGGATTCTTGATCTGGTGGAGGAGATGATAAAGCCAGGCATCAGTACGGAAGATATCAATACACTGGTACACGAGAATACGATCAGAATGGGAGGAATCCCCGCTACCCTTAATTTTGAGGGGTATCCCAAAAGTGTGTGCACATCTATCAATGAGGTAGTATGCCACGGAATCCCTGATTCTAACCGGGTCTTAAAGGCTGGGGATATTGTCAATGTGGATGTGACCACTATTTTTGACGGTTTCTACGCTGATGCCTCCAGAATGTTCTGTGTCGGCAACGTATCGGAGGAGGCATTGAGACTTGTCCGTGTCACAAAGGAGAGTGTGGATCTGGCTGTGAAGGAAGCCAGGGCATGGGGCCATTTAGGAGATATCGGAGCAGCTATTTCGGAATATATCTATGCCAATGGCTATACAGTAGTGCGGGAAATCGGCGGACACGGCGTGGGAGTGGGTTTCCATGAGGAGCCGTGGGTCAGCCACATCGGCACAAGGGGAACCGACATGCTTCTTGTACCAGGGATGATATTTACCATTGAGCCAATGGTAAATGCCGGTAAAGCTGATGTAGTACAGGATGACAATGACGGCTGGACCATCTATACAAAGGATGGAAGCCTGTCTGCCCAGTGGGAATATACTGTTTTGATCACGGAAGAAGGAGCGGAGGTGCTTGCAAGATAAATGGAGAAAAAACGATGCTTTTGGGTGGATGAATCCTCGCCGGTTTATGTAAAATATCACGACGAAGAGTGGGGAGTTCCTGTTTATGATGATAAAAAGCTTTATGAGATGTTCCTTTTGGAAACCTTTCAGGCAGGTCTTTCCTGGATCACCATACTGAAAAAGAGAGAATCCTTTCGGGAAGCCTTTGATGGCTTTGATGTGGAAAAGGTGGCATGCTACGGAGAGGAGAAAATAAATAGCTTAATGGAGAATACGGGCATCATAAGGAACCGGAAAAAAATAGAAGCTGCAGTGAAAAATTCCCGTGCATTCCTGGAGATCCAGCGGGAGTTCGGCTCGTTTTCCGAGTACCTATGGGGATTCACAAATAAGGAAGTCATCATCAATCAGGATGATGACTTCCCGGTAAAAACGGAGTTGTCCGACCGGGTTTCAAAAGATTTAAAGAAGAGGGGAATGGCCTTTGTAGGTTCTGTTACCATCTATTCCTATCTTCAGGCAATTGGTGTGGTCAATGACCATGAGCTTTCCTGTTTCTGCCGGGAGAGCAGTCAGAACGGCTGAAAACAGAGGCAGATCATACAAAGAAAAAGTGGGGAATTATTTGGATAAAGAGTACATAGCTTATGAAATAAGAGGCTAAAAGAATAAGGCTGCATCCGGAAAATGTAATTTTTATTGGAAAATTTTACAAATTGTGGTAAAATGTTAAATATTTATTACATTCAACACCTGAAACCATAAAGAAAGTGAACAGGAGTATTATGAAAAGATGGCTTTTGGCAGTGATTGCATTCTCGTTGGTGACCTCCGGATGCAGCAGATACAAAGGAATTTCCGAACCCACAGAGAAAGACAACAAAACAGAAGAATCTCAGCAGAGTACAGAGGAATCCGGGCAGAGCACAGAGGCAGAGGCTGGGAAGCTTCCTGTTGAAGTTTCCGCAAAACCGGGAAAGAAGCCGGTAAAGGTAAAGGGAATCTATATTTCCGGATATATGGCCGGCTCTGAAGGGCTCCAGGCAATATTGGACAAGATCCAGGGTACTGAGATTAATGCGGTTGTTATTGATGTGAAGAATGATGACGGACGGATTACCTTTGCCATGGCGGATGCACCTACGGTTAATGAGATCGGTGCCACAGAAAAGTACATCAAAGATATTGACAGTCTCATGGCTCAGTTAAAGGCCAGGGGGCTTTATACCATTGCCCGGGTGGTGGCGTTCAGGGATCCTTATCTGGCTGAGAAAAAACCGGAATGGGCACTTAAAAACAAGGATGGTAGTTTACACCGGGATAACAAAGGACTGGCCTGGGTGAATCCTTACCGGACAGAAGTATGGGATTATCTTGTGGAGGTGGGAACCGAAGCTTCCAAGGTTGGATTTGATGAAGTCCAGTTTGACTACATCCGGTTTTCCACGGACAGCTCCATGAAGCAGGTGGTATTTGACGAAAAGGATACCAGGGGCCGTTCCAAAACTGATATTATTACGGAATTTATCCAGTATGCATATGACAAGCTGTCTTCCCGCAATGTTTTTGTTTCAGCAGATGTGTTTGGCACCATCATCGGAAGCAGGGTGGACGCAGAGGCAGTAGGGCAGATCTATCAGGAGATGGCATGCCACCTGGATTATATTTGTCCCATGATCTATCCTTCCCATTATGGTGACGGTAACTTTGGAATCGATCATCCGGATATGGAGCCATACCGTACCATACGAGCCGCTTTAAAGCTGTCCAGGCAGGATCTGGAATCTGCCAGAGTGGCTGGGAAGCAACAGGCCATTGTCCGCCCCTGGCTCCAGGATTTTACGGCTTCCTATCTGGAACACCATATTACTTACGGGGCTAAGGAAGTAAGGGCCCAGATTCAGGCGGTCTATGATGCAGGCTATGATGAGTGGATTCTTTGGAGTGCCTCCAACCGGTATACCTGGGATAGCTTCTTAAGCCGGGAGGCGGCGAAAGAAGAGGCAGAGAAGCTTGCCAGAATAAGAGAAACGGAAGCGACCTCTTCCGTACCAGCTGAGGTATCAACAGAAGTACCAACTAAGGTATCAGCAGAAGCACCAACTGAGGCACAGACGGTAGGTGAAGAAGAGAGAACAGAAAAGAGCCTGGAAGGAAGCACAGCAGCAGAGACGGAACAGGAGACGAAGAAGGAAAATAAAAAGAAAACCAGACCCAAGCCCGATGTTGTCATTGTGACCACAGGCGGCTTAAGGGATTAGGAAGTGAGGAAAGCCATGGACAGAGCACCCAGACCAGGAGATTTTTACCGGCATTTTAAAGACAAGATGTACCAGGTGATAACCGTTGCGGTTCATTCCGAAACAGGAGAAGAGTTGGTTGTTTATCAGGCGTTATATGGATCCTTTGGAACATATGCCCGTCCGTTGTCCATGTTTATCAGTGAGGTGGACCATGAAAAGTATCCGGATGTAAAGCAGAAATACAGGTTTGAGCGGGTGAATATGGGTTCTGAACAGCCTGTGGCGGAAGCCAGTCTCCAAAGTGTGGAGAGCTTGCCCTCGGATGATTGCCATCATGAAAATAAAAATCTCCTTGCATTTCTTGATGCCGGGACGTATCATGATAAGTTGGAGGTTCTTGAGAATCGGAAGGACCGTTTTTCTGCGGAAGAGCTTTTAGCAATCTGCGAGATAATGGAGATCGGAAGGCCTGATTCAGAACCTGAGGAGAAATATTATGCAGTGAAAAGGTATCTGGAGCTGCAGAATAAATACGAGGGATCAAGATTGAGGTGATTTGTTTCAGTGGACCACAGGTCATTTAATATAGAAGAAGAATTAAAAAAACTGCCGTCCCAGCCTGGCGTGTATATCATGCACGACAAGCGGGACGAAATCATCTATGTGGGAAAAGCCATCAGCTTAAAAAACAGGGTCAGGCAGTACTTTCAGAGCAGCAGAAATAAAACGGCAAAAATCGAACAAATGGTGTCGAGGATCGCCCGGTTTGAATACATTATAACAGACTCTGAGCTGGAAGCCCTTGTGCTGGAATGCAATCTCATTAAGGAACATCGTCCCCGTTACAATACCATGCTAAAGGATGATAAGACCTATCCCTATATCAAGGTAACGGTTTACGAGGACTATCCCAGAATCTTATTTTCCAGGGATATGAAAAAAGATAAAAGCAAGTATTTCGGACCGTATACAAGCGCCGGAGCGGTAAAGGATACCATTGAGCTGATCCATAAGCTTTATCAGATAAGAACCTGCAACCGGAATCTGCCAAGAGACATCGGGAAGGAACGCCCCTGCTTGAATTACCATATCAAGCAGTGTTCTGCCCCGTGCCAGGATTATATCAGCAAGGAAGATTACTGGAAATCCATAAACCGTGCCCTGGACTTTTTAGGCGGAAAATATGGACCTGTAATTAAGATGCTGGAGGAGAAGATGCAGGCGGCATCGGAAGAAATGGATTATGAAAAGGCCATTGAGTACCGGGATCTGTTAAACAGTGTAAAGCAGATCTCCCAGAAGCAGAAAATCACGGACAGCGGCATGGAAGACAGGGATATCATTGCCATGGCAAAGGATGAAAAGGATGCCGTGGTACAGGTATTCTTTGTCAGGGAAGGCAGGCTTATCGGCCGGGAGCATTTCCATGTAAGTATCGCAACGGCAGAGGATAATAAGCAGATCCTGACCAGTTTCGTCAAACAGTTTTATGCAGGAACTCCTTTTGTTCCAAAAGAGCTGTGGGTGCAGACCGATCTTGAGGATGAGAGCGTCATAGGGGAATGGCTTTCTGCAAAGCGCGGTCAGAAGGTCAGAATCGTAGTTCCCCGGAAAGGCCAGAAGGAACGCCTGGTGGAACTGGCGGAGAAAAATGCTGCATTGGTTCTTTCTCAGGATAAGGAAAAGATAAAGCGGGAAGAGCTTCGTACCATCGGCGCCATGAATGAGGTAGGCGGCTGGCTCGGTCTTTCCGGCATTAAGCGGATCGAGGCATTTGATATTTCCAATATAAGCGGCTTTGAGTCGGTAGGCTCCATGATTGTCTATGAAAATGGAAGACCAAGGAGAAATGATTACAGGAAGTTTAAGATCAAATGGGTCAAGGGTGCCAATGATTATGCTTCTATGAATGAGGTGCTCACAAGAAGATTTTCCCATGGCCTTAAAGAAGCGGAAAGCTTAAAAGAAAAGGGCGTGGATGAGGAGCTTGGAAGCTTTACCCGTTTCCCGGACTTAATCATGATGGATGGAGGACGGGGGCAGGTAAACATTGCCCTGGAGGTTTTAAAGGAACTGGATATTTCCATTCCTGTCTGCGGTATGGTAAAGGATGACAATCACAGGACAAGAGGGCTTTACTATAATAACGTGGAAATTCCCATTGACAGGCATTCCGAAGGATTTAAGCTGGTCACCAGGATTCAGGATGAAGCACACCGGTTTGCCATCGAATACCATAGAAGTTTAAGAAGCAAGGGACAGGTAAAATCCATTCTTGACGATATACCTGGCATCGGCCCCAATAGGAGAAAGGCGCTGATGCGCCGGTTTAAAGGGCTGGAAGCTATAAAGGAAGCGACCGTGGAGGAGCTTTCCGAAGTACCGGGTATGAATGCTCTGGCAGCGAAAAGCGTTTATGAGTTCTTCCACATATAGCTTTTCAAATGACGAAATCTGTGTTAGTATGAAAAAAACAGATGGAAAAGAGGAGCGCCATGCATGGAGTAGCTATTACTGATTTGATAAAGAAGATGAATTTCCGGAACATGACTCCGGAGATTGACGCGGAAAAAATTGTGATCAGCCATCCGGATGTCAATCGTCCGGCTTTACAGTTAGCCGGATTTTACGACCATTTTGACAACGAGCGGGTGCAGATCATCGGTTATGTGGAACAGGAATACATTCATCAGATGGAACATGACAGAAAGCTTGAGATGTACGACAAGCTTTTATCCAGCCAGATTCCGTGCCTGGTATACAGCCGGAGCCAGAGTCCGGATGAAGATATGCTGGCGTTTTGCAACCATTACGGCGTGCCATGCCTTGTATCAGATAAAACCACTTCCGATCTTATGGCGGAAATCATCCGCTGGCTTAAAGTGAAGCTTGCACCCTGTATCAGCATTCACGGGGTTTTGGTTGACGTATTTGGCGAAGGCGTGCTGATTATGGGAGAAAGCGGCATTGGAAAAAGCGAGGCGGCTCTGGAACTGATCAAACGAGGACACCGTCTTGTCACCGATGATGTGGTGGAAATCCGCAAGGTAAGCGATGAGACACTGATCGGAACCGCACCGGAGATTACCAGGCATTTTATTGAATTAAGGGGCATAGGCATCATTGATGTCAAGACGCTGTTCGGCGTGGAAAGTGTAAAGGATACCCAGGCCATTGATATGGTGATCAAACTGGAAGACTGGGATAGAGATAAGGAATACGACAGAATGGGAATCGAGGACCAGTATACGGAATTCCTCGGAAACCGGGTGGTATGTCATTCCATTCCGGTGCGCCCGGGACGTAATCTGGCCATTATTGTTGAATCTGCTGCCGTCAATTACAGACAAAAGAAGATGGGGTACAACGCGGCTCAGGAATTATATAACCGCGTTCAGGCAAACCTTTCAAGAAAACAGGATGATTGAGGTGTCTGATGACTGGATTTTATGAAAAACTTCTTGGTGCAGCTGATAAAGACCATATAAAAGTTGGGGAAGAGATGCGAAAGCATACCTCATTCCGGGTAGGGGGGCCTGCCGCCTGCTTTGTGATTCCTGCGGATGAGAAAGAGCTTGCTGCTGTTATGGCTCTTTGCCGTCGGGAAGAGGTGCCTTTTTTCATACTTGGCAATGGAAGTAATCTTCTGGTTGGAGATGAAGGCTATGATGGAGTGGTCATTTCCATGGACTGCTTAAACCACTGCCAGGTGGATAAAGATACGGGGGTTTTAAAAGCTGGAGCCGGGGCGCCGCTTGCCCGGATTGCACTGGAAGCATACAGGGCGACCTTAACCGGTTTTGAATTTGCAGCCGGGATACCGGGTACACTGGGGGGAGCTGTGGTGATGAACGCCGGAGCTTATGGTTCGGAGATGAAGGAGGTTCTCCGGTCTGTTAGAGTATTAACACCGGAGGGAGAAGTAAGGGAGCTGCCTGCTGACCAGCTTTCTTTGGGATACCGAGCCAGCTGTATTATACCAAAGCAGTATGTTGTGTTGGAAGCCAAGATCCGGTTAAGGGATGGAGATGAGGTTTCAATTAAAAACCGGATGGATGAACTGGCCCGCAGGAGGAAGGAAAAACAACCTTTGGAATATCCAAGTGCGGGAAGCACCTTTAAGAGACCGGAAGGGCATTTTGCCGGCAAGCTCATAGAGGAGGCCGGATTAAGAGGTTTTTCACTGGGCGGCGCCCAGGTTTCGGAGAAGCACTGCGGATTTGTCATAAACAAAGACGGCGCAACTGCGGCTGATATCAGAAACCTGTGCGAAGAGGTGAAAAAAAGGGTATTAAAAAATTCCGGAGTAGCTCTTGAGATGGAGGTAAAGACACTGGGGAAGTTTTAACGGTGCAAAGGAGAACAACGTGAGGCTTGTAATTGTAACAGGCATGTCAGGCGCAGGAAAGACCCAGGCGCTTAAGATGCTGGAGGATATGGGATTTTATTGCGTGGATAATCTTCCCATTCCCCTGATTGAAACGTTCGCAGAGCTGACCCTGAGCAATCAGGGGGGGATCCGGAACGCAGCTATGGGGATTGATATCCGCAGTGGAGAGGATTTATCGGTTTTAAACAGGATTTTTGATGATTGGTCAAGAAAACGGGTACCCTTTGAAATTCTCTTCCTTGATGCAGGTGACGAAACACTGATTAAGCGCTATAAGGAAACCAGGAGAGCCCATCCCCTGGCGGCTGGCGGAAGGATCGACAGCGGGATTGATAAAGAACGGGTAAAGCTGGGGTTTTTAAAGGAAGAAGCGGATTTTATCATTGATACCAGCCGGCTTCTTACAAAGGAACTCAGGCAGGAGCTGGAAAAAATATTTGTGAACCGGGAATCCTACCGGAATTTATATATTACGATCCTTTCTTTTGGATTTAAGTATGGGATTCCGTCGGATGCGGATCTGGTATTTGATGTAAGATTTTTGCCAAATCCCTACTATGCAGAAGATCTGCGGCCTAAAACCGGAGAAGAAAAAGAAGTGCGGGACTATGTGATGCAGCATGGGACCGCTGCCCTGTTTTTAGACAAGCTTAACGATATGCTGGAATTTCTGATTCCCAATTATGTACTGGAGGGAAAGAACCAGCTGGTAATTGCCATAGGATGTACAGGCGGCAAGCACCGGTCGGTTACTATTGCCAGGTCTGTTTATGACAGGTTTAAATCCAGGGAAGAATTTGGGATTAAGATCGAACACCGGGACATCGATAAGGATAATATACGGAAAAGGATGGTCTAGTCATGTCATTTTCTTCCAAGTTAAAAGAAGAGCTTTCCAGACAGATCAGTCCGGCAAGGCATTGCCAGATTGCTGAGATGGCTGCGATTATAAGCCTTTGCGGAAAAATAATCATATCGGAAGACGACCGCTATACGATTAAAATTAATACGGAAAATGTGGCAGTTGCAAGAAAGTACTTTACATTATTGAAAAAAACATTTAATATAAGTACTGATGTGTCCATTAGAAGAAATGCTTATTTAAATAAAAACCGTACCTATACGGTGACAATCCGGGAACATGAGGAGGCGATCCGTGTTTTACACGCGACAAAACTTCTTGATGAAAACGGAGAAATAGGGGAAAACTTAAATCTTGTAAGGAATGTAGTCATCCAGCAGTCCTGCTGCAGAAGGGCATTTATCCGTGGTGCATTTCTCTCTTCCGGATCGATAAGTGATCCTGAGAAATTCTACCATTTTGAAATCGTATGTGCAACAGAAGAAAAAGCACAGCAGCTAAAGTCCATTATCGCGACCTTTGACCTTGAGGCAAAGATCGTTAAGAGGAAACGCTATTTTGTGGTATATATAAAAGAAGGAAACCAGATCGTAGATATTCTGAATGTTATGGAAGCTCCGGTGGCTTTAATGGAACTGGAAAACATCAGGATCTTAAAGGACATGCGCAACAGTGTGAACCGACAGGTCAACTGCGAGACTGCCAATATTAATAAAACGGTATCAGCTGCGGTAAAGCAGATAGAAGATATAACATATATCAGAGATACAATCGGACTTGATAATCTTCCGGACAATTTAAGCGAAATTGCCAGGGAACGGTTGGAGAGGCCGGAAGCAACATTAAAAGAGCTTGGAGAAGCTCTGGACCCTCCTGTAGGCAAATCAGGAGTGAACCACCGACTTAGAAAGCTTGGCGACCTGGCAGGGCGGCTGCGCGGGACAGGCATTAGCAGCGGAATGGAATAATCCGTTCATAGGATTGAGGAGGATAATTATGGTAAGAAAAACAGTCACCGTTGAACTTGCATCAGGCTTAGAGGCAAGACCAGTTGCTATGCTGGTTCAGGTTGCAAGCCAGTATGAAAGCAACATTTATGTTGAAATCGAATCCAAGAGAGTAAATGCAAAGAGTATTATGGGCATGATGACTCTGGGACTTGCAGCGGGAGAACAGATTACGATCACTGCGGACGGTACGGATGAGGAGCAGGCAATTGCCGAAATCGAAAAATACTTAAGCAATCACGAGTAATATTTAAAGAATACTGTATGTTCCAGGCGGAGGCTCTGATATTGGAGGCTCCGCCTCTTGTGCGTGCGTTACAATTCAGATATAATCTGGTACAAAAGGTTTTCCGGCATGTTTCTTTATGGTATACTATTTACAAAAGCAATGAGCAGTGTGAAACAGGACAGGAGAAAATTTTCGTTGTGTTTGCACATAAGAGAATTTTCTCATGGCCTGTTTCATAGGGCGAATGCCCGCTAGCCCGGGAGTCCGCAGGACTCCCAGGCTCTCACTGCGGCCTTATTCATACATAGGTAAAGAAGAAGGGAGGTACAAATGGCATTTACACATTTACACGTCCATACGGAATACAGCCTGTTGGACGGCTCCTGTAAGATAAAAGAGCTTGTGGCCAGGGCAAAGGAGCTTGGAATGGACAGCATGGCCATCACTGATCATGGGGTGATGTATGGCGTCATTGATTTTTACAGGGCGGCCAGAGAGGCGGGAATCAAACCCC
>DEYX01000167.1:0-15895 GCA_002365025.1 Hungatella sp. UBA3147 | reverse complement strand
GAGGCGGGAATCAAGCCCATCATCGGGTGTGAGGTATATGTGACCTCTGGATCAAGGTTTGACAGGGAAACCGTGGGCGGGGAGGACCGTTACTATCATCTGGTCTTATTGGCGGAAAATAACCAGGGCTACCAGAACTTAATGAAGATTGTCTCAAAGGGCTTTGTAGATGGATTTTACTATAAACCAAGAGTGGATTATGAGATTTTAAAGGAATACAGTGAAGGAATCATTGCATTAAGTGCTTGTCTGGCAGGAGAGGTACAGAGGCTGGTCGGCCGCGGACAGTATGAGAAGGGAAGGGAAGCGGCCCTTCGGTATCAGGAGATATTCGGGAAGGGGAATTTCTTTCTGGAGCTTCAGGATCACGGAATACCGGCTCAGAATACGGTAAACCAGAACCTTTTACGGATGAGTCAGGAAACCGGGATCGATCTGGTGGCCACCAATGATATTCACTATACCTATGCAGAAGATGCCACACCTCATGACATCCTGCTGTGCATTCAGACTGGAAAAAAGGTGGCGGATGAGAACCGGATGCGCTACGAAGGCGGCCAGTATTACTGCAAATCCGAAGAGGAGATGCGAAAGCTCTTCTCCTATGCGGGAGAAGCCGTTGACAACACTTACAAGATATCAGAGCGCTGTAACGTGGAGATTGAGTTCGGCGTAACCAAACTGCCAAAGTATGACGTGCCGGAAGAGTATGATTCCTGGTCCTATTTAAACAAGCTATGCCTGGAGGGTTTTAAGCGCCATTATCCTCAGGATGACGGGGAATTAAAGGAAAGGCTTGATTATGAGCTGGATGTCATTCATACCATGGGGTACGTGGATTATTTCCTGATCGTATGGGATTTCATTCATTACGCCAGGTCCCAGGATATTATCGTGGGGCCGGGACGGGGATCCGCAGCAGGGAGCATCGTGTCCTATTGTCTGGGAATCACTAACATCGACCCTATCCGCTATAACCTTCTGTTTGAGCGTTTCCTGAATCCGGAGCGAATTTCCATGCCTGATATTGACGTGGATTTCTGCTTTGAACGGCGTCAGGAAGTTATCGATTATGTGGTCCGGAAGTATGGAAAGGACCAGGTGGTCCAGATCGTGACCTTTGGTACCCTGGCGGCCAAGGGTGTGGTAAGGGATGTGGGAAGGGTGCTGGACATGCCCTATGCCCGTTGCGACACCATAGCAAAGATGATCCCTGGAGACCTTGGCATGACTCTTGAAAAGGCTTTAAAACAAAGCCCTGACCTAAGAAATGCTTACGAGGAAGATCCTGAGGTCAAATACCTCATTGACATGTCCATGCGTTTGGAAGGCCTGCCGAGGCACACGTCCATTCATGCTGCGGGAGTCGTGATCAGCCGGACTTCTGTGGATGAATATGTTCCTCTTTCCAGAGCAGCTGACGGAACCATTACCACACAGTTTACCATGACGACTCTGGAAGAACTGGGGCTTTTAAAAATGGACTTCCTGGGGCTGCGTACTCTGACCGTTATTCAGAATGCGGTAAAGGGCATAGAGAAAAACAGGCAATTATCCATTGATATGGACCGGATCAATTATAATGACAAGGCAGTGCTGAATTCCATTGGTACCGGAAAGGACGATGGGGTGTTCCAGCTGGAAAGTTCCGGTATGAAGAGCTTTATGAAGGAGCTGAAACCGGGAAGCCTGGAAGATATTATTGCCGGAATATCCCTTTACCGCCCTGGTCCCATGGACTTTATTCCAAAGTATTTAAAGGGAAAGAATGACTTAAACTCCATAACCTATGAATGCACCCAGTTAGAGCCCATCTTAGGTCCTACTTATGGCTGTATCGTATACCAGGAGCAGGTAATGCAGATCGTAAGGGACCTTGCCGGATATACCATGGGCCGCAGCGACTTAGTGCGAAGAGCCATGTCAAAGAAGAAGACTTCTGTCATGGAAAAGGAACGGCAGAATTTTGTTTATGGGAATCCAGAAGAGGAAGTAACCGGGTGTATCTCCAATGGAATCGATGAAAAGACGGCAAATCAAATTTATGACGAGATGATCGATTTTGCCAAATACGCCTTTAATAAGTCCCATGCGGCAGCTTATGCGGTGGTGTCTTATCAGACCGCCTTCTTAAAATATTATTATCCCCAGGAATTCATGGCAGCCCTTCTTACTTCGGTCATGGATAACGTAACAAAAGTATCAGAATATATTTTAAGCTGCAGACAGATGGGAATCTCCATTCTTCCGCCGGATATTAACGAGGGAGAAAGCGGGTTTTCTGTTTCAGGAGGATCCATCCGCTACGGATTGTCGGCCATTAAGAGCGTAGGAAAGTCCGTGGTAGAGCAGATTGTGACGGAACGGGAACAAAATGGAATATTTCACGATTTGGAAGATTTTATTGGCCGGATGAGCAATAAGGAGGTCAATAAAAGGACTCTTGAAAATTTCATAAAATCAGGAGCATTGGACACCCTTCCTGGTACAAGAAAGCAGAAGCTTTTGATTGCACCGGTTCTTTTGGAGCATAAAGCAAAGGAACGGAAAAATACCATGGAAGGCCAGATGACCCTGTTTGATATTGCCGGGGAAGAAGAAAAGAGCCATTTTCAGATCACGTTCCCTGAAGTGGGAGAATTTATAAAGGAAGATCTTCTGGCATTTGAGAAGGAGACTCTTGGCATTTATTTAAGCGGTCACCCCATGGAAGCTTACGAAACCACATGGAGAAATAATATTACCGCAACCACCATAGATTTTGTTGTGGACGAGGAAACTGGAGATGCCGGTGTTTCCGACGGTTCTTATGTGACCATCGGAGGTATGATTACAGGAAAGACCGTAAAAACTACTAGAAATAACAAAATGATGGCATTTCTCATCCTGGAGGACCTGGCAGGATCCGTGGAAGTAATCGTATTCCCCAAGGATTATGAGAGCAAGAGGGAGCTTTTTGTGGAAGATTCCAAGGTCTTCATACAAGGCAGGGTATCCGTGGGAGAGGATCCGGTGGGAAAACTGATCTGTGAGCGGGTAACTCCATTTTCAGCTCTGCCAAAGGAACTGTGGCTGAAATTCCCTGATAAGGAATCCTATATGGTGATAGAACGGGAAATCTTAAATGACCTAAAGGAATCAGAGGGCGATGATTCAGTCATCATCTATCTGGAAAAAGAACGGGCCAGAAAGGTTCTGCCGGCCAACCGGAACGTGAATGCGGGAGATGGACTCCTGGATGCTCTGGTTAAAAAACTTGGTGAAAAAAATGTCAAGCTTGTAGAAAAAAAACTTGAAAAGATTGGGAAAATGAATTAGAATACAACATGTATGCAATGAAAAACTTACAATAACAGATATCCGTGAATCAGGAGGAAGCTACTATGGCAAAACAAGTGAAAACCATCGGCGTATTAACCAGCGGCGGTGATGCACCAGGTATGAACGCTGCAATCCGCGCAATTGTCAGGACTGCAATCCATAAAGGATTGGAAGTAAAGGGAATCATGAGGGGATACGCAGGCCTTCTGCAGGAAGAAATTGTTGATATGAACAGCACCAGTGTATCTGATATTATTCACCGCGGAGGAACCGTTTTATATACAGCCAGATGTCAGGAGTTCACAACTGCCGAAGGGCAGAAAAAGGGCGCTGAGATCTGCAGAAAACATAATATCGACGGCATTGTGGTCATCGGAGGAGATGGTTCATTCCGGGGAGCCGGTAAGCTTTCCGCGCTAGGGATCAATACCATTGGACTTCCTGGAACCATTGACTTAGATATTGCCTGTACGGATTACACCATTGGCTTTGATACGGCTGTCAACACAGCCATGGAGGCCATTGATAAGGTACGTGATACATCCACTTCCCACGAGCGCTGCAGCATCATTGAGGTAATGGGACGTAATGCTGGCTATATTGCCCTTTGGTGCGGTTTTGCAAACGGCGCCGAGGACATTCTTTTACCAGAGCGCTATGACGGCGATGAACAGGCCCTCATTAACCGTATTATTGAGAACAGAAAGCGGGGCAAAAAGCATCATATCATCATCAATGCAGAGGGGATCGGACATTCCTCCTCTATGGCTAAGAGAATCGAAGCTGCTACAGGCATTGAGACCAGAGCTACCATCCTGGGACATATGCAGCGAGGCGGCGCGCCTACCTGCAAGGACCGTGTCTATGCTTCCATTATGGGCGCAAGGGCAGTAGAGCTTCTATGTGAGGGTAAGAGCAACCGTGTCGTAGGCTATAAGCATGGAGAATTCCAGGATTTCGATATTCAGGAAGCCCTTAACATGACAAAGGACATCCCGGAAGACCAGTATCAGATCAGCAAGATGCTTGTGAGATAATTGGGTCAGATTCAGCTGGAGGCGAATATGGAATATACGGTGATCAGGCAGAATTTTGAAAAACACGGGTTTTCCACACAGCTTTTTTCTACAAAAGAAGAAGCACGTGATTATCTTGTGGAAGCCTTAAAGAACCAGACCATTGGATTTGGCGGAAGCATGACCCTTTTGGAAATGGGTCTATATGAAGCACTGCTTAAGAGCAATGCCGTGGTATGGCACAACAAGGTGCCTTCCAGAGATGTTCGGCACCTGGCAAACTGCGCCAATATCTATATAACCAGCGCCAATGCCGTATCGGAGACCGGGCAGATCGTTAATATCGACGGAACCGGAAACCTGGTCGCTATGACCGCTTTTGGACCTCAGATATGCTATTATGTTGTGGGCAAAAACAAAATCACCCCCAACTTGGAGGACGCCATTTACCGAAGCAGGAATGTGGCTGCTCCGCAAAATGCCCAAAGAATCCATGCAAAGACACCGTGCGCCCAAAAAGGTGATAAGTGTTATGACTGCAACAGCCCTGAACGGATCTGCCGCATAACGGCTGTGATCGACCGGGCTCCTATGGGCATGAAGTGCGAAATCATCTTTGTGGATGAGGCACTGGGTTTTTAATGAACTGAAATAGAATGAATCGGCGAGAGCAAACAGGATTTTAGTAAATTCCTGGCTGTTTCCCGCCATTTTTTTATTGTCTGTTTTTTAATGCAATTTGACAACCGGATTTTTTCCGGTTATGCTTGTATAAAAATGACCATAGCGAAATGAACGCTTAAGGGGACAAAAGGGAAGAAAATAAGGAGAAGAAAAACATGGATGCAATTGAAAGGTATATCAATGAACTGATGGAAAAGAGTACACCGGACTGTCCGGTATGGAATATTGAGAAGCTGCTTCAGGGGGAGAAGGCCGGCTGGAATTACATAGACGGCTGTATGATCAAATCCATTTTAGAAATGTACGCCATTACCGGAGATTTAAAATATCTGAATTTTGCGGACTCATTTATCGATTACAGGGTGAGAGAGGATGGGACCATTGACGGATATGATGTGGAAGAACGGAACATTGACAATGTCAATGCAGGAAAAACGCTGTTCGAGCTTTATGACCTGACGGGAAAGGAAAAATACAGAAAAGCCATTGATCTGGTTTACAGCCAGATCGGAAAGATGCCGCGGACAAAAGAGGGAAACTTCTGGCATAAGAATATTTACCCAAACCAGGTTTGGCTTGACGGTCTTTACATGTGTCAGCCATTTTATATGGAATACGAAACCCGGTTTAATCAAAAGGAAAACTGCGGCGATATTTACAGCCAGTTTGCCAATGTGATGAGGATCATGAGGGATTCGGAAACCGGCCTTTACTACCATGCCTACGATTCTTCCAGAGAGATGTTCTGGTGTGATAAGGTGACCGGGCTGTCCCAGAATTTCTGGCTGAGAGCGTTAGGCTGGTACGCCATGGCTCTTTTAGACACCATGGGCAAGTCAGATCCGTTGGATAAGGAAAGCTTAAAGGAAATGGAGGAAGCCTTCCGTGACCTGATAGACTCTATGTTAAAATACCAGGATGAAAGCGGTATGTGGTATCAGGTGGTAAACTTAGGCGGCATGGACCGGAATTATCTGGAAACCAGTGGAAGCGCCATTTTCTCTTATGCCATTTTAAAGGGAATCCGTTTGGGTTATCTTCCTGAGTCCTATGCCGGTTCTGCCAAAAAGGCCTTTGAGGGAATCTGCGATACCTATCTTCATTTGGAAGAGGGGGGGATAAGCCTTGGAGGAATCTGCCTGGTAGCAGGACTTGGCGGCAAAGAGAGGAGAAACGGAACTTTTGATTATTACATATCCGAGCCCATTGTTAAAGATGATGCCAAAGGGGTAGGACCCTTCCTTCTTGCCTATACGGAGATGAAAAGAACCGGCTGGGTATACAATCAATAAAGAAACAGGAATATAAATGGGGATTGGCTTCCGGATTACCGGGTTCCAATCCCCAAATCATATTATCTTAAACTATTCTGTGAATATTTCTTCGGTGAAATCCCCACTATTTTTGTAAAAGCTTTAAAAAAATTACTGTAGTCGTTAAACCCGCACATGCTGTAAACCTCATTGACGCTGTAGCCGCCTGACAGAAGTTTCTGGGCCAGTTCGATGCGGCGGGAGATTATGTAAGAATTGATGGTTGTACCGGTGTTTTTCTTAAACAGCCTGCAAAGATAAGAGGTACTTAAATAAAAATGGGCCGCGATATCTCCGATACTCAGCTGGGAATCGATGTTGTGATGGATATAGGCGATGATGTCCGTCACTTTACTGCTGAAATACTGTTTCTGTTCTACCGATTCCTTTCCAAGAAAGGCCTCCGCAGCCAATTTAGTCATAAAAACCATAAACTCGGCAAAGACAGAGCGCTCCACCACATCCTGACCGAATCCCTCTTCCATCGCTATTTTATTAAATAAATACATGAAAAGCCGCTGCTGTCCATGGTTTAAGGCGATACGGTGGGAAAATTTCTCAGGTCTGTGAATAAAACAATAGGTCAGATCCGTCTGTGGCGTTGAGATGCTCTCCAGATAGGATGGGTCTATGAATATAACGAACCGTTCCTGAGGGATGGTGGTATCCATCTGCAGCAAATGATGCTTTTCATATTGGCTGATCATGAACAGGCTCCCCGGTTCAATCAGGTAATTTTTATTATCGATCAAGAATGTGCTGCCTCCGCTTAAGGAAAAGTGAAACTCGTGGCAGCGATGGCTGTGCATGCTTAAAACTCCCAACTCGTTGTGGAGATGTACAATCGAGAATGACCGGGAGGCTATGCATTGATCTATTCCATCTGAAAAAGAGGTAAGTACTTTCATAAACCATAAATTCCTTAGATAATTATACTAAAATTATACCATAGGATGTCAATATTTGCAATGTTTTGTGCGAGATTTGAAATGAAATATAAGTAGATGGATGTTATAATAAGGAAAAAGCAGAGTGTAAGCGCTTACGCAAACATGTCAAAAAATGTAGAAAAAGTGGAACCACTTACACAGGGCTTTGAAGAACTCAATTATGAGGGTAAGAAAAAGGAGAGAAAACTATGAAAAAAATCAAACAGTGGGCTGCGATGGGGTTAGCAACTGTTATGACCGTGTCCTTAAGCGCCTGCGGCGGGGGGAAGAGCACAAGTGAGACAGCAGCTTCTACAGCGGCAGAGACAACTGCTGCAGCGGCAGATGAAGCGACAACGGCGGGGCCAACTACTTCAGGAGAGCCGGTAGAGCTTAAGTTTTCCTGGTGGGGCGGCGATACCAGACATGCTGCAACAGAAGAAGCGATTAAGGCATTTGAAGCGAAATATCCAAATATCAAGGTGACCCCTGAGTATGGCGCATGGACCGGCTGGGAAGAGAAGCAGTCTTTAAATATTTTAGGCGGAAATGCTGCTGATGTTATGCAGATCAACTGGAACTGGATCGAATCCTATAGCCAGGGCGGTACAGCTTTTGCCAATCTGGAGGATTACTCCGATGTTCTTGATTTAAAACAGTTTACACCGGAAAGCCTTGACCTCTGTAAGGTTGACAATAAGTTAATGGCTGTTCCGATTTCCTTAACAGGACGTGTATTTTATTGGAATAAAACTGCATTTGAAGAAGTAGGCTGTGACATTCCTACTGATCTGGATTCCCTGTATGCAGCAGGTGCAGCATTTAAAGCAAAAGATCCGGATATGTATCCTTTAGCCCTTGGCGAATATGACCGTATGATTTTAATGGTTTATTATCTGGAATCCAAGTACGGGAAAAACTGGGTAGAAGGCGGAGAGGTCAATTATACGGAAGATGAAGTTAAGGACGGAATGGATTTCATTACCGAACTGGAAACGAAGCATGTCATTCCGACATTGGCAACCATTCAGGGTGATATGGCTGACTCTCTTGACAAGAATGCAAAATGGATCGATGGCAAGTATGCAGGTATCTTTGAGTGGGATTCCTCCGCTTCTAAATTCATGGCAGCACTGGAAGGCAGCGTAAACAAGCCTGGTCAAAAGTTCGTAGTCGGTGATTTCGTTAAGATGGGCGATAACAACGGAGGCTTTACAAAGATTTCCATGGCATATGCAGTAGCAGGTAATTCCAAGCATCCAAAGGAAGCAGCAATGTTAATCAACTTCTTGTTAAATGATGAGGAAGGCGTTAAGATCGTTTCCACAGAGAGAGGGATTCCTTGCTCTACAGAGGGCTTAAAGATTCTTGAGGCGAACAAACTTGGTGATCCTCTGACCATTGAAGCTAATACAAAGGTTATGAATTACAGCAAGTTCAACTTAGACAGCAAGTTTGAGCACAACGATTTAAAAGCAAATCCAGATGGCGTTTACTATAAAGTATTTGGTAAGTTGAGCACAGGGGAAATTGACTCCAAGCAGGCAGCAAGTGAACTGATTAAGGGCATTACAGAGACTCTTGAGAGTTAATTAAGAAATCTGAAAGTTTGAATAAGTGATACATATTTCATACGAGCCGCCATAATTTTATGGCGGCTCCCATAAAGAAAAGGGCAGACAAAAGTTATGGAATACAGAAATAAGAAAATAAAACCATACCAGCTGACGGGGGCAATGCAGATGTATGAAGCTACCGGCGAAGAGGTCTGTAAGGATGCTGTAATGACTTATCTAAGCGGGCTGGAAGCTCCGGAAGGATTGGCAGAAGGTCTGCCGATACAGGATAGCCTGGCCTGCTTTTTTGCTCTGGATCAGACAGGGAATAAGAAATACAGACAGACGATAGAGTCATTCATCGGGCAGAATGATTGGACCTTAGATTTTATGCCCTTTGTAACAGCATACGAGACAAGGTATAAAAGAAAAGAACATTATAATGAGATTGCAGCTTTGTTCCGGGGGGAAGAAAGGCTTGCAGGAAGTGATCTGATAGCTCTAATAGAAACAATTGGTCAGATGTCAGAAGAAATCTATGAATATTATAGGGAATTAAGTGATTTATTTAAAACTGCAGTCAAGGAAAAAATAAAGGAACTCCCGGATTCTTCTGAAGCCCTGGAAATCAGTTATTCCATCTTGAGAGCATGCAATATGGGTGTGCTTCAAAAAGAGAAATACAGTGATTTCGGGGAATTAATATGGAAAACGATCGAAAGTAACGATAAAGATACATGCGCAGGCCTACAGGAAATGCTTAAAGCGCAACATACTATATTAAAAAAACAGGAGGAATAAAGTATGAAGTCAAAAGGTATCCGTAAGGTTCTGGCAGAGAATGCAGGATTCTTTTTCATCTTACCATGGCTGGTCGGATTTATACTTTTCAAAGTTTATCCGTTCGCCTCTTCCCTATACTATAGCTTTACAAACTATGATTTGTTTAACGGCATTTCAAAAACAGGTATGATGAATTATAATAAGATTTTCACAGATTCCGACATTAAAAAAGCGTTTTATGTTACATTTAAATATGCAATTTTCGACGTTCCATTAAAGCTGATGTTTGCATTGTTCATCGCATATATCCTGAACTTTAAATTAAAGGGGGTTAATTTCTTCCGGACTGCGTATTATGTTCCGTCTATTCTGGGAGGATCCATTGCCATCGCAATTTTATGGAGAGCCGTATTCAATACAGACGGCCTGATTAATACCGTCCTTGGCGTATTTGGTGTAGAAAAGATCAACTGGATGGCAAGCGGAGGGGGTGCCCTGACCGTGATTGTACTTTTAAGGGTCTGGCAGTTTGGTTCTGCCATGGTAATTTTCCTGGCAGCCTTAAAGGGTGTCTCTGAAGACTTATACGAAGCAGCTTCCATTGACGGGGCAGGAAAGTGGACACAGTTCTTTAAAATTACAGTCCCTTTAATTACACCGGTTATTTTCTACAACCTGATCACGCAGTTATGTCAGGCGTTCCAGGAATTCAACGGGCCATTCCTTGTAACAAAGGGCGGACCTAACGGAGCGACTACTTTGATCTCAATCCTGATTTATAACAATGCATTCTTACGGCATAAGATGGGTATGGCAAGTGCACAGGCCTGGATCCTGTTCCTGATTGTTATGACCTTTACGATAGTAGCGTTTGTAAGCCAGAAGAAGTGGGTTTATTATTCAGATGAGGATGGGAGGTAATTGACATGACGAAAGAGACTAAGAGAAAGATCAGTGCAGCGATCCGTTATGCATTATTGATTCTTGTCGGATTTATTATGGTATACCCCCTGATCTGGATGGTGGGTGCTACTTTTAAAACAAACTCGGAGATTTTTACCAGCGCATGGTTTTGGCCCAAAAAGCCTGTGACCGATGGTTATGCCAATGCATTTGTAGATTACGGCGGAAAGATCAATCTGATCAAATCCATGCTCAATACATATAAGATTGTTGTGCCAAAGGTTCTTTTCACCGTTGTATCAGCCACGATTACGGCTTATGGTTTCGGCCGGTTTGAATTTAAGGGAAAGGGAATCCTGTTTTCTCTTATGATTTCCACCCTGTTTCTGCCTCAGGTAGTGTTAAATGCGCCTCAGTATATCATGTTCAATAAATGGGGCTGGACCAATTCCTATTTACCGTTAGTGATTCCCTCCCTGTTTGCAGGAGATACCTATTTCTTATTCATGCTGATACAGTTTTTAAGAGGTGTGCCAAAGGAACTGGAGGAAGCTGCCAAAATTGATGGCTGCAGTTCCATTAAAACCTTATGGCATGTGATTGTTCCTATGTTAAAGCCATCGCTGGTGTCCGTTGCATTGTTTCAGTTTATGTGGACGTCCAACGACTTTATGGGACCGCTTATTTACGTTTCCGATATGCCCAAATATACGAATTCCATTTATTTGCGTATGTCCATGGACGGTGATGTAGGATTCCAGTGGAACCGGATTCTGGCGATGTCTTTAATCTCCATTATTCCTTCCCTGATTGTATTCTTCTGCGCCCAGGATGCCTTTATTGACGGTATCGCAGCAGGGGGCGTGAAAGGATAATGAAAAGCACGGGCGTGGTAAGTAATTGCCGCGCCCTTTTTAACATTATTAAGTAGGATCGCGGATTGTTAATATCCGATTGACATAGGAAAAGGTAGGGGTGAAGTCAGAATGGAATTAAAAATTGTCTTTAAAACCGCACGGTCCGTAACACTGGAGACTGTGACGGAGCAGATTTATGAATTTGAATCACCGGGAAAGATTCTGGTAAACGGAAATGTTTATGGTGAAACGAAACGGGTTGTCTTTACGTTGTTTGACTTAAAACCTGATATGGATTATAATATTTCTTTGGAAAGAAGTGGGAAAAGGGCGGAAGCCAGTTTTCATACCGACTATGAATTTGTAACATTAAATGTAAAAGATATGGGAGCCAGGGGAGATGGAATCCAGGATGATACCTCCTTTATTCAGGCGGCTGTCATGGCTTGTCCGAAGGACAGCCGGGTATTGATTCCAAAAGGAAAATACCGTATTACCAGCTTGTTTCTAAAGAGCCATTTAAGGCTTGAGCTGGCTGAGGGAGCGGAACTTCTGGCAGATACGGACCGGTACAAATATCCCAGATTTCCTGGAATGATCGAGAGCTATGATGAAAAAGAGGATTATAATCTTGGTACCTGGGAAGGTAATCCCCTCCCAATGTTTGCAGGAATCATAACCGGTATCGATGTAGAAGATGCGGTGGTCTATGGCAGCGGCCTCATCAATGGTCAGGCTTCCTTTGATAACTGGTGGGATAATGTCCGTCAGATGAAGGTGGCATTCCGTCCGCGCATGGTATTTTTAGAAAGGTGTAAAAACGTTACCCTTCAGGGCATTTCCTTAAAAAACAGCCCTGCCTGGGTGCTTCATCCATATTTCAGCCAGGACTTAAAATTCCTCAATCTGGATATTCATAATCCGGCAGATTCTCCCAATACCGATGGTCTGGACCCGGAATCCTGCAAGGACGTGGAAATCCTGGGCCTTCACTTTTCTTTAGGTGATGACTGCATAGCAATCAAGTCTGGAAAAATCTACATGGGCCGCAGGTATCAAACACCTTCTGAAAACATCGTGATCCGCCAGTGCCTGATGGAAGATGGCCACGGGGCGGTGACTGTGGGAAGCGAAGTGGGTGCAGGCGTTAAGAATATCCGGGTGGAGCGCTGCCTGTTTTCCAATACGGACAGAGGCCTTAGGATCAAGACCAGAAGAGGCCGGGGAAAGGACTCTGTGCTATCTGAAATTTATTTTGACCATATACACATGGATCATGTCATGACACCATTTGTTGTAAATAGTTTTTATTTCTGTGATCCCGATGGAAAGTCTGATTATGTACAGTGCAGAGAGGCCCTTCCTGTTGATGAACGGACTCCAGAGATCAAGAGGCTGTACTTTACCAACATCAAGGCGGAAAACTGCCATGTGGCGGCTTCCTTTCTCTATGGGCTGCCGGAGAGAAAAATTGAGCGCATTGAATTTAAAAATGTTGAAATTTCCTTTGCGGACGAGGCAAAGACAGGAGCTCCCGCCATGCTGTCCGGAGTAGGAGAGTGCAGGAAAAAAGGATTTCTCATCAGTAACGTAGACACCCTGATTTGTGATCATGTGAAGATTTCCGGTCAGGAAGGGGAAGCCTTTGAGTTAAGCAGCATCAATCATTACGAAGTGAGATAAAGGAGGAGTTTATTATGCAGATCGGAATCCGGTTACATGATGTCGCACCTGGATCCCTGGAGGAACGGGTGAAGATTGCCCGCGAACAGGGATTTACCTGTGCCCATTTGGCCCTGGCAAAAACTGTGCAGGAACATTCCGTGGAGAATTCCGCGCTGACGCCAGGCTATGCTTCATATTTACGAAAAAAATTCGCAGAACATGATGTGGATATCGCAGTTCTTGGCTGCTATTTAAATCTGGCCCATCCAGACCCGGAAGAAATCAAAAAAATCCAGGAGCGTTATTTCGCCCATCTGCGTTTTGCTTCTATTTTAGGCTGCAGCGTTGTCGGAACCGAGACTGGCGCACCGAATAAGGAATATTGTTATGAACCGGCCTGCCACACAGAGGAAGCCCTTCAGACTTTTATCACCAATTTGCGTCCGGTTGTGGAGTGTGCGGAAAAATTCGGTGTGATTCTGGCAATCGAACCGGTGTGGAGCCATATTGTATACAATTCCAAACAGGCACTAAAGGTGCTTAAAGCCATTGGTTCGCCTAATTTAAGAATTATCCTGGATCCGGTTAATCTTTTGTCAGTAGAAAACAGCGGTCATTACGAGGAGGTTATAAGGGAAGCCATTGAGGATTTAGGCTGCTATACAGATGTTCTTCATATGAAAGACTTTATAGTGGAAAACGGCAGGATCATATCAGGCGCTCCGGGAACCGGCGTTATGAAATACGATGGGATCCTTGATTTTGTGAAAAAGGAAAAGCCATATATCCAGATGACCATTGAGGACAGCAGACCGGATAATGCAGAATGGTCAAGGAAATTTCTTGAGAATTATGGTTGTTAAGAAGATGACATAAAAGGGGTGTTCCATTTACATCCATATTAAAACACCGGTATCACCAATCAAGGTGACACCGGTGTTTGTATCCTCGAGTCTTTATGCTTTATGAATGGGCACTCGTTATTCCGGTCAGTTTAAACATTCCTTCATAACTTCATACGCGCCTTTTTCTTTCATACCTGTTAAATAACCTGCCACGGCTTCTTCAAATCCTGGAATTTCACTTAAATCCTCATCCCAGAATTCAGCATTGGTGCAAACCGCATGAACAAGGGAAGCCGCATCGTCATCCTTATGATCATAGAAGAACTGAAGAATCGGCTTATCATCCTTAACGGTGTATTCGTCACCTGCTGGACGTACTGCAACAAGGCCGTCTTCTGTAAGGTTCATTCCGTTGTAGAATGCAATGTAGAAAGCGAAGGAGGCTGTTATACGTTTAGGAAGTGTGCCTGTTTTCTCCACGTAGCTTTTAAGGGAAGGCATTACCCGGGCTTTCCATTTGGAAGTGGTATTTAAGGAAATGGATAACAGGGCATGATCAATAAATGGGTTTTTGAAACGCTCCGTAACAGAGGCAGCAAAACTCATTAATTCTTCCTTTGGAAGGGTCAGGGTAGGAATGATCTCATCATAAATGGTCTTATTCATAAAGCCGCAGATCACTTCGTCATCCATGCAGTTGCGGACAATATCCTGTCCGGCAAGATAAGCGCCTAATACAAAGGATGTGTGTGCGCCGTTTAATATGCGGACCTTTCTCTGCTTATATGGCTTGTGATCGTTACAGATGATAACAGGAAGACCTGCTTCTTCAAAAGGCAGTTCTTTCTTTAAGCTGTCCGGTCCTTCGATGACCCAGAAGCCGAAGACTTCACCGGTATCGATGATGTTATCCTGATAGCCTAATTCTTCACAGATGGCAGCAGCTTCATTTCTCGGATATCCGGTTACGATACGGTCCACCAGAGTGGAGCAGAATATGTTCTCCTCTTTGATCCAGGAAGTAAATTCATCGCCCAGGTCCCATTGTTCGGCGTATTTTAAAACACATTTCTCCAGCTCTTTTCCGTTGTTATCGATCAGCTCGCAGGAGAGGATAACAAAGCCCTTTCCGGCTTCCTTTCCGAACTTTTCAAATCTTCTGTAAAGGAACTGGGTCAGTTTTCCAGGGTAGCTGTCAGCCGGTACATCTGTAAACTGGCAGGAAGGATCGTAGGTAATACCTGCTTCAGTGGTATTGCAGGCAATGTAACGCAGGTCAGGATTATCCGCACAGGCCAATACGGACTCATAATCTGCATACGGATTTAAGCATCTGCTTACACAGGAGATCACCCGTTTGGCATTTACCTTCTGCCCGTTTTCAAAACCGCGGAGGAAAAGGGTATAAAGTCCTTCCTGTTCGTTGATCATATCCGCAAGACCTGGTGCAATGGGCTGGCATAAAACAACCTTGGAGTTAAATCCGGTTTTTTCATTCAGGATATCGATAAAATAATCCACAAATGCCCTTAAGAAATTACCTTCGCCGAACTGCAGCACACGTTCCGGGGCTTCCTTTAAAAGATATCCGTCATACCCAAGTTTTTCCAGTGTTTCATAACATAACTTTTCCATTGAATTTATCTCCTTTTTTCTTCATTGCATATTTCAATCCGCATTCTGCATTCATATAGGGACACAGAATGGCATAGTAGTTGAATTATAAGGTCACGCCCTGCTTAAAGATAGCCATGTCATGGAAACCTGCTTCTTCGGATTTTACCTTTTTGCCGGAAGCTACCTCGATGACAAAATCAAAGAATTCATTTTTAAGGGTATCCATATCCGTACCCTCGACCAGTACTCCGCAGTTGAAATCAATCCAGTTACTTTTTTTTGTGCTTAAGGCGGTGTTGGTGGAAATTTTCATGGTCGGTACCGGGCAGGCAAATGGAGTACCGCGGCCTGTGGTGAAGAGAACGATGTGGGCACCGGAAGCGGCCAGTGCCGTGGAGGCCACTAA
>DEYX01000024.1 GCA_002365025.1 Hungatella sp. UBA3147 | reverse complement strand
CGGCGGCGGTACCTCCAGAAAGCGAATGCACGCTGCGGCTGACTACACGGGGGCGGAAATCATGAGAGGGCTCCGGGATGAAGTATTAAACCTCCCGATTTCCTTAGCTGATTATACCTCTGCCATTGAACTCATTTTAGATGAGGAGGGAAGAGCGGCGGGAGCAGTTCTTATGAATATGGAAACAGGAGAGCTTCTGACAGCCAGGGCAAAAACCGTTATCCTGGCCACAGGGGGAGCCGGACGGCTCCACTATCAGGGATTTCCCACCTCCAACCACTACGGGGCCACGGCCGACGGCCTGGTTTTGGCTTACCGGGCAGGGGCAAAGCTTCTCTATCAGGATACCCTTCAGTACCATCCCACGGGGGTTGCTTTTCCGGAGCAGATTTATGGGGCTTTGGTTACGGAAAAGGTCCGTTCCTTAGGCGCCATGTTAGTCAATGCCGGGGGTGAGGCTTTCATGCACCCATTGGAGACCAGGGATGTGTCCGCCGCCTCCATAATCAGAGAGTGTGCAAACGGGAAAGGAGTTGTCACTCCTCTTGGGAAGGGGATCTGGCTGGATACTCCCATGATCGATTTGATTCATGGGAAAGGAACTCTGGAAAAGCGTCTTCCCGGAATGCTGCGAATGTATTTAAAATATGAAATAGATATGAGAAAAACACCTATATTGATCTATCCTACCCTCCACTATCAAAACGGCGGAATTGAGATCGGAGCGGATTGCCAGAGCACCATAGAGAATTTATATGTGGCAGGAGAAGCGGTGGGAGGGATTCACGGAAGGAACCGTCTGATGGGGAATTCTCTTCTGGATATTATTGTTTTTGGCCGCAATGCCGGAATATGTGCGGCCAGACGCGTGAAAGACATACATACAGGGAAGCTGACTTTGTCACATATAAGAGAGATGGAAGAGGAGTGTCAAAGGGCCGGTATTGTTACGGATAATATTTCCCCGCTGCTTTTGCCAAAGTATGCCAGAACAGCGGGGCAGCTATAAGGAGGATGAAGCCCCCCTGCGGGGATACCTATATGCCCACGGGATTCGCGCTTTAGGGGGCGCTTACCCTGGGGCAGGCTCTGCCCAAAAAGCATGGGCAAGAAGGAGGAAAAATGAGAGAAATATCAGTAAAGACATTGATCGACGTAGTAGAAAAGCTGTGCATTGATGCAAATCAGTACTTACCGGAAGACGTGAAGAAGGCGATTAAAACCTGCCGCGCCTGTGAGGACTGGGACATTGCCGCCGGGGTTCTTGACAATATTATCGAGAACTTTGAAATCGCAGAAAGGGAAGATGTTCCCATCTGTCAGGATACGGGCATGGCCTGTGTTTTTCTGGAGATCGGCCAGGATGTCCATTTGACCGGCGGGGATTTGACCGAAGCAATCAATGAAGGAGTGCGCAGAGGCTACGAAAAAGGATTTTTAAGAAAGTCTGTCGTAAAAGATCCGGTAAGGCGGGGAAATACAGGTGATAACACTCCGGCTTTAATCTATACGGAAATCGTTCCGGGAGACCAGGTGAAAATTACGGTAGGACCTAAGGGCTTTGGTAGCGAGAATATGAGTGCACTCCGCATGTTTAAGCCTTCCGCAGGACTCCAGGGAATCAAGGATTTTATTCTGGAAACCGTATCCGCCGCAGGTCCCAATCCCTGTCCTCCTATTGTAGTGGGTGTAGGGATAGGAGGCAGCTTTGATAAGGCAGCTCTCTTGGCGAAAAAGGCTTTGATGAGAGATTTGGATTCCTCTCATCCGGATCCTTACTATGCAGATCTGGAAAAGGAAATGCTGGAGAAGATCAACCTTCTTGGAATCGGCCCTCAAGGCTTTGGCGGTAAGACCACGGCCATTGGGGTGAACATTGAAACCATGCCGACCCATATCGCAGGCATGCCCTGTGCCATCAATATCAACTGTCATGTGACTCGCCATAAAACGGAAGTAGTCTAATTCTTTGAGAGACTCAAACGGTGAAAGACGCACGCCGCTTTTCCTTACATTTTCGTGCCGTATGCGTCAGCGGCGGATTGGAGATAAAAATGATAAAGCATATTACACTGCCTTTGACAAGAGAATTGTCTAAAACCCTTCACGCAGGAGATACGGTTTATCTGACCGGTGATATCTACACTTCCAGGGACGCCGGGCATAAGCGAATGTGTGAGACCCTGGCAAAAGGCGAAAAGCTGCCCTTTGATCCCATGGATGCCACGATTTACTACGTGGGCCCCACGCCTGCAAAGCCGGGCCAGGTAATCGGGTCTGCAGGACCTACTACCAGCGGACGGATGGACGCCTATGCTCCCACAATGATGTCTGTAGGAGCCAGGGGAATGATTGGAAAAGGAGCCAGGCAGCCGGATGTGGTGGAAGCCATAAAAAAGTATGACGGTGTTTACTTTGGCGCCATCGGGGGAGCAGGAGCGTTGCTTGCCAAATGCATCAAAAAGCTGGAACCCATCGCTTATGAGGATTTGGGAGCAGAAGCTTTGTGCAGACTTTACGTAGAAGAAATGCCTTTGGTGGTTGTTATCGACTGCGAAGGAAATAATCTCTATGAAGAGGGGAAGAATGCTTATTTAAAGTCAAGAAAGTAATTGGAGTGAAACGCAGCAGCCATTTGATGAAAAAGCAGCGGTTTCCGTCATATGGGAGCCAATGTTTTTAAATAATTAAAAAATACAGGAGGTAATTATGGGAACCAAAACAAACATTGTGGATTGGAAGACAATTACGGATTTTGTAGTGGATGCATTTAAGGGGTATGGGATTCCGGAAGAAGACGCAAAAGTCTGTGCGGATGTATTGCTGGAGTCTGACAAGAGGGGAATTGAATCTCATGGGGTAAACCGCTTTAAACCCATTTATCTGGACCGTATCAAAGCGGGAATCCAGAAACCGGTGACAAATTTTGAGGTTGTAAAGGAAACAAGAACCACAGCGGTTGTGGACGGCCATGATGGTATGGGCCAGGTAATCGGTGTAAAATCCATGAATATGGCCATCGAGAAAGCCAAAGAATAT
>DEYX01000166.1 GCA_002365025.1 Hungatella sp. UBA3147 | reverse complement strand
TTTCGCGGATTTTTAATTATTTTGGCCATAGCATTTCCTTTTTCCATGTCTTCTGTTCTTTTTTCCTTTCGAGGAGTGGCGGATCAGATGTATTTTGATCAGTTCAGCAAGGTGCAGACCTATGACATACAAATTTCCCTGGACCGTTATGTGTCCCCTATCCGCGGGGAATCGGCTGGGGAAGGAATCCGGGGAGTGGAGAAAAGCGAAGCGGTCATCCAGAAGGCGGTGGAATTAAAGCACGAAAATTTGTCGGAATTTGCCATGATATACGGACTGAACCGGGGATCCGGCATGTGGAGGATCATGGATCTCTACGGCCGGTTTTATGATCCGCCGGAGGATGGGATTATCATAAACAGCCGGATCGCAGAAAAACTTCATCTGGCGGAAGGGGATATTATGGAAGTATCCGTTCCTGGCCTGACCGCGGAAGCGGTAAAGGTTCCGGTTAAAGCTGTCATAAAGGAGAGCCTGGGAGGCGGCTGCTACATATCAGCAAAGGGTTTTTCCCGCTTTTTTGATTCTGTTCCAATGGCTGGAACTGTTCTTTTAAAGGTGGAAAAGGGCGGGCTTAAAGTCGTCCGGGAAGAGCTTTTAAAAACCAGCCGTGTGACTTGGATGGTGGATACCGGACGCATCACCCAGAGCTACCGGGACATCATGGGCAGCATGATGGCAATGGTCCAGATGTTTTCCTTTATGGCTGTGGCAGCAGGAGGGATTCTCATTTATAATATTTCCATGATCAATATCAGGGAACGGATCGCAGAGCTTGGTACGTTTATCATCATGGGAGGAACGGATAAAGAGATAGGAAGGATTCTCATGTTTGAACAGGTGGTCTATTTCATCCTGGGAATTGCTTTAGGAGTATTTGGGAGTCTTGGGGTAAAATACCTTGTGGAGCATCTGGTCATATCGGATTCCTATACCATTGAACTGGCTATACGGCCATCCTGTTATGGGATTGCATTTCTTACCTGTCTTGCAATGGCAGGAGCTTCTTTGCTGGCCCAGACGCGGTTTGTAAGAAGGATAAGACTCACGGATATTTTAAAGGAAAGGGAGTAAGCTTATGAAGATCCGAATGGATGGCAGGAAAAAGAAATTATGCTTTCTGGCTGCTGGAATTGCCCTTGCTCTTATCATAGGGAATACTGCAGTGAAAAGTTTTAGGGGGACTCCGGTGCAAACTGCGGCGGCTTCTTATGAAGCGGTAGAAGACCGTTATACGGAGGAAGGGACCATTACGGCAGGAGGGGAGTACCGCCTGGTTTCAGAGGCATCAGGACCGGTTAAAGAAGTTAAGGTCAGGGAAAATGATGGTGTGAAGGCAGGAGATATCCTGTTTACTGTTGATGACAGGGATTTATTACAAGAAAAATCCCTTTGTGAAAGCGCTCTGGCAGGGTATCAGGCCAAACTGGAGCAGAGCCGGATCGGTCAGGTGATGACGTCATCGCCTCAGGAATATCTGGATTCCATAAGAGCAGAAGTGTCGGCAAAGGAGGCGGATTACCAGGCCGCAAAAACTCTTATTGATGCTTCCCAGTCACTGTATTCGGCCGGCAGTATCTCCAGAGTCGAGTGGGAGAAAAACAGAGCTTCTTATGAATATGCCTCTCTGGCATGGGAACAGGCAAAGAGCCGGTATGAGGAGAGCCGCCGGTTTTTAGAGAGTTTAAAGGCGGGAGGCATTGATGAGACAACTATAAATGGAAGATTTTATGATAGCGTGGAAGAACAGCTAAGGGCCCAGATTAAATCCCAGGAAACGACGATGGAACAATTGGAAGACAAGTTAAAAAAATGTGTGGTGACTGCAGACAGAGATGGGATCATCACATCTCTTCCGGTTAAGGATATGTCCTACATACAGGCAGGGGAAACTGCCGTGACCATCAGCGGGCGGGGAAAGATCCAGGCAGAGTCTGACGTACTTACCAGCATTGCGCCCTACCTCACTCCGGGAGATAAGGTGACGGTGATCCTGCAGCTTAGGAATCAGGATCAGATGTACGGCGGAACCATAAGCCAGGTCTATGACTATGCGGCCAAAGGGACCTCTGCCCTGGGAATGGATGAATACAGGGTGCATGTGAAGATCGACATGGATGAAAACATAGAACTGGAAGGAAAGGAAGGGTATGGGGCCAACATTCGTTTCACCCTGTATCAGGGAGAAAATAAGCTGGTGATCCCATCAAGTGCTGTTTTCCTGCTTGATGACCAAAATTATGTGTTTGTAATCAATAACGGAAAAGCAGAAAAGCTTCCGGTGGAAGTCGAATACAAAACCTCATCCCAGGCGGTCATAAAGGAAGGCCTGGCTGAGGGGCAGAAAGTCATTGATCATGTGGATTCAGAAGAAATCTATGAAGGGGCAAAGGTATATGCCGGTTCATAGGTTCTAAAGAATAAAGAGGCGGCAGCATGGAATCTCCAATGCTGCCGCCCTTTTTATATGGATTTATTTAATCTTATCGTAGCTGGATTCTTTGATGGTACCGTCGCTGTTGGTCTTGTAGTATTTACCGTCGCCATCCTGAATGTTTGTCTTGCTCTTTGCAAGCTTTCCGCTTGTTCCGACTAAGTACTCTTTCTCATTGTATTCCACTACTTTATATTTTTCATCTTTGTCAGCTTTGATCAGTCTTCCCTGCACGTAGATGCTGTCATCAGTGATGGAATTATAGCCGGCACCCTTGTTGCTTCCAGCCTTGCGGAAGTTGTAGGTGTATTTCTCGCCGTCAATATCAATGGTTGTCTTGCCGGTTGACATAGCGCCTTCCTTAGGAGATGTTCCGAAGTAGTAAACCTCTGCGGCATCATCTGCTGCCGGGAAATCGCTTTCGGTTTCGATCTCATCGTAAGTTGCAATGGTCTTACCTGATTCAAAGGTCAGCTTATAAAGACCCTGAAGCATTTCGCCCTTTTCGTTGAATGCATAGCTTAAACCGTTAATGGACTTGATCTGGCTTGTTGTCAGCTGTCCGCTGGTGGAAGCGTAGAACCAGTATTCTGTATCATCATCATAAGCTTCCTGATCAAGCTCTGGTCCTGGAACAGTCTTGAACCAGCCTTTTGCAAGCCAGCACTGTTCTGGGAGATTGTAATATTGGTTTGCATTGCTTGCAGTTGAAGCGGATGCCATTTCATACCACTCGGATTCAGCAGCACCGTTTTCATTGAAGCGGTATTTTTGGCCGTTGATGGTTTTGGTGGTATCTTTAACCTTCTTGCCGTTGGTACCGAAATAGAACCAGTAAGCTCCGTTAAAGTTGTCTTTTTCATTCTCTGAATCTTCTACTTCGATGGATTTCCAGCCATTTGCCTGAGCGCCGTCAGAGGAATCGCCTAAGTAATAGGTTCCGTCCTTCCAAGCGTCGTCTCCGGTCTGGCGTGTGGATTCATCATTGACCCAGCCAAACAGCATTCTGCCTTCAGAATCAAAGGAATAGTTATGGGACTCTCCGTTAGCAACCTTTATGGACTTAAAGGAGGTCTTGCCGGAAGTAGGAGCTTTAAAAGCTTTTCCGTTACTTCCAAAGTAGTACCAATAAGTATCAGGAGCATCTTCTTCATCCTGGTCGGCAGTAACTTCACGCCATTCATTTGTAACCATAGCTCCTGATGAATTTACATAATAGTAATTGTCATCGGATTCGATTAAGCTGCTGGTAGTCATCTCTCCGTCTTCGTTAAGATAGAACCAGTTGTCTCCGGATTTGCGCCAGGACTCGGTAGTTACGTCTCCATTGGAATCGTAGTATACCCAGGTGTCATTTTCCTGTGCCCAACCCTGTGCGGCGAAGGAGGTCATGGATGCACCTATGGTAAAAATCGCTGCAGCGCAGGGAATAAGCCATCTAAGTTTCTGTTTTCTCATGTTTGTTCTCCTTTCATAAGAACCCTTTTTGTTAACTTTGTCAGCAGGTCTTGCTGATGGAATGACTTTAAACCATGGAGTAGGTCTAAGGTCAAGTGATGTAAAAAAGGCGTAAGAATGCGTAAGAAAAGCCGGTGAATTTAAGAAAACCGTAATCTCACCATATTCTGGAAGCTATTCCTGAGGCTGGAAATAGAGGGACAAAAAGAGCAGAAAAATAAAAAAAAGAGAGACAGGAATTCCTATCTCTCATGTAATAATCATACCACAAAATTGACTTTTTTTCAAGTCTTGTAATTCTGTTCTGTCTGGAGTAGACTTTGTATTTATCAGAAGATTGGAGGGTTTTTTATGGATGATGGGAAGTGGCTACAGACTGCAAACGACGGTTTTCAGATTGCCAGGGTAAAAGAGGCCAATGATTATACAAAAACGTTCGGCCTGGTTTTAACGGATGAGGAGGCTTCTTTGCTGATCGGGGAGAGGAAAGATGCATTAAAGGAACAGGAACGGGTGGAGTTCGGGGAGGGTATCCTTCCGAAACTGATTTTTGCATTTTGTGACTCCCCATATATTTATCAGGATAATTACGTGGATTCCCTGGGAAGACTTCAGGATATGTTCTACCTTTATAAAAATGAATCATTGGATGAAATTACTGATGATGAACTGATTGAATTCATGAAGAACCAATTTGACGGACCGTGCCAGGGTTCTCTTGATCATCTGGAGGATACTGGATTAGAGGCTTTTGCCAGACGCATCCGCTCTGGATCAGATCTGTATGAGGAAGAAGACGATGAGTTTTGAGACAGAAGAGTTAATGCCAATTGTAGCGGAATTGGCAGATAAATATACGGGTAAGGAAAGTACCTCCATTACTTATGAAAAAGCGAGGCAGCTCATGGAAGCGGTTCTGTACTGTATCCATGAGTACGAAGAAGATGCAAAAAAAGGGCAGGAGCTTCTTTCTATGGATGGGAAGCCGGTGGCAAAAAGGGTCTATAGCCTGGGATATGAGACGGTGCTAAGGACCGTGAAGGAAACCCAGATTCTGTATAACAAAGTTATACCGTATTTTAAGTATTATGAAAACCGGTGCTATTACGATACGTTTGTCAAAGGAATCCCCTCTTTCTTTTTGTATTATGATCCCCGTTTCCAGCCTCAGAATCATCTTCTCACGCTGGATTATCCGGTTTTGTATCCAGTGAATCCTTTGCAGGGAATTGATGCCATAAGCACTTTTGTGAAATGTGTCAGCCTTGAACAGGTTTTCCTTGGAAAATTACCGGATGAATACGTTCTTCATGTACTGAGAGCCTATTCCCCGGACCATGGGGATCTGATCATCAACCTTGCAGGCATCGTACTGCGGAATATTCTGGGCTGCCGGATGGCTGGTAAGAGGGTCAATACAAAGGGATATACCCCAGGGGAACTGGAACGGCTGATAGATTATGTAAACAAAAACAATGTGGATTCCTTGGGACAGGAGATGAAAGGGCTGGTTGATGAACTGATTCAGTCCGGGTATGATGGACTGGAGGAATTGGGTGATTATCTAAAGGACGATCTGCATGATTATTGTTATGAACTGAAAAATGCTGTGAAGAACCAGTGCGTGGATTCCATTCTCGCCATATTATGAAAAGCAGGGGGAAAACTTTTGAATTTCCGGGTACCTTAGAAGTACATTCACGCATTTTATCAGCAAAAGGGCAGGCTCGTATTTTTTTACAAGCCTGTCCTTATCATTTTCAATCATCAATTCATGGGGGCCAATCCTTCACACCTCTATTTTAAAGATTATCCGACAAAAACTTTTCCATGGCGGCTGCAGCTTCCGCCTCGTCCTCCCCCTCAAATGTGGCTGTGATTTCTTCCCCCTGCCTGATACCCAGGCTCATAATGCCGATAATGTTTGATGCCTCTACCATTTTTTCAGGTTTTCCAATCATGGCTTTGCTTTTAAAATTCTTTACCAGCTTTGTAAGTAACCCTGCCGGCCGGGCATGTATGCCTAATTCATCCTTGATCGTGTAGACGATGGTTTTCATATTGACTAGACCTCCTCGGTTTTATTCACGGTACAGTTCACCAGCTCATTTTTGCCAGCCGTTCCAGACAATCGGGATTTGTTCTTCCGGTTTCCGGATCAACCAGTGATGTATAGAGGTGGGGAATAATGGTCGTAGCGCCGCCAGCGATGCAGGCACGTACAATTTCGTGCACATTTTCCATATCGATTCCGCCCGTTGGCTCGAATATGGTTATGCCCTCGTTTACTGCGGCACGAACCATGGCTTTCAGCTCATCAAAACGTTTTAGGCCGCCGATGGGATAGAATTTAACCGATGGCAAGCCGATATCAGCCATAAGCTTTGCGGCAAGCTCAGCGCTTACAGGTTCTTTTTCCCGGGAGCTTATGGCTCCGGTAGCCATGTAAACGATTCCTGGCTCACCGGCAGGCTCAATCAATGAGTTTACAATGAACTCACTTTTATGAATCTCCTGCAAGCGTCCCATTGTGTAGCCTGCGGCAGGGTAGACCTGATTGATATGGAACGGACATGTGCGGACCGAAACATCTGCCACACGCTTCCACATAGCGGGATCGCCCCCGCCTAGGCCAACCGAAGCACGCACGCCGTTTGCCTTAAATTCTTCTACTCTGGCTACGGCTTCATCGTCAGTGGCAAAGTTTTTGACCATCACTCCAACCAAAGTGCGTTCCGGAGCAAAACGGCTGATTTCAACGGCGTTCTCCAAATCTTTTGCTAAAACATTAAAAAAAATATTTATTGACATACGTTACCCCTCCAAAAGACAGCTCTTTATGCGGTCAATAATAATTTCCTCCTGTCCGTCAAACAGCGGACGGGGGTCAATGGACATAATGCCCTGATTTACATAGTAGTTGCGCACATAAATCGCAGGGTCTCCTTGTTTTAACAGTTCATCGAGCTTTGCGGCATTCATGCCTGTTTCGGAACCCACATGGATTTCAGCGCGGTAAATTTCTCGTCCAGCCTCATCCTGCGCCACCCGGCACTTAAGTCCTTTTACCTGTGCAAGCTCATCGCACATACGCTGCATGCGCTTTTTCTGGCCCTCCGGATTACCCTGAGCAGGGTCATACATTTCAAGTGCCGTAACGAGGCCTATCATAGCTTCTTTTGAAACCTTCATTGCACGGCCAACACCTTTGTACTGCATTTTACATGCTGCAATATAAGAGGATTTGCCGGCAATCAGACCGGACGTCGGTCCGGACAAAGCCTTACCTCCGCTGTATAATACCAAATCTGCACCCATGGAAACATATTTGCAAAGATCTTCCTCCGCAGCAGCATCGATGATAAGCGGCAGGTGATACTTTTTTGCAAGCTCCAGCATAGATTCGATGCTCTGCATGCCCTTTTGTACCGCATGGTGGCTTTTTACATAGAGTAAAGCTGCGGTTTTTTCGTTGATCGCTGATTCTATGTGGTCGTGTTCCACCTTATTTGAACAGCCGGCTTCCACCGGAACTCCTCCGCCCAAACGCAGCATCTGTGTTATGCTGCCTCCAAAGTTAATGGACTGGCCCTTTTGGAGTATGATCTCATTTTTAAGGCCCCCGGTGTCAGGAATACGCTCGATATGCCCCAGATTGCAGCCTGCAATGCAGGCTGCTGTGGCAATTACCAGGCCGCTGGCCGCCCCGCAGGTGGGACAGCCATCCTCAGCCCCGGTTTTCTGAGCGATAACTCTACCGGCGTGGTCCATTAGTTCTTCAATAACAACGAAATTCCGGAGCGCGCTCCCCACGCTCTTTACAACGGACTCGCTCACTGCACTGGTGCCGAGTATGGTCATCTTACCGTTGGCATTTATGACCTCCCGAAGCCCAGACTTTACGTATATGTTCATATCATCGCTCCTTTTCTTCTTTAAGCTGGTGGCAGCGGGAAGAAGATACCCATAATCATGGCACCGATAATCGCGCCGCCGGCGATAGGTTTTTTAAGGGCGTAAAGAACTCCGGCGCCTATGATGGAACCGATGCCGATGGGGACTGATGCGCTGCATGCAGAGATAACAAGCAAAGGTCCAAGGAAACGCCCCGATGCATTACCGGCGCCCATCATTACATCTGCGCCAAAGGTAGAATTTGCCCGGCCAACCGTAAGTTTTTTAATAAGTACGACTACTGTGCCCACAATAACACCCAAAATCCCGCCGACGATCAGTGATAGCGGGAAGCTTTTTAACGGAGCAGTTATACCCGATGCCAGCATAATAGCCGGAACCCCGATTCCAATACCGGTCTGCAAAGCTCCGCCGATATCCAGGATGCCAACCAGCGAACCTTCCAGCACTCGTGCGAATAAAAAGCTTGCTCCAAAAGCCGCAGCAGCGCCCAGGGCAGTGCTGTCCTCCAGTCCTGCTTTCAGCATAGCAACAACTGATACATCGTTAAATGCGCCTACGCCATGGGTCACGTACATATGTGTTCCGGCAAAAATAGCTGCTGCAAGAAGACCTACAAAAATTGGAAATGACCAGTCAGCATACCAGAAGTTTTCAAAGCCAAAAAGTCCTTTTTTATCATCTGCTTTCTTGTTTGTTTCAGACATTTAAATACTCCCTCCCTATTTCGTCATTCCAAATACGCCGTGTAAGTTTGTCAGCCAGCCGGGGACTTCAAGATTCATCTGCGTAATGAGCTTCAAATCCACGCCGCGGAAGAATGCGCTAAGTGCAAACAGAATAAAGACTGCTGCAAGCAAAGCCTTAGTCACCTTGTTCCATCCGCTGTCATCAACTCCCTTGCCTATAAGAATACCTAGTACTACACCCGGAACTGCATTGCCCATGATGACCTGTGCAAGTCCGCCAAGGACAGTACCCCAGATACCGGAACGCCTGCCCGCATCCAAAGCAGCCAGCCAGAAAATTACCGGCATGACAGGGTTTATAAGCAGGTTGGCAGCAGGTACTAAAACTGCAACTGCAATGGTCTGAACTGAGGCCGGAACTGCAACGGCTGTGGTATTTAAAAATGCAACGATCACCGCACCGATGATTCCGCCTGCCAGTGCCATCTTACGAGGATCGTGAAGGGTTTCCTCCACATTTTTGTTTTTAATCATCAGAGCTGCAGCCGCCCAGTTCGGTATAATGCGGTGATCAATGTCCTGGGTAAGAGCACCTGCGCCCACGACGGATGCCCATGAATTGAAGAAAAACCCCAATCCAAACGAAAAGTGGGAGATAGGGTCGCCTTCGCAGGCATTTAGTTCTCCCAGAGTACGGAACGCCCCCATACCCTGTACGGATGGCGCATGGAACATACGCGCAGCACCGGCACCTATTCCGATTCCAGCCAAACCACCGATGATAAGTGATTTGAAAAGTATTATCATTAACATAACATTCCTCCTGACTTTAAAGACCTTACCGGAAAATTGATTTGTTTATTTTTTGCTTAAAGGATATGCTTTCCATTTTTATACATACCACCCGTACCCGTACACGCAGCCGCATAAAGTATTCAAAGCGGGTTCTCCTAAAAAACAGGAATAGAAAACGCTCTGTATACTGTATTTCGTCGGCCTCTAAAACCTCTGCATCAAGCGGTTCTATGCGCAGCGGAGTGCCGCCAACCTCATTTTTTAAATTAGAAAACGCTGCGTTTAAGGCTTGCTCCTTTGTCTGGCCTCTGCCTTCGATTTGCAGAGTCATTTCCTTTTCTTCGGTTATTGGCTTTGTCACAATGATCTACCCCTTTATTTTTGTCATTTCTTCCGTCAGCCTGCGTCCCAGTTCTTCGATGTCCATGAACCCAAAGCCTAAAACACGCTTTCCGTTCCGAAGGGCCGTTATGCCCTCATCAACCGAACGCATTCCGTGCTCCGCCGGATATCCGTACTTGGATTGCGCTGTGATCGCTCCGGCGCCTCCGCTTCCGCAGAAGGATATACCGATATCCGCATTTTCCTTTTTCATTACGTCGCCAAGCCTCATGTCAGCGCCCACACCGGGAATAACCACTGCGCGGCCACCCGCCGATTCAACTCCCTTTGCTACGTTCTGCCCCTTGCCCAAGCGGTCTCCGATAACTACTACAATTTGTTCCATAATCCTTTTCCTCCTTTTTATGCTATATGCTTTCTTTGACTCCTTCAAAATGGATGGACAGCAGGTATTTTTCCTCGTCCGCAATTCCTCCGATAACATCCACAATATTCTTAGACAGCATAATGGAATCGGCAGATACATCCCGAAACAACTCGGGGTCGATGTCAAGAATCTCACCCGTTAAACTGCGGTCAATCATTGCACATACATGGTTTACCAGTGACTTCCATCTGTAATCTTCAAATGGAATACCGTCTGCCCTGCATCTTTCTGCCAGCCATTCAATGACCGCCTGAGCTTTTTCGGGTTTTTTGCAAGCCTGTATGATTTGTTGGATGTCATCACCCATTTTAAAATCAAAACTCATTGCCCCACACCTTCTTTCCCTTCATAATTGTGGCAACCGGTTCAAAATACCGGGTTACGCTTATTGCCTTGCCTTCGGAGTCCACGAGTTCCTTAACCCCCTGATTTATTCTGAAAATTGTTAGGTCTGCAGGTTCTCCAGACTTGATGGCGGCGGGAGAGAGCCCTAAGAATTTGCGGGGCAAATCTGTTACCCGGCGTACCAGATCCTCTACGGTAAAGCCATAGGGCAGGAATTTTGTCATTGTGTCCATAAGACTGCCGACCGGGCTTTTAAAATTTCTGCTGTATAAATCTGTGGATATTGTAAAATCAACCGGATAGATACCCATGACCCGTGGAACCGTATCGGAAGAGAAGCTTGCCGAGCCGTGGCCTACGTCAAACCTTACTCCCCTGCTTGCGGCTGAAACAAATTCTCTGGGGTAATCCGCTACGCCGCCTGCCTTACCGTGGAAACAGTGGGTTACGATGTCTCCCTCGCGGAGCAAATCAAGAA
>DEYX01000282.1:5602-16269 GCA_002365025.1 Hungatella sp. UBA3147 | reverse complement strand
ATCATTTGTCAGGGCTTTGCAAAGGTCGGTATGAAGTCGGTTCTTTTGGGGGCCGTATGCAATATCATTCTGGACCCGGTGTTTATGTTTGTGTTTGGTCTGGAAGTAAAGGGAGCTGCAATCGCCACAGTTTTGTCACAGATGGCTTCCTGCATCTATGTGCTGCGGTTTCTGTTTGGAAACAAGCCCCCTATCCGGATTACCTTTGGCAATTACGACTGGCAGGTTATGAAGCGTGTTCTGGTACTGGGCCTAAGCCCCTTTCTTATTATTGCATTTGATAATATTTTGATCATATCCTTAAATATGATGATCCAGCGTTTTGGCGGAGAGGGCCAGGGAGACATGCTCCTTACCTGCATGACCATTGTGCAGAGCTTTATGTTAATGGTTACCATGCCCCTTGGGGGAATTACCGGCGGAACCCAGACCATACTAGGCTATAATTACGGAGCAGGAAGGCCTGACCGTATTAAAAAGGCAAGCCTTCATATTTCAGGTCTGGCCCTTGGTTTCACTACCATCATGTTTATCCTCGCTCATACGGTTCCCAAGTATTTTGTCCTCATCTTTACGAAGAATGAGGCCTATGTGGAACTGACGGTATGGGCAATTAAGATTTATACCATGGGTATCATACCTCTGGCCCTGCAGTATGCGGTTGTAGACGGATTTGTGGGGATGGGAGTCGCAAAAGTTGCAATTTCTCTTTCCATGTTCCGGAAGGTGATATTTTTAGGCGGTGCTGCCCTGATTCCGATCTGGTTTGGAATCGATAAGATATTTTATACGGAGCCTGTTTCAGATTTTATCAGCGTAGCCGTGTCGCTGACCGTGACTTTTTTGGTGTTTGATAGGGTTATTAAAAAAAGTGGGGCGGTCAACAAAGGATCCTGAGAATGGAGGTCGTTTTTATGAAGATTGCAGTAACTTATGACAACGGAGAAATATTCCGGCATTTTGGAAAGACAGAGCAGTTTAAGGTGTACCAGATAGAAGAGAAAAAAATAACATCTGCAGAAGTGGTTAGTACAGAAGGAAACGGACATGGTGCATTGGCAGACTTCTTAAAAGGACTTGGCGCTGATGCAGTAATCTGCGGAGGAATTGGAGAAGGTGCCAGAACCTCGTTAGGTAAGGCTGGGATCCAATTGTATCCAGGAGTGACCGGAGCCGCTGATCCTGCGGTGGAAGCCTTATTGGACGGCAGCTTAGTTTATAACCTGGATGCGTGCTGCAGCCATCATGGAAAAGATAGGCACTAAACCATAACGAAAGACCGGGGAGCAAACGGAATCTTAAGATTCCGCCAGCTCCCCGGTCTTTTTATTTCAACTTAAGAACCGGTCGATTGGTAACGGGACAGTCCAAAATTCCATAAAAGGCCGGCCGGTACCAAAAAGAGGCAGGCAGCCAGAGGAAGGAAGCTGTACCATAATTCAGAGGCCTTTCCTGTGAGATATAAAAAGGGATAATACTGAAACAGGGCAAAGGGAACCAGGTAAGTACAGATGGTCAAAAGGGTTTTCCCATAGATGCCGATGGGATATTTCCCGTATTCTCTGGCTCCGTCTGTAAATACGTTCATAAATTCCAGGCCCTCCAGGGTAAAAAAGCATATGGAGGCAAAAATCAGATAAATGGCTGCGAAAACCGCCACCCCGCCTATGATCATAAGGACAACGGTCACAATGCGGACAGGGGTCCAGATAATAGAACTGGAATAAAGGCCGTAGGCAAGCATAACGACAGCCTGCAAAAGCCGGCCGATTCTGGTCAGCTCTATCTTACTGCACAGGACAAGAAACAGGCTGCCTCTTGGCCGGAGGAGAATGCGGTCAAATTCTCCGTTTCCGATGATGGTTTCAAACGTGTCCAGGCTTCTAAATATGGTCTCAGCGATAGTAAAGGCCATAAGCGTAATGGAAAAACAGAGCAGGACCTCCCCGTAAGAAAACCCCTTTACTTCTTTAAATCGGTCCATCATAAAGCGGACACCAAGAAATATGTTAAAGGATATTAAAAACTGCCCGATGGTGGTTAAAAGGAAAGAAACCTTATGCTGCATCATGCTCTTTAAGTGTATAATAAGATACTTTTTATATAACTGTACTGAATTCATGTTTCCTCCTTTCAACCGCCCTGGATCACAACACGCTTTAAGGCATTGTGCTCCATAAGCTGTCCGATAACCAGGAACACTGCCAGCCAGCATACCTGAACAAGAAGGCTGACATACATATCATGTCCTATCAAGTCGCCGCCGAAAATCCGGAAAGGGACATTCTGGGCCGATGCAAAAGGCAGAAAATTCACAAATTCCCTGATCCCGTCCGGCAGGAATGGAAGAGGGATGACCGCGCCGCTTAAAAACTCGGAAAGGGAGGTGACAATCAGTTTGATTCCCTGGGAGGAAATGGTGTAAAAAACGGACAAATATACCACCATGCCAAAGGCAACTACAAAAAGAAGCCCCAGGGTCATAGACAAAAGGGTAAAAAACCAAGTATGGAGGCTTCCGGGTAGTGCGAGTCCGTAAGGAGCCGGCAGCAGCCAGGCAAACAGCAGGATAGGCATGCACCGCAGAACTGCTTTGGAAAGGCGGACAGCCAGACTCCTGACAAACCACATATGGTAAAGACGGATTGGGCGGCATAATTCGTAGGCTACGTTTCCGGTAGTAATGGAATTAAACAGCTCAGACTCCCAGAACCAGGTCATGTAAAGGGCCAGAAAGGCCTGCTGAAGCCATATGTAGGTGGAAAGAGCCTGGAATTCCATGGGAAAGCTTTCCGGAGCAGCCTCATAAAAGGCCCGGAATAAAAGAATTTCCATAGTTCCCCATACGAACTGGGTAACCATGCCGGAAAGGGCCGCTGCCCGGTATTGAAGCCCGTGGATAAAACGGATGCGGAAAAAGGACCAGTATTTCTTCATGATTTCTTCCTCCTATATCCGGTAATCCCGGTAAAGGGCGGCAATGATTTCATCCAGTGTGGCTTCTTCTGAGGGACGGTGGGATTTTAAATCGGAAAGGGTACCATCCAAAAGCAGCCTTCCTCTTCCAATTAAGAGGACCCTGTCTGCAAGGGCATCAATGTCCTGCATATCATGGGTTGTAAGAAGGACTGTGGTCTTGTGTTCCTTGTTCTGCTTTCGGATAAAGTCCCGGACTGCAAGTTTGGATACTGCATCCAGACCAATGGTGGGCTCATCCAGAAACAGAACTTTAGGCCTGTGAAGAAGGGACGCTGCGATTTCACAGCGCATTCGCTGGCCCAATGACAATTGTCTGGCCGGAGTGCGTAAAAGCTCGCCTAAGGATAAAAGTCCGGTCAGCTCGTCAAGGGTTTCCTGGTATTGGTGTGTGGGGATTTCGTAGATGTCGCGGAGCAGTTCAAAGGAATCAAGGATGGGGACATCCCACCAAAGCTGGCTGCGCTGGCCGAAGACAACGCCAATGTCCTTTACATGTTCCTTGCGTTCCTTCCATGGGATGCGGCCATTGATCTTGCAGGTGCCGTTATCCGGTGTCAGTATTCCGCTGAGAATTTTGATGGTGGAGCTTTTACCTGCTCCATTCGGTCCGATATAGCCTACCATTTCTCCGTCTCCTATGGTAAAGGAAATATCGTTAAGAGCTTTAATGAGTTCCATCTCTCTGTGAAAAAGGGCCTTCACTGCTTCTGAAAAGCCGGCACTTCTTCTTGCGACCTTAAAGGTCTTGTTCATGTGTTCCACTTGAATCATATAAGTTCCTCCTGGTAGTAATATTTGTGAATCCGTTCGTTCCGGCAGCGGGCAGTTCTTTTAAAAAAAAGAAGCTTGTCATGACCAGTCAGAGGATCCTAATATCTTTCCAAGCGGTGAGCGCCATTGGGGAAACCAATGGAAACGCTGCTCTCCGGAATCCGTAATTTTCTTCTTCCGGGGACTCTACCGTGGTATCAATATTCTCTTTTCCTATATGTCAGATGTGAAATTAGATTGGAAAAGGACCTTTAGTCTACCACCACCGATAATGGCTGTCAAGTGAGGAAGAAAAAACTCTTGACATATTTTGAAAAAGTGATAATATAAACATATGAACAATTATTCATATAATAATATAAGGATTAAGGAGGTACCAAATGGAGCAGGATAACAAAAAGAACATTCGGGATTGTGAGATCGACCAATGCGATTTTATCTGCGTTCATGAAAACGTTGTGAACCAGGTGCTAAAGGTCATGCCCCAGGATCAGGAGCTTCTTGATCTGGCGGATTTCTTCAAAGTATTTGGTGATGCTACCAGAATAAAAATACTCTATGTTCTCAGCCAGTCGGAGATGTGTGTGTGCGATATTGCAAATCTTTTAAAGATGGGGCAGTCAGCCATTTCCCATCAGCTTCGGGTGTTGAAGCAGATGCGCCTGGTGAAGTTCCGCAGAGAAGGGAAGACCGTATTTTATTCTCTGGCCGACGGCCACATCGAGTCAATTCTGGCTCAGGGGATGGAGCATATCAATGAGTGATGAAGACGCTGATAAAAAAACATAAAAGGAGAGAGTAGTCATGAAAAAGATTATTAAACTGGAAGGCTTATGCTGTGCCAACTGTGCAGCTAAGATTGAAGAAGAGGTAAAAAAACTGGCTGGTGTGGAAAGTGCATCCTTAAGCTTTATGACTCAAAGGATGACCATGGAAATAGAAGACAGTAAGTCGGAGGAAATTGTAGAGGCAGCCAGAAAGATATCTAATAAGATTGAACCAGAAGCAGAATTTAAGGTACTTCGGTAAGAACAAAGGAGCAGCTATGACTAAGAAACAGAAACGGATGGCAATAAGGCTTTTAGCCAGCGCCCTGTTATTTGCAGCAGGGATGTTTGTGGAAGGAAAGGTTGCCTGGGACTGGATATTCTTTTTGATCTCCTATCTGGCAGCAGGTTATGACATACCTTTAAGAGCAGTACGGAATATTATGAACGGGCAGTTTTTTGATGAAAACTTTCTTATGTCTGTGGCAACCTTCGGTGCCATCGGCATCGGTGCTATGGAAGAAGCGGTAGGAGTGATGCTGTTTTATCAGGTAGGTGAACTTTTTAACGACTACGCGGTAAATAAATCCAGAAAATCCATCACCGATCTTATGGATATTAATCCGGAATATGCGAACCTTATTAAGGATGGGAAGGAAGAGAAGGTTGACCCTTATGAGGTTTCTGTTGGAGACAGAATCGTAATAAAGCCGGGAGAAAAAGTACCCCTTGACGGCATCGTCGTAAAAGGAAACGGAGGACTGGACACCAAGGCCCTGACCGGAGAATCCATGCCGGTGGAAGTGAAGGAAAACGATGCCATATTAAGCGGTTCCATCAATTTAAACGGTGTACTGGAAGTTGAGGTAACAAAACTTTTTGATGACTCTACGGTAGCAAAGATCTTAGAACTGGTGGAAAATGCCAGTTTCAGAAAAGCAAAAGCTGAGAACTTTATTACCAGATTTGCAAAAATTTATACACCGGTTGTAGTAAGCCTGGCGCTTATATTGGCAGTGGTTCCGCCTCTGGTCTTTGGCGGTGAATGGGGCACCTGGATTTACCGTGCCTGCAGCTTTCTGGTTGTCTCCTGTCCCTGTGCCCTGGTGATTTCCGTGCCTCTAAGCTTTTTTGGAGGGCTTGGAGCAGCGTCCAGACATGGGATTCTAATGAAGGGAAGCAATTATCTGGAAGCCATGGCTTCTTTAGATACGGTTGTCTTTGATAAAACTGGAACCCTTACAACAGGGAAATTCCAGGTCACTGATGTGGATCCTTTAGAAGGAACAAAAGAAGAGCTTTTAAGGCTGGCGGCTTATGGCGAGTTTCATTCCAACCATCCCATCGCTTTATCGGTAAAGGAAGCTTACGGAAAGTCTGTTGATGAGGCATTGATCGGATGTGTGGAAGAGATTGCAGGATATGGCGTCAAGGCTGAGCTTAAAGATGGGGATAGAATAAAGGAACTTTATATCGGCAATGCAAGGCTTATGAAGCAGAAGGGAATCGAGATCACTGACCAGGGGCCTGTGACAGGAACATCCCTTTATGTGGCAGATGGAGGGCACTATCTTGGTTCCATTACCATATCCGACACCATCCGGGAAGATGTGCCCATGGCCTTAAAAGGGCTAAAAGCAGCCGGAGTCAGGAAACTGGTAATGCTGACTGGTGATAAGCCGGAAGTTGGTCAGGCGGTTGGCGAAAAGCTGGGGCTTGATGAGGTTCACGGCGGGTTGCTTCCCGGTGATAAGGTAGGAAAGGTAGAGGAACTGCTGCGGGGAAAACCGGAAGGACATAACCTGGCCTTTGTAGGTGACGGCATCAATGATGCTCCGGTCCTTGCCCGTGCCGATGTTGGGATCGCTATGGGTGGAATCGGCTCCGATGCTGCAGTGGAAGCTGCGGATGTGGTGATTATGACGGATGAACCGTCAAAACTTATAGACGCCATTGCGATTTCAAGAAAAACTGCAAGAATTGTAAGGCAGAATATTATTTTCGCCATTGGAGTGAAAGTGCTAATTCTGATATTATCGGCGGCCGGAATAGCGACTATGTGGGCAGCCGTATTTGGAGATGTAGGCGTCTCGGTGCTTGCCATATTAAATGCCATCCGGGCTTTAGCATATCAAAGTAATCAATAAAAAATATTGACAAATTTTTTTCTAGCTGTTATATTTTACACATATGACGGGGTGGTGCAAAGATGGTCCATTGATGTGAGACTGTATTTGCCTACCCCTTTTTCCTATTACAGGAAAAGGTGTTTCTTATGGTTTTTAAGAAGGGAGAAAGCATTATGAACAAGTACAGCAAAGAAGATATATTCCGGATTGTAGAGGAAGAAGATGTGGAATTTATCCGGCTTCAGTTCACTGATATTTTCGGTATGCTGAAGAACGTTGCAATTACCAGAAGCATGCTTGGGAAGGCTTTGGAAAACCGCTGCATGTTCGATGGCTCTTCCATTGAAGGCTTTGTAAGAATGGAAGAATCCGACATGTATCTATATCCGGATCTAGATACCTTTGAGATCCTGCCATGGCGTCCCCAGCAGGGTAAGGTTGCCCGCCTGATGTGCGATGTGTACTGTCCGGACAGGACGCCTTTTGAAGGAGATCCCAGGTTTGTACTGAAAAAGGTGTTAAAAAAAGCCAGGGACATGGGATATGAATTTCACGCGGGTCCGGAATGTGAATTCTTCCTTTTCCATATGGACGAAGAGGGACGCCCCACAACAGATACCCATGAAACAGCAAGCTACTTTGACGTGGCTCCCATTGACTTAGCTGAGAATGTCCGTCGGGATATGGTGCTGACTTTGGAGGAAATGGGATTTATGATCGAAGCTTCCCATCATGAAATTGCACCGGGACAGCATGAAATTGATTTTCAATACGCAGAAGGAATGGTGACGGCAGATAACATCATGACGTTTAAGATGGCGGTAAAGACCATAGCCAAGCGCCACGGACTTCACGCAACCTTTATGCCAAAGCCGAAAGCAGGGGTCAATGGCTCCGGAATGCACATCAATATGTCCCTGTCTGATTTAAATGGCAGAAATATGTTTGAGGATGAGGCAGATGAGCTGGGCTTAAGCAGGGCTGCCTACCAGTTTATAGCCGGAATCCTTTACCATATGAAGGGAATGACCATACTCACCAATCCTCTAGTCAACTCCTACAAGCGTCTGGTTCCCGGATACGATGCTCCGGTTTATATTGCATGGTCGGCAAAGGCAAACAGGAGTCCCCTGATCCGAATCCCATCTTCCAGAGGAGCGGGCACCAGGATCGAACTTCGCTGTCCGGATACTGCCGTTAATCCGTACCTGGCTCTGGCCGCCTGCCTGGCTGCCGGTCTTGACGGGATCGAAAAAGATATGACTCCGCCGCAGAGCGTTGACCGTAATATATTTACCATGCAGCCGGAAGAAATATTGGAAAAAGGCATTGAACATCTGCCGGAGACCCTGGGTGAGGCCATCGAGGCCTTCCGGAAAGACGATTTTATGAAAAAAGTGCTGGGCGAACATATCTACACCAAATACCTGGAAGCCAAGGAAACCGAATGGCATATGTTCCGGGTGCAGGTGACGGATTGGGAAGTGGAAGAATACCTGTATAAGTACTGATGATTCCTGTTTTCTGATACGGTTATCTGGAGGTGAGAGTGTTTGACCAATGTGATAGTGGCATTTTCCAGAGAAGAGGATGCAAAAAATATTAGAAATATTCTTGTGAGAAATGGCTTTGCGGTGGCGGCGGTCTGCACCTCCGGCGCCCAGGCGGTAAACAGTGCTGATGAGCTTGGCAGCGGAATCGTAGTATGCGGCTGCAGGTTTGCTGATATGGTATTTCATGAGATTTACGAATGCCTTCCGGGAGGTATGGAGATGCTCCTTCTAGTGTCGCCGAGCCAGTGGAGCGGCAGAGTGCCTGAGGGCGTGGTCTGCCTGGGTCAGCCCTTAAAGGTACAGGACTTAGTAAGCACTCTGGAAATGATGGTAGAATCTCTTACCAGAAGGCGGAAGAAATTAAAAAGCCAGCCAAAAGAGCGGAGCATGGAAGAAAAGGAAATAATCAGACAGGCAAAGGAGCTTTTGATGGAACGAAACCATATGTCCGAAACAGAGGCACACCGTTACATCCAGAAATGCAGCATGGACAGCGGTACCAATATGGTGGAAACCGCCCAGATGATCGTGAGCCTGATCAATCGATAGTTATGGGAGAGAATGATGAAATTTACAAAAATGCAGGGAATAGGAAACGATTACGTTTATATTAATTGTTTTGAGGAATCCGTGGAAGATCCGGCGGAACTTGCAAGAAAAGTCAGTGACCGCCATTTTGGGATCGGATCGGATGGGCTGATTCTCATTTGTCCGTCAGAAACGGCGGACTGCCGCATGCGGATGTTTAACGCCGACGGTTCGGAAAGCCAGATGTGCGGCAATGGAATCCGTTGTGTAGGGAAATATGTTTTCGATCATCATCTGGTGGATAAAACGGAATTCGATGTGGAAACCGGAGCAGGGATCAAACACTTAAAAGTTAAGCCGGAACATGGCAGGGCTGTTCAGATTACGGTGGACTTGGGAGTGCCTGAGATCACCAGCCAGGTGCCGGAGTTAATTCGCGTGGAAGGAAAGGACTATGAGTTTATCGGCATATCCATGGGAAATCCTCATGCCGTTTACTACATGTCTGATATCGGCGGTCTGGATCTCCAGGCTATGGGACCTGCCTTTGAAGAACATGAGCGCTTTCCGGAACGCACGAATTCCGAATTTATTGAAGTGGTGAGTCCTGAGTACATCCGTATGCGGGTATGGGAGAGAGGCAGTGGGGAAACCTGGGCCTGCGGAACGGGAGCGGCTGCCAGTGCAGTTGCCTCTGCCTTAAGCGGCCGCACTTTCGATACGGTGGAAGTGGAATTAAAGGGCGGCAATCTGACCATCCACTGGGACCGGAAGGGAAGCGGTCATGTGTTCATGACCGGTCCGGCGGTAGAAGTGTTTGAGGGAGAGTTTGACATAAGAAATCTTTAGGATAACAGGAGGAACCAATGGTAAAAATTAATGAAAATTACTTAAAGTTACCGGGAAGCTATCTTTTTTCCACCATTGCAAAAAAGGTAAATGCCTTTACCGAGGCAAATCCGGGTAAGAAGATCATCCGGCTGGGGATCGGAGATGTGACCCAGCCCATTGCACCTGCTATTATTAAGGCTCTTCATGAAGCAGTGGATGAGATGGGACAAAAGGAGACCTTTCACGGTTATGCGCCGGATCTGGGCTATGGATTTTTAAGGGAAACCATTGCAAAGGAAGATTACACCGCCAGAGGCTGTGAGATATTCCCTGATGAGATCTTTGTTTCGGACGGAGCCAAGAGCGATTGCGGAAATATCCAGGAGATCTTTGATGAAAACTGCAGAATCGCAGTTTGTGACCCGGTTTATCCGGTTTATGTGGATTCCAATGCCATGGCAGGAAGAACAGGAGAATATGAGGAAGAAGCCGGTAAGTGGAGCAATGTGATTTATATGCCCTGTACGGCTGAAAACCATTTTGTGCCTGAGCTTCCGAAAGAGACCCCGGATCTCATTTACTTATGCGTTCCGGGCAATCCTACCGGTACGACTTTGACAAGGGACCAGTTAAAAGTCTGGGTGGATTATGCCAATGAAAACGGTGCGGTGATCCTTTATGATGCAGCTTATGAAGCCTATATCGCTCAGGATGATGTACCCCATTCCATTTATGAGATTGAAGGTGCGAAGACCTGTGCCATTGAATTCCGTTCCTTTTCCAAAAATGCAGGTTTTACAGGGGTTCGTCTGGGATTTACCGTCATTCCCAAGACTCTGGAAAGGGGAGGGGTTTCTCTTCATTCCCTGTGGGCCAGACGCCATGGAACCAAATTTAACGGAGCCCCTTACATCGTTCAAAAGGCAGGGGCAGCGGTTTATTCGGCCGAGGGAAAAGCCCAGTTAAAAGAACAGGTGGCTTATTACATGAGAAATGCGAAAGTCATTTATTCAGGATTAAAGGAAGCCGGGTGTGAAGTTTACGGCGGTGTCAATGCGCCCTACATCTGGTTAAAGGTACCGGCGGGAATGACCTCATGGGAATTTTTT
>DEYX01000282.1:0-5395 GCA_002365025.1 Hungatella sp. UBA3147 | reverse complement strand
GCATGGGAATTTTTTGACCGGCTTCTTGAGGAGGCCGGTGTGGTGGGAACTCCTGGAAGCGGGTTCGGGCCAAGCGGTGAAGGATATTTCCGTCTGACCGCATTTGGAACCTATGAGAATACCATAGAAGCCATTGATCGGATGAAAGAAATGCCATCCCTTAAAAAATAAACATTGACAAGTTTTTAAAGATTGATTATGATGAATTTATGAAGAACAAAAGCGTTCAGTGCCCTGGTGGTACTGGCGCTTTTCTGATTTTTGGGAGGAAGTAATGGACGATATCGATAAAAAAATAGTGAAGACCCTGCAAAACAATGCCCGGGCATCCTTAAAAAATATAGCGGAAATTTCCTTTCTGTCTTCTCCTGCAGTTTCTGCCAGAATTGAAAAGCTGGAACGGGATAAAATCATCACCGGATATCATGCGGCGGTGGACTCAAGGAAGCTGGGATATCATATCACCGCATTTATAAGCCTTGATGTTTCTTCGGCGGATAAAATCCGGTTTTATGAAGATATGGAGTCCATTCCCAATGTGTTGGAGTGCAACTGCGTCACAGGAGAATACTCCATGCTGGTCAAGGTGGCCTTTCCAAGCACCATGGAGCTGGATATTTTTATCGGGCAGCTTCAGAAATATGGAAAGACCAGCACCCAGATTGTATTTTCTACTCCGGTAGGGCCAAGAGACATGGATGTAATGGCGGAATTAGGAGAAAAAGAATAAATGTAGTACGAAAAAATGGTACCGAGAAGGCTGCCCTTACATACTTTATATAATAGAAGTATGTGAAGGGAGTTTTTCTTTTGGCTGAGAGAATGATCGTAGTAATAGATGCCGGTCACGGCGGCACAGACCCAGGTGCGACCTTTGACGGACGGCAGGAAAAAGATGATAACTTAAGGCTTGCGATGGCTGTGGGAAGAATTCTTGCAGACAACGGAATGGATGTCAGGTATACGAGAACTGACGATACCTACAATACGCCCCTTGAGAAGGCCGTGATGGCCAACGATGCGGAAGCTGATTTTCTCGTTTCCATTCACCGAAATGCCATGCCGGTTCCAGGTACCGGTTCCGGAATAGAGGTTCTTGTATTTGAAGATAAAGGGGTGCCGGGCAAGCTGGCAAGAAACATAGGTGAAGCCTTAAATAAGTCGGGATTTACCAACTTAGGAACAGTGGAACGTCCGGGGCTGGTAGTACTCAGACGGACAAAGCTGCCATCGGTTCTGGTGGAAGCAGGATTTATTGACAACGAAGAGGATAATAATCTGTTTGACCAGAATTTCCAAATGATTGCCCAGGGAATCGCAGAAGGCACTCTGAATTCTATACACGAACAGGCAGCGACACGCCCCGAATATTATCAGGTGCAGACAGGAGCATTCCGGGTTCACACTTTGGCCGAAGATCAGGTTAATGCTTTAAAGGCTCAGGGGTTCCCGGCATTTGTTGTTTATGAAGATGGACTTTATAAGGTTCGTGTGGGGGCATTCCGCAATATTGATAATGCGGTGTGCATGGAGCATACGCTCAGACGGAACGGATATAATACGTTCATGGTAAAAAGACCGGCTGTGTTTTGAAATCTGGCCGCAGGGAGCAGGCAATGCCCTTGCGGCTTTTTGTCATCCGCTTAACGTGCTGTCAGGTAATGTCTGGAACCAGGGGAAAAATGTATTAGAAGCGGTTAAAAAGGCATAAGATATACCATATCTATAAATTCAGGAGGAATTGCTTGGAGTATATCAGTGAACTTCTAAAGGGTGTTATCATTGGTGTGGCGAACATACTTCCCGGTATCAGCGGGGGTATGTTAGCCATTACCATGGGAGTGTATGATAAGATCATTCATGCGGTAACGCAGCTGTTTCGGGAGCCTTTAAAAAGCCTGCGGGTTCTCCTTCCCTATGGGGTGGGAGCGATGGCCGGCATTGTTTTTCTGTCTCTGGCATTTGAATATCTTTTCCATACATATCCGCTCCAGACCAAAATGGCATTTTTGGGAATGATCGGGGGCGGGCTCCCTACCTTGTTTCAAAAATCATTTTCAAAAGACCGGGCAGACAGAAGGAAAGGGATATTAACGGCTGCCCTAACCTGCGGCGTGGTCATTCTCATTACCTTTATCGCTGAATCAACCATTACCTCCGGCAGCAGCGGTGAGGGAATGAATATGGCATCTGGTGCGGCTTATCTTTCCTCCGAAAAATTCTGGGTATTTACGCTGTTTCTGGTGGGGCTTATAGCTGCAGCCACCATGGTGGTTCCGGGAGTGAGCGGGTCCATGATTATGATGATGCTGGGTTTTTATGAACCTATCCTGCAAACAAACAATGCCTGCATAAGAGCTCTCTCATCTTTTGATATCCAAAGCCTTTTATTCAATGGAAGGGTGCTTGCGCCTTATGCAGCAGGTCTTGTGATAGGTGTTTTTCTATTTGCAAAAGTGGTGGAACGTCTTCTTACCCGCTATAGGCGCCAGATGTACCGGGTTATTATAGGCCTGGTGTTTTCCTCGCCTTTTGTCATCTTATGGGATATGCCGTGGGAAATGGTGAATTTGTATGAGCTGCTTGGAGGAATCGCTCTTGCTTTGCTGGGATATGTAGCAGCCGAGATGCTGGGGGGAGAAGGATAGAGCGTATAGAAAAAGGAGGAATGATTTCCTCCTTTTTTATATGCTTGCCTGATAAAAATGCGGATATATCTTAGGTGACTGGTTTTTTAAGAGTATTCTGCGATTCGGGTAATTCCTACATAAATGTGAGAGATTCTGTACCATGTAGCGAAGTCGATGATACCGGTTACCGGAAGCCCGAAGATGGACTGGAACTGCCGTACGGCGTTTGCGGTTGCCTGGCCATAGATTCCGTCGGCCGTGATACGTGGGATCGCAGTATAGACGGAAGCGATTGTATCAAGCTGCTCCTGGACCTGGCGGACCTTATCTCCGCTGGCGCCGATGGTTAAGTTGTAACCAGGGAAAGAGGAGGGGATTCCGGATACCTGTTCGGCGGTGTTGATATACATATTGCTTCCATAATAGTGCCGCAATATTTCAATAGCGGTGTAGCCTTGTTCTCCAAGCCTTAAACTCCCCCACTGAGTCATCCAGTTAGGGCATTGGACCCTGTTGCCGTCACAGTACTGGGTAAGTATGGGCTGCCTGATGCCGGGGCGGGATAAGTAATTGTTAAAGATTTCGTCAACGACCTGTGAAATGCTTTCATAAATGTTTCGTCCATGGATCCATTTATGGTCAAAGGCTGTGGAAGATGTAATGGTGAAATCATACCCCTGGTTCCTATACCATTCCGTATATACCCGGTTTAAAGTAAAGCTCATAATAGCAAGGACATTGGCGGTAATCGTAGGCCGGGGCCAGGTTGCATAGATTTCGCTGGAAGCCACGTTTTTAATATAGTCAAGGTATGGGACGTAATAATTGGTAGCCGTCGGATCGGTGGGGACTCCGTCGTGGACTACGATTGTCTGGGGGATTACCACACGGCTTAAAACGATTTCTCCGGTCTCTGCCACTGTTTTTACTTCAGCTTCCGCAATTTTTGGGGGATATTCTCCATATAAGGTGTGGTCCGGAATAACAATAGGAACGTCCGGAGATACTGCATCCTGGATCGGAATCATGCGTACCGGTTGTATGGCTGTGGTGTCCGGAAGGATTTCCGTGCCGGAGATAGCGACGGGCTCAAATCCCTGGGCCCGGATGTTAACAACGTATTCCGAGTAAGGTTGGGCGAGGCCGGGTGATAAGCTTAAGTCAAGGGGAGGAGCAGCGAGACTGACCTGTTCCGTCTGGCCGGAAGAATTGGTGGTGAGCTGTTCCACGGTACTTTCAGGATCTCCTTTGTAGGCAATGGAAACCTCCGCATCCCGGACGGGAAAGTTGTTTTCCTGGGAAACGACGTTTACCTGAAGGATACCGGTATATGCGGCTTCCTGGTCGCCGGAAGCATTGGTTTCCTGGGCTACGGCTGTTATGTATTTTTTCATAGAATGCCCCTTAATGAATTGATTATTATTAAATATATTAAGGGGTAAAAGGAATAATTACAAAAGCACCCGCAGGTTAAGATAAAATTTAATCCTGCGGGAAGCTTTTAGAAAAAGGATGATTTTGTTTCTTGAAACATGGACTCCACATAGTTTCGCATTTCATCCCGGCTATCTACGTTTCTGGCTCCGTCTACGATCCTGTCTCTCTCTTTATCAGAGAGGCCGGCAAACCGGGTCAGAATATCCGAGTGCTGTGCTAACTCCATGGTAAAGCCAATGGGCAGTTCGCTGTTATCAATCATGATTTTATCACCTCAGTCTTAGTCTGTGCGGATTGTCCCGAAAGTATACTTTTGAAAGAATTACCATGTATTTTGTATTATTATGCAAGGATTTAAGCAAGAATAATTAAATATGCAGTATTTATAAGAAAATATTAAAAAAATTTATAAGAAGAAAACAGTTGAAAAATGTCGCAGTATCATGTATAATCTATTCAATTTGGGCATTACTGTTCAACATGCAGTAACATTCAGAAAAGCTCAACAACCATAGCATTAAGAAAGGACAGGACTTTGCGTATGAAAGCTTTTTTAATACTGGAAGACGGTACTGTGTTTAAAGGATCGAGCATCGGTTCAACCCAGGAAGTGATCAGTGAGATCGTATTCAATACTTCCATGACAGGTTATTTAGAAGTCCTAACCGACCCCTCCTATGCGGGGCAGGCGGTTGTAATGACTTACCCCCTGATTGGTAATTACGGAATATGTCATGAAGACATGGAATCATTAAAACCTTGGCCGGATGGCTACATTGTCAGAGAATTATCTAGAATTCCCAGCAACTTTAGAAGCGGGGATACCCTTCAGCATTTCTTAAATGAACACAACATTCCAGGTATCAGTGGTATCGATACGAGAGCCCTTACAAAAATTCTAAGAGAAAAAGGAACCATGAACGGCATGATCACTACGAATGAAAGTTTTGATCTTGACGAAGTCATTTTGCGTATGAAAACATATACTGTGACTGGTGTGGTGGAGAAAGCTACCTGCAGGGAGAAATATGTTCTTCCCGGCGGCGGGAAAAAGGTAGCTCTTCTGGACCTTGGAGCTAAGAAAAATATTGCCCGCTCCTTACAGGAGAGAGGCTGTGAGGTGATCGTTTACCCTGCAGCGGCAAAAGCAGAAGAGATCCTCTCCGGCTGCCCTGACGGAATCATGTTATCCAACGGGCCTGGGGATCCCAAGGAATGTGTGGGGATTATTGAAGAGATAAAGAAATTATACGAATCCAATGTGCCGATTTTTGCCATCTGCCTGGGGCATCAGCTCATGGCTCTTGCCACAGGTGCGGATACCCATA
>DEYX01000145.1 GCA_002365025.1 Hungatella sp. UBA3147 | reverse complement strand
TATGCTTGCCAGAAGGGCTGCTGATTTAAATCCCATTGATGCTCTGCGAAGCGAGTAATAAATGGAACATTTTCTTGCAAATATAACATATTGGTGATACTATTTGCATAGTTACCAAAGGAGTAGCTCATTTTTGGGCTGCTCCTTTTGCGTAGAGTAAATACTTTTGAATTATGAGAAAGGGAAGAATTTATGAAAGTTGTTGATATGCATTGTGATACTATTTCAGAGCTATTTTACCGGAAGGAAGAGGGAAAGATCTTTTCCATTTTAAAAAACGACTGTCATATTGACTTGGAGCGGATGAAAAAAGGCGATTATTGCCTACAGAACTTTGCCTTGTATACGAATCTCGCCAGGCAGGAGCATCCGTTTGAATATTGTATGAAGCTTGTTGACCTCTTTTACACGGAGCTGGAACAATATGAGGATATCATTGGTATTGTAAAAAGCTACAGGGATATTGAGGAAAACCGGAAGAATGGAAAGATGTCTGCCATGCTTACTATAGAAGAAGGAGGCGTCTGCCAGGGAGAACTGGCATTCTTAAGAAATTTTCACCGTCTGGGAGTCCGGATGGCCACCCTTACATGGAACTATAAAAATGAGCTGGGGTACCCCAACCGGATCTGGGAGGAAAACGGAGAGGCCTTTTTTGAGCCGGAGATGGAGCATGGGCTTACGGAAAAGGGAATCGAATTTGTTCAGGAGATGGAACGGCTGGGAATGGTTATCGATGTCTCCCATTTGTCAGATGCCGGGATAGAAGATATGTTCCGGTATACGGAAAAGCCATTTGTGGCCAGCCATTCCAATGCAAGAACCATTGCCTCCAACCCAAGAAACTTAACGGACGATATGATTAGAAAGCTTTCGGAACGAGGTGGCGTGACAGGAATCAATTATTGCGCTGATTTTCTTCATGACTGGAAGAAGGGGGAAGGAGCCTTAAGCCGGGTGGAAGATATGGTTTTACATATGAAGCACATAAAAAAGGTGGGAGGCATCCAGTGTATTGGACTTGGATCGGATTTTGACGGCATCGGGGGAAATTTAGAAATGAAATCTCCGGAAGACCTACCCATATTGGAAGTTTGTATGAAAAAAGAGGGATTTTCGGAAAGCGAAATAGAGGCAGTCTTTTATGGAAATGTCCTTCGTGTATACAAAGAAATTTTACACTAAGACAAAAATTTACATAAATTTTACATTTATGTGCATTTTAATTTACATAGATTTGATATAGTATTTACAAAAATGTATTATCATGAAAAACGGAGGATGCTATGTCAATCGCAGATTTACAAATGCTATTTAAATTCATCGGGGGACTGGGAATGTTCCTTTATGGAATGGATGCAATGGCCGATGGGCTGCAAAAATCAGCAGGTCATAAAATGCAGCAGCTTTTAGGAGTCCTTACCAGCAACCGGCTCATGGGTGTGCTTTTAGGAACTGGAATTACCGCCATCATTCAGAGCAGCTCGGCTACCACAGTCATGGTGGTAGGCTTTGTAAACGCCGGGATTATCAATCTGCAGCAGGCTGTTGGTATAATTATGGGTGCTAACATCGGAACCACCGTCACCAGCTGGATCGTATCCATGAGTGAATGGGGAGAGATGATGAAACCCGAGTTTTTTGCTCCTGCACTGGTAGGCGTGGGCGCTGTTTTAAGCCTTTTTACCGGTAGCGGGAAGAAAAAACAGGTTGGAGAAATTTTAGTAGGCTTTGGCGTGCTGTTTATAGGACTTTCCTTCATGTCGGACTCCATTACGCCTTACCGGAACGCACCTATTTTCAGCCAGGCCTTTTCCATTTTAGGGAGAAATCCTATTCTTGGAATTTTAGCAGGCCTTGTTGTTACCGGTATCATTCAAAGCTCCTCAGCATCTGTAGGAATTTTGCAGACACTGGCACTCAACGGTATCGTAAACTGGCAGTCTGCGATATTTATCACTTTGGGACAAAATATCGGTACCTGTGTTACCGCCCTGCTTTCCAGCGTGGGTGCTAACAAAACCGCAAAGCGTGCCGCTGTCATTCATCTTCTTTTTAATGTGGTGGGTGCAATCATTTTCGGATGCGTCATGTTTGTTGTGTTTAAGCTGAACCCGGTTTTCGCGGCTTCACGGATCAGCAGTGTGGGAATATCCATCTTCCATACAATATTTAATGTGAGCAATACCATTATTTTATTCCCCTTTGCCGGGCTTTTGGTAAAGGCTTCCGGTCTGCTTGTAAGGGAAGATCAGAAAGAATCACCGGTAGATTCTGATACCCAGATGAAACGTCATCTGGATGAAAGAATTTTAGAAACCCCTTCTTTTGCTATCGAGAATGTGAATCATGAAGTTGTGAGTATGGGATATGCTGCCATGGAAAACTTAGATCTTGCGGCGGCGGCTCTTCTTGGCAACAACAAAGCAGAAGCAAAGCTGGTGGAAAAAATGGAACAGAAAATCAATGATTATGAAAAGATACTCACAGATTATCTGATAAAACTTAATAACCAGTCCTTAAATGAGGAGCAGCATCTTCTGGTTAAAAATTTATTTTACACAATCAGCGACTTTGAGCGGGTCAGCGATCACTGTGAGAACTTATCTGAGCTGGCAATAGAAAAATCCAACCGGAACATAATTTTTTCAAATGGTGCAGAAAATGAAATCAAGGAAATGCTTAAGGAAGTTCGTTTCTCTTTGGAGCATGCCATAAAAGCCAGGGAGACTGGAGACATGTCAGAGGTCCGTGCAGTGATTCAGAGCGAAGAACGTGTGGACAGCCTGGAGGAGGAATTAAGAGAACGTCATATTGAACGTTTATCCGCTCAGACATGCAAACCGGAAAATGGAATAATCTTTTTGGATGCACTGAGCAATCTGGAACGTATTTCAGACCATGCCCATAATATCGCCGGTTACGTGAGGGATGAAATGTAACAGAAAGCGTGGGCGGGAAATAAGAAAGGAGAATATATGGAACGTATCTATGTAATTGAAGACGATGACAACATCAGGGACTTAATTAAAATTGCCCTGGAAGGTTTTGGCTATGAAGTATCCGCTTTTGAAATGGCGGAAGATGCCTTAAGGCATATTGATTCAGATAAACCGGCACTGGCTGTGTTTGATCTGATGCTTCCAGGTATGGACGGACTGACAGCCATTCGCAGGATTAGGAAAAATGAGTCTTTAAAAGATATTCCCATTCTTATTCTTACCGCAAAAGACAGGGAGTTTGATAAGGTGGCAGGACTTGACGGCGGAGCCGACGACTACATGACAAAGCCATTTGGAGTCATGGAACTGGCAGCCAGAATCCGGAGCCTTTTGCGGCGGAGCACCAGGGGAGAGGCGAACGCAAACGAATTGAATCAATATTGCTTAAGTTTAAATAAAAAAACAAGAGAGGTCTATTGTGACGGCATTAAGGTTGAACTTACGTTAAAAGAGTTTGAGCTTTTGCAGTATTTAATGGAGAACCATAATAAGGTCGTTACCAGAGATGAGCTTTTAAACCACATTTGGGGGTATGATTACGATGGAGAGACCAGGACTCTGGACATGCATATCCGTACGCTCCGGCAAAAGCTGGGAGAAAACGGCGGTTCCTGTATCAAGACAATCCGCGGCGTAGGCTATCGTTTTATTAAGTCGGAAGAGTAGGACAATCAAGCGTCTGGCTGTATCCGCAGAATGAGGGAATCTATGAGAAGCGTGATCTTTAAAAAATTTATCCAGATCATTCTGGTAGTGCTGATACTAAGCAGTTTTGTATTTTATATTGCTTCCAGCAGCGCATTGCTTAAAAATTCCAGAAAAGACATGACATACACCTTAAGAGCTATGGATGAGATCCTGGATTATTCCAGTAATCTTGCCGGTGAAATAGGGGATTTAAAGCAGGCACTCAGTGAGAATGAGAGCCGTTTTACACTTATACGCATGGATGGAAGTATTGTGGCCGATACTGGGAATGTACCGGCCGCTTCCCTGGATAATCATTTGGACAGGGAAGAAGTGAAGGAGGCTCTTGTGGAGGGAACCGGCACAGCCAGACGCTATTCCAAGACCCTTAAGGTAAATATGCTTTATGTGGCGATCCGCTCCTCACGGGCGGATTATATCCTTCGTATGGCAATTCCCTATTCCGGCATGAAAGAATACTTAATGCTTCTATTACCTTCGATCTGGCTCAGCTTTCTGATGGCCATAATGTATTCCGCGTTTTCGGCGGACAGCTTTTCAAAATCCATTACAAGGCCGTTAAAAGAAATTTCGCAGGAGATGTTAAAAGTAAATGGGGATTATACAGACCTCTCTTTTGAAAAATACCAGTATCCGGAAATTAATATTATTGCGGAAACGACAACGGAAATGTCTAAGAACGTAAAAGAATATTTAAACCAGATTGAGCTTGAAAAGCAAATTCGACAGGAATTTTTCAGTAATGCTTCCCATGAGTTAAAAACCCCGATCACATCGGTTCAGGGCTATGCAGAGCTTTTAGAAAGCGGGATCATTCAGGATGAAGAACAAAAGATGGATTTCATAAGACGCATCAAAAAGGAAGCGGTCAACATGAATCATCTCATCAATGACATCCTTATGATCTCCCGGCTTGAGGCTAAAGAAGCAGAGGTATTAAGAAATGATGTGCGCCTGTCCATTCTTGTAGGCGACATCGTCGAATCTTTAAAACCACTGGCTGCATCCCATGAAGTCACTGTCCATGTGGATTGCAAACCACTTTGTATTTACGCCAATGGACAGCAAATGAAGGAACTGTTTGGAAATCTCATAAGCAACGCAGTAAAATACAATAAGCCTGGCGGCGAAGTTTGGGTCACGGTGACAGAAGAAGACCGCAATGTAATAATCCGTGTGAAGGATAATGGAATGGGTATTCCAATAGAATCCTTAAGCCGTATCTTTGAACGCTTTTACCGGGTAGACAAAGGACGGAGCAAGAAACAGGGCGGAACAGGCCTTGGACTATCCATTGTAAAACACATTGTTAATTTCTATCATGGGACCATTACCGTTCGGTCAGAGCTTGATATGGGAACGGAATTTATGGTAAAGATTCCAATTCAAGAGAAAATATGATAATATTGATTCAGTAAATGATAGGAGGTGTGCAGATATGGGAAGTTTTATTTTAACCTGCTGTTCTACGGTAGATATGAAGAAGGAATTTTTTGAGCAGCGTCAGATTCCCTATGTGTGTTTTCACTATACAATGGATGGCGTGACCTATCCGGATGACTTAGGGCAGAGCATTCCCTTTCCTGAGTTTTATGACCGGATCGCCAAAGGCGCGACACCAGTGACTTCCCAGGTAAATGTGGAAGAATATTGTGATTTTTTTGAACCATTTTTAAAGGAAGGCAAAGATATACTGCACCTCACTCTTTCCTCCGGTATTTCAGGAACCTACAATTCTGCATGTGTAGCCAGGGAGGAAATGAGTTCCAGATATCCGGATAGAAAGATCGTCATTGTGGACTCCCTGGGCGCTTCTTCCGGCTATGGTCTTTTGACCGATTCAGTGGCAGACTTAAGGGATAAAGGGGTTTCCCTGGAAGAAGCCACCGAATGGACGGAGAATCATAAATTATTCGTGCATCACTGGTTTTTCTCCACAGATTTGACCAGTTTTAAGCGGGGAGGCAGGATTTCAGCCACATCCGCAATGCTTGGCACGGTGCTTAATATCTGCCCTCTTATGAGCATTAACAACACGGGACATCTGATCCCAAGGCAGAAGATCCGTACCAAGAAAAAGGCCATCCAGGAAATCATAAACACAATGGAAGCCCATGCAAAGGGCGGGAGAGATTACAGCGGCCAATGCTTTCTTTCCTATTCCGCCTGTGAAAATGATGCCAGGGAAGTAGCGGCCCTGGTGGAGGAACGCTTTCAAAAGCTTTCCGGAAAGGTGCTGTTAAACAGCATTGGTGCAGTCATCGGCTCCCATACCGGACCTGGCACTGTGGCATTATTTTTCTGGGGTGATAAAAGAACAGATTAGTTCTGGTCCCGGAGAGCACTTTCATAATAATGAGGATGCTCTCCGGGATTTTCTTTTACATAAATGCCAAAGTGTGATAAGATAATTGCTGAATGCAGGAAAAAGGAGAGCTCTTATGAAAGTAAAAAATTCAGCACATGTGGCAGCGTTATACGGAATGCTGATTGCACTGGCGTTTGTTCTCAGCTTTGTAGAAACCCTGATTCCCATTTCCCTTGGAATACCGGGTGTAAAGCTGGGGCTTGCCAATCTGGTCACGGTTGTTGGGCTCTATACGGTTGGGACAGGCGGAACGGTTGTCATTTCACTTTTGCGGATCGTTCTCACCGGATTTACCTTTGGAAACTTGTTTGCCATGCTCTACAGCCTGGGAGGCTGGAGCTTAAGCCTGCTTCTAATGGTTCTTTGCAGGAGAAAAAACTGGATGGGCACAACGGGAATCAGTATTCTTGGAGGTGTGGGGCATAACATCGGACAGGTCTGCGTGGCTGCCCTTGTGGTCAAACAAGCCGGAGTATTCTTTTATCTACCCTTTCTTTTGATCGCCGGTACAGCCGCCGGACTTATCATAGGGATCCTGGGCGGCATGATTATTAGCCGGATTAGTAATTTTATTAAAAAATTGCAATAAAAACAAAATATATGATATTGTTTTGCCGCTTTTGGAAATGTATAATGGGATAGGTATATTAGGATAAAAAGAAACCAGGAGGAACATCACAATGATTTACGAGGCAATTAAGAAACTGGTACAATATGGACGGAACACAGGCTTGATCGGGGAAGCGGACAGGTATTATGCCCTTAACCAAATCCTTGATGTAATGATGATGGACGAGTATGAGGAGTCAGAAGGAGTACCGGAAGATATTGATCTGGAAGCTGTTTTGCAGGAATTACTTGATTATGCATGCCAGGCCGGAATCATAGAAGAAGACAGTGTTACATACCGGGATTTGTTTGATACAAAACTGATGAATTGTCTGATGCCAAGACCTAGCGAAATAGAAAAAACATTCTGGGAGCTGTATCAGGGCCAGTCACCTGAGGCTGCAACCGGATATTATTATAAACTGAGCCAGGATTCCGATTATATCAGGCGGTACCGGATTAAAAAGGATATGCGGTGGGTGACCCATACAAAGTACGGTGACCTGGATATTACGGTGAATTTATCAAAGCCTGAGAAGGATCCAAAAGCGATTGCCGCAGCAAAGCTTGCAAAACAAGGCGGTTACCCCAAATGCCAGCTTTGTATGGAAAATGAGGGCTATGCCGGAAGGACCAATCACCCGGCCAGAAATAACCACAGAATTATCCGTCTTAAAATCAATAACAGTGAGTGGGGCTTTCAGTATTCCCCCTATGTTTATTATAACGAGCACTGTATCGTTTTCAACGGAAAGCATATTCCCATGAAGATAGAGAGAGATACCTTTGTAAAATTGTTTGATTTTGTCAAAATGTTTCCTCACTATTTCCTTGGTTCCAATGCAGATCTTCCCATTGTAGGAGGATCCATCCTGTCCCATGACCATTTTCAGGGAGGAAATTATGATTTTGCCATGGCAAAGGCCCCTATAGAGAGCTGTTTCCGGTTGGAAGGCTTTGATGGAGTGGAAGCCGGAATCGTGAAATGGCCGATGTCCGTACTGCGTACCAGAAGCATAAATCCGGAGGACCTAATCGCCCTTGGAACTAAGATTCTTAATGCCTGGAGGGCGTATACGGACGAGGAAGCCTTTATTTTTGCAGAAACGGACGGAGAACCTCACAACACCATCACCCCTATTGCCAGAATGCGGGATGGTGTATACGAACTTGATCTGGTCTTAAGAAATAATATCACCACAGAAGAATTCCCTCTTGGAGTTTACCACCCTCATCAGGAGCTGCATCATATCAAGAAAGAGAATATCGGCTTAATTGAAGTCATGGGATTGGCTGTCCTGCCTTCCAGGCTGAAGGAAGAGCTGAACCTGCTGGCTCAGTGTATTGTGGAAGGGAAAAGCATAAGAGATGAAGAAGCCATTGAAAAGCATGCAGATTGGGCGGAAGCTTTCCTTGGACAGTATGAAGAAGTGACAAAAGATAATGTGGATGAAATTTTAAAGAAGGAAGTTGGCCTGGTATTTGAACGGGTTCTGGAAGATTCCGGCGTATACAAATGCGATGAGCAGGGACGGAATGGATTTGGACGGTTCCTTGCCAGTGTCGGATTTACTTCTTGTTCACAATAGAAAGACTGTGAGAATATCAGATGGAATTGTGTTTGTAATTACCGCCCCTTTGAGGTATAGTCGAGTGGGAGTGAAAGGAAACTATAAATTCACTCAAAAACGTACAGAACCGGCTTAAAGGAGCCGGAGGGAGATAGACAAACAGTCATGAAGCAGATAGAAAACAAAACACTGAGAACGCTTGCAGAGTATGGACTGATCACGTTCAGTATCTGGATTATGGTAGTGGGGATTTATTTCTTCAAATTCCCCAATAATTTTGCATTCGGAGGTGTCACAGGGTTTGCGACGGTTATCAGTGCATTAACCCATTGGTCGGCCAGTGAGTTCACAACCATTGTGAATACAGTTTTACTGGTGGCTGGCTTTCTCTTCCTGGGACGGAGCTTTGGGATTAAAACGGTTTACGCCACCCTCATGATGTCCCTATTTCTTTACTTTTTAGAACGGCTGTATCCCATTACAAGGCCTCTTACCAGAGAACCACTTTTGGAACTGATCTTTGCGATTCTTTTGCCAAGCGTAGGTTCTGCGCTCCTTTTTAACACCGGAGCTTCCAGTGGGGGAACGGATATTATCGCCATGATTCTGAAACGGTACACCAGCCTTAATATTGGAACCGTGCTTTTACTGGTGGATGTGACAGGAGTCATTATGGCCTACTTTGTATTTGGACCGGAGACAGGGTTATTCTCTTCCCTTGGTTTATTAGCCAAATCCCTTGTGATTGGCGATGTTATCGAAAACATTAATCTGTGCAAGTGTTTCAGCATCATTTGTGATGATCCGGGGCCCATCTGTGATTATATCATTCATGGACTTAACCGGAGTGCCACGGTTTATGAGGCACAAGGCGCATTCAGCCATCATAAAAAGACAGTCATCCTGACGACCATGAAGCGTTCACAGGCACTTAAGCTAAAAAATTATATACGTACTGTGGAACCAACAGCGTTTATACTGATATCTAATTCCAGCGAGATAATAGGAAAAGGATTTCTTGCCAATTAAAAAAACCGGAGAACATAGAGTCTCCGGTTTTTTTAATGATTAGAACAGAAAATGCGGGACCAGCTTTCGTCATTTTTTACAAAAATGTACTTTAACACATTAAAAACGCATAAATTTAAAGCAATAAAATTGACGGCTAATCTTTTTTGTAGTATGATACGAATTAAGTTCCAAAAAGGACGAAATTTTGGAAGGAAGAGGAGAGAAGATTATGAAGAAATCAGCAAATGTTTTATCATTGGTTCTTGCCGGCGCCATGATGTTGTCCTTAACAGCATGCGGCAGCAAAGCACCAGACACGGCAACCTCAGCTCCGGAAACCACGACTGCAGCAGAAAAAACAAGTGAAGCGGCAGAATCCACAGGAGACAAGACAGCAGATGGAAAGCAGTATAAAATCGGGGTTCTCCAGCTTGTACAGCATGCAGCCTTAGACGCCTCCAATAAAGGCTTTATCCAGGCGCTTGATGATGCGGGTCTTAACTATACCGTTGACCAGCAGAACGCCTCCGGTGACCAGCCTACGTGCCAGACCATCGCCAGCAAGCTGGTTAATGACAACGACGATTTGATCCTTGCGATCGCAACACCGGCGGCTCAGGCTGTGGCAGGAGCCACAAGCGATATCCCGATTCTGTTGACAGCGGTCACTGATCCGGCATCATCTGATCTGGTTGAGAGCAACGATAACCCAGGAGGAAATGTAAGCGGCACCTCTGATTTAACTCCTGTAAAAGAGCAGATAGCTCTCCTAAAAAAGATTCTCCCTGATGCAAAAACCGTGGGTATTCTTTTCTGCTCTGCAGAATCCAACTCTGAAATCCAGGCTAAGATGGCAAAAGATGCAATTGAAGCGGAAGGCATGACAGCGGTAGAGTACACCGTATCCAGCTCCAACGAGATCCAGACGGTTGTTACCTCCATGGTAGGCAAAGTAGATGCGCTCTATACTCCGACCGATAATACCATTGCAGCAGGTATGGCAACCGTGAGTATGGTAGCGAATGAAAACGGCATTCCGGTAATCTGCGGAGAAGAAGGTATGGTAAATGCCGGCGGTCTTGCTACATATGGTATTGATTATTATGAACTGGGTTACTTAACCGGACAGCAGGCAGTAAAGATCCTGACCGAGGGTGCGGATATCTCCAAGATGCCGATTGAATATCTTCCTTTGGATAAGTGTAAGCTGACTGTGAATGAGGAAACAGCAAAGACCCTGGGAATTGATATTTCCAGCCTTAAATAAGCGGTTTAAAAAATGAGCGGCAGGCGGGACCTGTTTGAATGGTCCGCCTGCCGGCCATAGATGCTTTACATAAAGGATGGGTTTTCATTCTTTATGTAAGGCATTTATGTCTATGAAAGCCCTTTGGGCATTGCAGGAAATATGAAACGAGAAAATACGCGGAGGAATGATTGATGAGTGGTTTGTTGGTATCCCTTCAGGATGCAGTTGTTCAGGGGGTTTTATGGGGGATTATGGTTTTAGGAGTTTACATTACCTACAAACTATTGGACATTGCCGATTTGACGGTAGATGGAAGCTTTGCCATGGGCGGCTGTGTATGCGCCGTTATGATACTAAATTTTAACGTTGATCCCTGGATTGCCTTAGGGATTGCGGCAGTGGCCGGGATGGCAGCCGGGGCAGTGACCGGGTTGTTGCATACGATCTTTGAAATACCGGCGATACTGGCAGGAATCCTGACACAGATCGGTCTTTGGTCCATAAATCTCCGGATTATGGGAGGAAAGAGTAATGTACCGCTTTTAAAGACTGATACAATTATGTCTAAATTCATAGCGGTAACCGGGTTAAGCAAGCAGGCCGCTGCAATGATCATAGGAATCGGCCTGGCTATTGTAATGATTTTCTTTCTTTACTGGTTCTTTGGAACAGAAATCGGCAGTGCCATGCGTGCTACAGGGAATAATCAGGCAATGATACGCGCTCAGGGCGTCAATACAAACTGGACAAAGCTTTTGGCCCTCACCATCAGCAACGGACTTGTAGGACTTTCCGGAGGACTGGTCTGTCAAAGCCAGAAATACGCGGATATCGGTATGGGTACCGGTGCGATTGTCATTGGCCTTGCGGCTATTGTAATTGGTGATGTGCTGATGGGGAAACTTCGTTCCTTTGCAAGTAAGCTTATCTCTGCAGTTGTGGGTTCTGTCATATATTTCGTGATCCGTGCCATGGTTTTAAGAATGGGTATGGATGCCAATGATATGAAGCTTTTGTCGGCTGCAATCGTTGCAGTGGCGCTTTGCGTGCCAGTCATGGTGAATAAATGGCGCATCAGGAAATCATATACAGAAGGAGGAGAATAACCGTGCTGGATATTAAGAATGTCAGAAAAACATTTAATAGGAACACCATCAATGAAAAAAAGGCATTGAATGGCATTGACCTCCATCTGAATGAGGGTGACTTTGTTACGGTGATCGGCGGTAACGGAGCAGGGAAATCCACAATGTTAAACATGATAGCAGGGGTGTACCCGATTGATTCCGGTAAGATCCAGATTGATGAGATCAATATTTCCAGGGACCCGGAGTATAAAAGAGCTAAATATATCGGAAGGGTATTCCAGGATCCTATGCTGGGAACTGCCGCCGGAATGGAAATACAGGAAAATATGGCTTTGGCTTATCGGCGGGGGCAGGGAAGAGGCCTTGCCTGGGGAATTAAGACCAGCGAAAAGGCTTTTTACCATGAGGCGCTAAAAAAACTGGGTCTTGGACTTCAGGACCGTATGACCAATAAGGTCGGGCTTCTTTCCGGAGGCCAGAGACAGGCGCTTACTTTGTTGATGGCGACCTTAAAAAAGCCAAAACTGCTTCTTCTTGATGAGCATACCGCTGCACTTGACCCCAAAACTGCTAAAAAGGTTCTGGAAATTACACAGGAGATTGTGAAAGAGCAAAATCTCACGACTCTTATGATCACTCATAACATGAAGGATGCGATCCAGATCGGCAACAGGCTTGTCATGATGCATGAAGGACGCATCATATATGATGTGTCAGGGGAAGAAAAAAAGAAGCTGGAAGTTGAGGATCTTCTTAAGAAATTCGAAGAGGCAAGCGGTGAGGAATTTTCTAATGACAGAATGATTCTGGCGAAATAGTTAGTGAAATTACAGGGCATGGAACCTTTTATAAGGGTTTTCTGTCCTGTTTTTTGTTCACGCACCTGGAGGCTTATGATTCAAATCTGCCTTTTCCGGATGTACCTTTCTTAATATATGTAACATAATCTTAATAATTTTTTGCTGTAGTTATATCGCAAATAATGACATTTTATGCTATACTTAGGCAGATAGACTTTTAGTCTGAATTGGCTTTCCGCTAGAAAACAGGAATATGGAGAGAAAGTACAGGATGGAAAATAACAACGAGAAAAAAGATTATATAATTCGTTTGGATAAGGCAAGAAAAAAACGCAGTAAGAATGATTATAAGAAACTTTTGGCAATGGGAGGTACAGCGGTTCTCTGCGTAGCAGTTATTTCCGCAGTGGGAATGGCGGTGAAGAATCACCTCTCTGCAAAACCTGCAGGGCTTGCAACAGGATCCGAGGCCACAGCCATAAAACTGGAGGAATCAGCAGGCATAAATGCAGAGGCCGAGTCTGAAGCTCAGGCAGCAAAGGAAAAGGACGAAAAAGAAAAGGTTGTAAATTCCTACAAGAATTTAGGGATCATTCAGGTATCAGGATACTTAAACGTGAGAAAAGCGCCGGGTACCGAGGAGGATGTAATCGGAAAACTCCAGGGAGACAGTGCCTGCAATATCCTGGAGAATACGGAATCCGGCTGGTGCAAAATATCTTCCGGCGGGATTGAAGGATATATAAATTCCGAATTTGTTTTAACAGGGGAAGACGCAAAAAAGAAAGCAATGGATCTGGTGAAGTTAAGAGCTGTCGTTCAGACCGATAACATGAACATCAGAAAGGAACCCTCCACCAGTTCAGATGTGGTAGGCCAGGCGCTTTCCAATGAGCGGTATGAGGTCTTAGGCCAGGCTGAGGGCTGGGTACAGATTCCGGCCGGGTATTTATCCGCGGATTACGTTAAATTGGAATATGGACTGAATGAAGCCAGAAAACTGGATCTAAAGGCCATGATATTCAATCTCTATAAGAACATCGGTATTTCCGACGTGGATAATTATTTGAACGTAAGAGAAGAGCCGAATGAAAACGGCAAGATTATTGCAAAGATGCCAAGCAAAGCCGCAGGAAATATCTTAGAGACGACGGATGGCTGGTATAAGATACAGTCCGGTAACATTACCGGTTATGTGAAGTCCGATTATATCCTGACAGGACCGGCAGCAAAGGATGAGGCTTTGCAGGTTGCAGAGCTGATGGCCATCGTCAACACGGATATGTTAAACGCAAGGACAGAGCCTTCCACTGAATCAAAGATATGGACACAGATATCAAATAACGAGCGGTATCCGGTTTTAAAGCAGATTGACGGCTGGATACAGATCGAGCTGGAGGAAAACAGCAGCGCCTATGTATCCACAGATTACGTTGATGTCCGGTATGCTCTTCCTGAGGCAATCAAATTCTCTCCTTTAGAGGAAAAAGCCAATGCCCAGGCATCATTTAGGGCCCAGATCGTCAATTATGCCCTGCAGTTTTTGGGAAATCCTTATGTATGGGGCGGAACCAGCCTCACAAAGGGGGCCGACTGCTCTGGGTTTACCATGTCTGTTTATGCTCATTTTAGCATTGGACTGCCTCATTATTCCGGCTCTCAGGCGGGTATGGGCAAGGCAGTAAAATCCAGCGAAATGAGGCCTGGGGATCTGATCTATTATGCAGACAGCAAAGGGACCATTAACCATGTGTCCATGTATATCGGCAACGGACAGATCGTCCATGCGGCAAGCAGACGAAGCGGTATTAAAATTTCCACATGGAATTACCGGACACCTGTAAAAATCCGTAACATGATCGGTGATTGATGCAAGGTCCCCGGATTGAATTTTAATTGATGTTTTGATTAAATTTCAATCCGGGGACCTTTTGTATTTTGCTTTTATCGGGTTTACAAATTCTGGAAAAAGGATTATAATAAACAAAGCCGTTATATTTTTGAAAATATAACGGAAAAACGGGAGCCGATATGAAAATTTTGAGGGGGTATTGAAATGAAGAAGCTGTTCAAAACAGTTTTAGAAACGATGGAAAAAGGCGAAGATGGGGTTTTGGTAACCATTATTGCAAGTTCTGGATCCACTCCCAGAGGTGCAGGATCCCATATGCTGGTAAGGCGGGATGGAACTACAGAAGGAACCATCGGAGGCGGAGCGGTGGAATACCGGTCCATTAAACGGTCACAGAAAGCGATCGAGGAAAAGACCTCCTATATGCACAGCTTTGTACTAGGAAAGGAGCAGGTGGCTGATCTGGGTATGATCTGCGGCGGTGATGTAGTGGTTTACTTCCAATATCTGGATCATGAAAATCAGGAATTTAAGGACTTATGCAGGAAGATAGAAGAAGCCTATAATAAGGATGAAGACAGCTGGCTGTTTATGGATATTACCAACGAAACCACATGGGGGCTGGGCATCTACAGTAAATCCGCGGGATTTACAGGAATAACAGGAATTGATGAAGAAGATAGAAAAGTCCTTCTTCAACATAAGGCGGTTCAAAAAAACTTTGGTGATCGTAAGTATTACAGCGAGCCTCTGGTCCGGGCCGGCTGCGTCTATATTTTTGGCGGCGGACATGTGGCACAGGAATTGGTGCCTGTTCTGGCGCATGTAGGATTCCGGTGTACTGTTTTTGATGACCGGCCGGAGTTTGCCAATAAAACACTGTTTCCCCTGGCAGAGAGGACCATTGTGGGGGATTATGAAAGGATTTTTGATTCCTTTGAATTAAGGGAATGCGATTATGTCTGTGTTATGACCAGAGGACATCAGTCGGATTATGTTGTCCAGAGACAGGTCCTTACGAAAAATACCTGCTACGTCGGTGTAATTGGCAGCCGCAGGAAACTGGAAACCCTGACTGAAAAGCTTATGGCAGACGGCGTTACCAGAGAACAAATTGACAGCTGTCACAGCCCCATCGGCTTGGAAATCTACGCAGAAACACCCGCTGAAATTGCCATCAGCGTGGCAGGAGAATTAATTGCTATAAGGGCTCTGCGGGAAGGACGAAAAAAGTAATGGGAAAATTCTTATTTCTAAAAGGTGATTCCGGGGAAGGAAAGACGACCCTGCTTTTTGAATGCTTAAAGCCCTGGCACCCAAAGGTTGGAGGATTTTATTCCCAACGTTTGTTAAATGAAGATGGGGTGACCATGGGATTTCGTATGGTCTCTGCAGAGGAAGAATGGATTCCGGCAGCTGCCTATAAAAAAGGAATGACCAATATCTTTATCGAACGGACTGAACATGGATTTCAAAAAAATATTCACTTCTTTAAAACCGGTGGAATAGAATTTCTTCGTTCTTACACCCATAAAAAATTCTGCCTTTTGGATGAAATAGGAGGGATAGAGCTTTTTGTACCGGAATTTATGGAAGAAGTTTTTTGCTGCATTGATAGCCAGGTGCCCTGCATCGGAGTTTTGAAAAGCCGGAAAAATCTGGAGGCCATGAGAACCAGAGTTCCCACAGAGCCGGACCCGGACATGCTTCTTCGGGATTTGGAAGAAAAGCTTGTAAAACGGCCATATGGACGAATTCTTACGTTTGAACGCGAAAAAAGAGAACACATTCAGACGGAAATTATGGAATTTTTGAGAGAATGTACGGAAAAGGAAGGAAAGGAAACCCATGGTAGAAAGGGACTGGATCTATAAAAGACGTTTTGGAATCATCGTGCTCTTATTTATTGTCTGCTTTTTTGGCTCCTTTTTGCTTGGACGGTACCCGGTATACCCTGACACGCTCTTAAAGATCCTTCTCTCTGCGATTTTTCCCATAAAATCCACTTGGCCGGTCCAGGCAGAGACGGTTGTTTTTCAGGTCCGTCTGCCAAGAGTTTTTATGGCTGCATTGATCGGAGGAGGATTGTCCTGTGCAGGCGCTGCCTATCAGGGGATCTTTAAAAATCCTATGGTATCACCGGATGTTCTTGGTGCATCTTCTGGTGCGGGATTAGGTGCTGCTCTGGGATTGTTTTTTTCATTCGGTTATAACGGAGTAACAATAAATGCTTTTCTTTTTGGCCTTGGCGCGGTAGGGATTGTCTGCCTCATCAGCAGCCGGGTAAAGTATAACCCCGTGCTGGGACTGGTGTTGTCCGGCATGATGGTGAGCTCCCTTGCTTCCGCAGCGGTCTCTTTTTTAAAACTGGTGGCGGATCCGACCAATACCCTTCCTGTCATTACCTATTGGCTTATGGGAAGCCTGGCTTCCATCCGGCAAAAAGACGTTATGTTTGCTGCACCATGGATCCTCATAGGAATCCTTCCGATTTACCTTCTTCGGTGGCGGATCAATGTTTTAAGCCTTGGGGAAGATGAAGCGAGGAGCATGGGGATCAATGCTAAGAAGCTACGTTTTATCATTGTAGTCAGCGCAACTTTAATTACCTCAGCAGCAGTATCAGTAAGCGGACATATCGGCTGGGTAGGGCTGGTAATCCCGCATTTTGCCAGAATGCTGGTAGGAAGTGATTACCGCTGGCTATTGCCGGCTTCACTGCTTATGGGAGGCAGCTTTTTGCTGATCGTAGATAATTTTGCAAGGCTTTTGGCCACCAGTGAGATCCCCATCGGTATTTTGACTGCATTTATTGGTGCTCCTTTTTTTTTATATCTTATTTTGCGGGAAGGAAACCGGTTATAAAGGAGGGGAAGTATGGAACTGACAGTAAAAGATCTGGAATTCGGTTATCATTGTTTTCAGGTATTAAAGGGGATCAATTTTTCATTCAGCAAAGGAGAACTGGTCTGCGTTCTTGGAAAAAACGGTGCAGGCAAGAGCACGCTTTTTCGGTGCATGTTAGGTCTGCTAAAGGGGTACCATGGGGAGATTCTGATCGATGGAACAGAACGCCGGCACTTCTCAGAACGGGAATTGGCCGGAAGGATCGCCTACATACCCCAGAACCATGATACTGCATTCACTTTTTCGGTTCTGGATATGGTGTTAATGGGGACGACGGCCTCGCTGCCACGCTTTGCAAGTCCGGGACAGAAAGAAAAAGAAAGGGCATTGAATGCTCTGAAGCTTTTAAAGATTGCCGGCCTAAAGGACCGTATATTTGGGCAGATCAGCGGCGGCGAACAGCAGCTTGTACTGATTGCAAGAGCCATCGCCCAGGAGGCAAAAATACTGGTTATGGATGAACCATGTTCCAGCTTGGATTACGGCAACCAGATCCGGGTTATGGAGGAATTGCGGACCCTGTCAGAAAAGGGATATTTAATTGTTCAATCCACCCATAATCCGGAGCATGTCTTTTATTTTGCCCATAAGGCGCTGGTGATGATGGAGGGAAAGATAGCGGCTTTCGGTGAGCCGGACAAGATCCTTACGAAAGAGCTTTTGGAAGGCGTATACCAGGTGCCTATTGAGATCTATGAAGATTTTAAAAGCGGAAAAAAGGTGTGTATGCCCGGGGGAAGGTGATGGATATGTGGGAAATGTATGACCGTCTGATAGATCCAATACCAGATGATGAAAAGATAGAAGATTATTTTGTAGGAATCCAGTGGACTTCAGTGACTGTCTGTGGTTATACCGGCGCGGCAGCGACAAATCCGCTTCAGACCATTAGGAGGACTGAAAAAAATATACTGGATATGTCATGGAAGGAGGCGGCTGGGCTGATTAAATCATGGAATTTTACCGAGGCAAGCATCGGTGCGGCAGCGGTGAATGCCTATTATAATCAGCCGGACAGGATCAGCAGGTTAGAAAAGGAAGGCACAATCAGGCAGCTATCGAAGGAAGATGCTTTTATGGCCTATCGAAAAAATATCAAAGGAAAAAAGGTGGCGACCATCGGTCATTTCTGCTTTGCAGAAGAAATTTTAAAAGAAGCAGAATCCTGTGTAATCCTGGAACGCAATCCAATGGAAAGCGATTATCCGGACAGTGCCTGTGAATATTTACTTTCAGACAGGGACTATGTTTTTATTACTGGATTTACCCTGGTAAATAAAACCCTTCCAAGACTTTTAGAACTGTCGCGGAATGCCAAAGTCATATTAGTGGGACCCAGTGTGGCCCTCGCTCCTGATCTTTTTAACTTTGGCGTGTGGGAGTTAGCGGGGACTCTTATTACGGATAAAAAACTTACAGAGGAATTAGTGAAAAAAGGTGAGCACAAAGCGGTAATCCGCTCCGGATTGCCGGTAAGGCTTTCTAAATAAAAATATATGCCGCAAAAGCGGCGAAATAGGGGGATCATATGAAAAAAATGAGAAAAAGTCTGGTACTGGCTGCATTCCTTGCTGCTGTAGTACTGGCAAATGGCTGCCAAAAAGGAAGCAGTAAGGAGGTTCCTGCCAGTCAGGCAGAGTCAACTGCATCTGTAAAATCAGAAACTCAGGCAGAAACAGAAAAAGCGGGCGAAGCAGGAGAGCAATCAGACGTCAGAGTGTTCACGGATTCAACAGGAAGGGAAGTTACACTGCCAAAGGAAATAAAAAAGATTGCTCCTTCCGGACCATTAGCACAGATCGTGCTTTATACCCTTTGTCCGGATAAGCTGTCTGGACTTGCTTCTGATTTTTCCGAAGGTGCAAAGCAGTACATTGACGAAAAATATTGGGCACTTCCTAAATTTGGTCAGTTTTATGGGAAGAATGCAAATCTGAACATGGAGGCTCTTATTGCAGAAAGTCCTGATGTAATCATTGATATCGGAGAAGCGAAAAAAAGTGTAAAAGAGGATATGGATGCCCTTCAGGAGCAACTAAATATGCCAGTCATCTTTATAGAGGCAGATTTAGATACCATGAGTTCTGCTTATGAGAAACTGGGAGAGCTTACCGGAGATACCGATCAGGCAAAGAAACTGGCGGACGATTGCAATAACATACTGAAAAAGTCTGAAACAGCCAGGCTACGGCTGTCAGAAAAGAAATCGGTATATTTCGCTGTTGGAGATGATGGACTTCACACCAATGCAGAGGGCTCCATTCATGCCCGGGTTATCGAACAGATAGGAGCGGAAAATGCAGCTAAAGTTGAAATGGTATCAAGCGGCGGCGGAAGCGTAGTATCCTTTGAACAGCTTCTTCTGTGGCAGCCGGATGTTATCATCGCAGATTCTGAGGCCCTGTACCAAACCATAACAACGGATAAGGTATGGGGAGAATTAAATGCAGTAAAAGAGGGAAAGGTTTATCAGGTACCTTCTGCTCCATATAGCTTTATGAGCAGTCCGCCTTCAGTCAACCGTATGATCGGAATTTTATGGCTGGGTAATCTTTTATATCCCGAAAAGTATGGCGTTGATATAAAACATGAAGTAAAGGATTTCTACGAACTGTTTTATCATGTGACTCTTGATGATACACAGGCAGATAAAATCCTAAAATAAAAAACATAACCCCCGGATTGGAATCTGGTTTTATACCAGTTCCATGTCCGGGGGTATTATTTTATATTACTGCTGTTGGTTTTTGTTTCTATTATAATTAATCAGACATCCGGCTTTTACGATTTCCCGCTCTTCCGGGGTCATATCAGCAATATGCAGTTCTATCTCATGAATCGGATTTCCTACTTCGTTTTTCACAACGTAAGCTGGAATGTGGTTCATATCTCCGTCAAGAGCTTTGCGGATTCCAGGTACATAGATAAAATCCCCTACTTCAAAATCCGGCTCTGTCTCAAGAAGAAAGGGAAGCATTCCCCAGTTCATAACGTTGGAACGGTAGCGTTTGGTCGCATACTCTTTTGCAATATTAGCTAAGCCGCCCAGCACTCGCTGGCAGCTGGCTGCCTGTTCACGGGCAGAACCATCACCCGGCTTTACTGCGTAAATCATACTTCCAATCTCTGTTTCCCTTACATTCAGTTCCGGCTGGTTTAAGTAAGCGGCCAGGGTCTTACATGCAGATTCCAGTGACCGGTCAGCCTCTAAGGGGCAGGCACCGGCTTTCCTTACCTGCTCCAGCTCATTCACTTTCTTTGAGCGTTCCACGTATTCCGGATCTCGGCGGGATAAGGTAAATTCCGCAAGTCCGAGTGGGTTGGAACGGTAGGAAGAGGTTTCTCCGGAAGGGATCAGTTCATCGGTGGTAGTGACCGGATCCATGATTTTTGAACATACCCGTAATATGATGTTATCCGTTAAGGCACTCATAGCCGGCCAATCCTTGATATTTGGGCCATAAATCAGGGGTACCTCAGGCTGAGCATTCCCGAATCCCTGATACACCCGTCTCTCATAGGAAGAAAGATCGAATTTATAGGAAGGAATCTGGTAATCCTCTCCATAGCCTTCCGCAGATGTGAGATAGCCGCCGTTTGCCGCTGTTGCAGCAATGGAGCGGGCATCCATGAGGGCGACACAGGAAATCTGTCCGCTGCCTGGCTTGGAACCTTCCCGGTTGGGGAAGTTTCTTGTGGTGTGGCGGATGCTTAAGGAGTTGTTTGAAGGTGTATCCCCTGCGCCAAAGCATGGGCCGCAGAAGGCCGTACGGACGGTTGCGCCGGCTGCCATCAGTTCTGAGATGGCTCCCTTTTTCACCAGATCCATATAAACCGGCTGGGAGGAGGGGTATACAGATAAATTAAAGATGTCATTACCGCAGTTTTTACCGGTCAGAATATTAGCCGCAGCCATAACGTTGGAGTAATTGCCTCCGGCGCATCCTGCAATCACTCCCTGCTGAACCATCAGCTTTCCGTCCACGATCTTGTCTGTTAAGGAAAGGTTTGCTTTGGAACTGCCCACAATGCGTTCTGCTTCTTGTTCCACAGTGCGCAGAATATCTCCAAGGTTATTATTTAATTCGTCGATCTCATAGGTATTGCTTGGGTGGAAGGGCAGTGCGATCATAGGCTTAATGGTGCTTAAGTCCACATACACCACTCCGTCGTAGTAAGCAACTTCTCCAGGATTCAATTCTTTGTAAGCATCTCCCCGGCCATGAAGGTCCAGATAGGCTTTTGTATCCTCATCGGTTCTCCAGATAGAGGAAAGGCAGGTGGTTTCCGTTGTCATAACATCCACACCGTTCCGATAGTCCGTATCCATAGATGAAACACCGGGTCCTACGAATTCCATGATTTTGTTTTTTACATAGCCGCTTTTAAAGACCGCCCCGATAATGGCCAGGGCCACATCGTGAGGGCCAACGGATGGAGCAGGGCTTCCGGTAAGATAAATGGCCACAACGCCGGGATAAGCCACATCATAGGTATCACAAAGAAGCTGTTTTACCAGTTCCCCGCCGCCTTCTCCGATGGCCATGGTTCCCAGGGCGCCATAGCGGGTATGACTGTCAGAGCCGAGGATCATGCGTCCGCAGCCGGCCATCATTTCCCGCATGTACTGATGGATGACCGCAATATGAGGCGGAACAAAGATTCCGCCATATTTTTTAGCAGCGGAAAGTCCGAATACGTGATCATCCTCGTTAATGGTACCGCCAACTGCACATAAAGAATTATGACAGTTGGTCATAATGTATGGGATAGGAAATTCTTTAAGCCCTGATGCACGGGCAGTCTGGATAATTCCTACAAATGTAATGTCGTGGGAGGCCATGGAGTCAAAACGGAGCTTTAGATGATCCATTTGATCCGAAGTGTTGTGATTCTTTAAAATGGAATAGGCGATGGTACCTTTTTTTGCCTCAGCCTTATCTGCAGCTTTTCCTGTAAGGGCAGCAACTTTATCTGCTTCCTGATCCGGAACCAGTTCCGTTCCATGTAAAAGATAAGCTCCGCCGTCATACAATTTAACCATATGCTATCTTTCCTCTCTTTTTTTGTAGGAAATAGTTTCTCCTACGTATTTTGTCGCCGGACGCATGATTCTTCCGTCGTACAGCTTGTTTTCGATATTGTGTGCCAGCCAGCCTGCCATACGGGAGCAGACAAACAAAGGCGTATACATATCTTCCGGTATCTGTAACATATTATAAGCGAAACCACTGTAGAAGTCTACATTGTTTGACAGGGTTTTTCCGTTGCCCGCAAGGCATGCTTTGGCAACCTTTTCAAATTTTGTCAGGAACTCATATTCATCTTCCCTGTTTTTCTGTTTGGCAAGCTTTTCACAGCAGACTTTTAATAAATCAGCCCTTGGATCAGAAACTGTATAAACTGCATGGCCAAGTCCGTATACAAGACCGGAATTGTCATAGAAATCTTTTGCGAGGATCTTCTGGATCACGCCCTTCATCTGGGCTTCGGTCGCCTTAAGACCGATTTCCTTTTCAATGGCCTTGATCATTTCACTGCAGCATATATTGGCGCCGCCGTGCTTAGGTCCTTTTAAGGAGCCGATAGAAGCGGAGATGGCCGAATAGATATCGGTTCCTGTGGAAGATATGACTACATTGGTAAAGGTGGAGTTGTTTCCGCCGCCATGGTCTGCGTGGATCATCAGCATCACATCCAGCAGATTCGCTTCCTGCTCGGTAAAGACCCCATCACGGCGCAGCATGTAGAGAATATTTTCTGCCATGGAATATTCCGGCTTTGGATAATGTATGATCAGACTGTCTCTTTCATAGTAATGAACCTTGCTCTGGTATGCATAGACGGAAAGAGATGGAAGCTTTGCCATGATGTTGATTCCCTTTAAAAGAGTCTCATAAGGATCCACATTATCTGGCTCTTCATCATAATCGTATAGAGCCAGGATGCTCTGCTGAAGGCTGTTCATCAGATTGCGGGAAGGTGTGCGGAGCATATTCTTTTCCAGAAACTCATCAGGGAGATGGTAGTTCTGGCTAAGGGTGGAGGTAAACTCTTTTAATTCCTTCTTTGAGGGGAGATAGCCAAAAAGGAGTAAAAATGAAGTTTCTTCAAAACCGTAACGTTCATTATTCTTTCCGTTTACCAGGTCACCGATTTCAATACCGCGGTAATAGAGCTTGCCGGGAACGTTGACCTTTTTTCCGTCTTCGATTTCATAGCCTACTACGTCAGATACGCGGGTCAAGCCTACCCGTACTCCGGTGCCGTCTTCGTTACGGAGCCCTTTTTTAACATTGTGTTCCTTAAATAAATTGTTTGGAATATCCGTGAAATTAGAGGATTTGCCAAAGGTCTGAGCGATAAAAAAGTTGTTCATGAGACGATCTCTCCTTTTTTTTAGTTTAGCCACAGCCAAAAAGTCAGGCATCTGCTTATAGAAAAGCAGCGCAAAAGGATTACTCCGGCGCTGCCTCCATTGGCAAGAATGTGACTTAATTTATGTTGTTTGGTAGTTTACCATGTGGAAGTATCAAAGTCAATAACTTGTTATAATCACAATTAAAATATTGTAATTGCGTAAGGTTGAAGACTGGCATTGATAGGAAGCATATTTTTATGGTTTTCTCCACATCATATGGAAATACCCCATGAATATTCCATTGCAGCACGTAAAGAGACAGATTCTGCCTGGAATGCGTGGGTTAGAGTGAAAAATGAAACTACCAAATTAACAGTGAAACAGGAGGTTATTAAGGTGAGAGAGTATCAGCATAATAATGGGAAGAACGAAGATCCGGAGGAAAGACAGAATCGGCCTGACGGCAATGCGCGCAAGGAAAACCTTGATGAAAAAAAGACGGAAAAGGATATAGAACAAAAAGAGGATGAAAAGCTGGAAGAATATGGCCAGATGACCCTGGATGATAATGCGAACAAACGGAAAATCCATCTGATCTCCATTATCGGAGAGGTGGAAGGCCATGAGAATTTATCCGGTAACAGCAAAGCTACAAAATACGATCATATCCTCCCGAAGCTGGCCGAGATCGAAGATGATGATTCCGTGGAAGGGCTTTTGGTTCTATTAAATACCTCCGGCGGAGACGTGGATGCAGGCCTCGCGATAGCGGAGATGATCGCTTCCTTAAGTATCCCAACCGTATCCCTGGTTCTTGGAGGAAGCCATTCCATAGGAGTTCCCTTAGCAGTCTGCACGGATTATTCCTTTATCGTACCCACTGGAACCATGATGGTTCATCCCGTAAGAATGACAGGAATGGTGATTGGCGCCTCCCAGACTTATGAATATTTTGAAATGATACAGGACCGGATCTTAAGCTTTGTTTCCACCCACGCAGAGATCGCCTACGACCAGTTGAAACGTCTTATGCTGAATACGGAAATGCTTACCAGAGACTTGGGAACCGTGCTGGTTGGCGAAGAAACGGTAAAAGAAGGACTCATTAATGAAGTGGGCGGAATCAAGGATGCTTTAAAAAAATTATAT
>DEYX01000144.1 GCA_002365025.1 Hungatella sp. UBA3147 | reverse complement strand
AACAAGGTTCTTTGACAGTCTGTGACTATCAACCTTGGGTTGATAGTTTTTTTGTTCTAAAGTTAGGATAAACTGAGAATATTATCAAAGGAGCACCATAAGCAATATCCCTTTAAAGGAGAGGGGCCGGCAGGATTGGAGGAATCTGCCGGCTGTATGAAAAAAGTTTATCTAATAAGGATATTACCTGTAACAAGTATTAATATATCGGCTGGTTGTGTAGAAAAGTTGTGGAAGATGTGAACAGTTTGTGAAAGAAACTGTACCTTTCATGATCCTGGGTTTATATTCATATTTTTATACTGTCAGCTCAGTTATGCTGAAAATCATCGAAAACTTACAAACCGCAAACTTGCGTTCCCAGCACCATTTATGATACAATCGATCAGTTGATGCATGTTTTCATTAAGATGAATTTATTTGGAGGAATTTTAATATGAGGTTACGTCATATACCAGGCTCGGAGGAGGAAATTGCGGGCAGTCCCTATGTTATACAGAATCCTTTTGAGAAAAAGGGCTGCTGGAAGGAAGTGTTTGGCAATGAAAATCCCATAGAGATAGAAGTTGGAATGGGAAAGGGCCGTTTTATCATGGAACTGGCTGCTATTCATCCGGAAATCAATTATGTTGGTATTGAGAGGTATCCCAGTGTCCTTTTGAGAGGCTTACAGAAAAGGGCTCAGATGGAACTTGATAATATATTCTTTATGTGTGTGGATGCAAAAAATCTGGCCGATATATTCGCTCCGGGAGAGGTTCAGAAGGTCTACTTAAACTTTTCCGATCCCTGGCCAAAGGACCGCCATGCAAAGCGCAGGCTTACATCAGAGGATTTTATGGCGGTTTATGATCAGATTTTAAAGCCGGACGGTGCTGTGGAATTTAAAACTGACAACAGGGGCCTGTTTGATTATTCCCTGGAAGCAATTCCGAGAGCTGAGTGGCAGGTTAAGGAATTCACCTATGACCTTCACCACAATCAGATGGGAGAGGGTAATGTGATGACAGAATATGAAGAGAAGTTTTCCTCTCAGGGGAACCCTATTTATAAACTGATCGCAGGAAGATAATAATGTTTTTAAAAACCGGTATCAGGATTTAATAACCGTGATGCCGGTTTTGCATATAATAAAGCAAAAGCAGATGCGGGAGCAGCAGTTATGGGAATGAAAGACAAGGTTACAAGCAAGCTTCTTCAGGCGACCAGTGATAAAACGGAATTAAATAAGAAGATGCTGTCTTGGAACAAATCTTTTGTAGAAGTGAACAAAACATTAGGCGGAAATGCACAAAAAAATAAGAATAATAAATAAATTCGAAAAAGTTGTAAATTATTTGTAAAAAAGGTGTTGACTTTTGTAGGATACAGTTATATAATTACACACGTGCTCAAGACGAGAGCACAGTGAAAGAAAAACAAAAGACATGCGCCTTTAGCTCAGTTGGTAGAGCAGTAGACTCTTAATCTATTTGTCCGGGGTTCGAGCCCCCGAAGGCGCACGAAAAAAGTTCCGGTTTTGCAGACAGAGAGCTGCGGGGTTGGGGCTTTTATTTTGTCTGGATTTATTGGGGTTTAATACTTGGTGTGTGCAGAATTGCCATCAAACCAGGAGGCGATATATACAGATAAATGAACCTATTTTAGTCGAGACGCCAACAATAAAAAATCTACCGCCTAATATTTGGCGGTAGATTTTTTATTGTTGATTCCTCATTTTTCTTTTATCTATGTATTTGGCTTATTATAGTATTGCAAATTTTCCGGACAGCCATTCAAGCGCGTAGTTGACATATAAGCGGCTCCCGTTTACCAGTACGGATTCATCCAGGTCAAAGCATTCATGATGAAGTGGCCATGAGGTTCGTTTAGTTCCATCATTTGTTCCTAAGAATATCATGACGCCGGGAACCGTGTTCAGATAGCGGGAGAAGTCTTCGGAGGCCATGCTGGCAGGGCGTTCCATCAGATTATCTTTTCCCCATACTGCCAGTGCAGCGGCCTTTGCTATAATGCAGCAGCCTGGGGCGTTGACCGTTGGAAGCAGGGAAGGCGTATAAGTGACAAAGGAAGAACAACGGAACATGGCGGCCGTGTGATTGCTGTACCGGGTGAGCGCTTCACAGAAATAACCGCTGAGCTCTTTTTTAAAGAAACGGATATTTCCTGACAAAACTGCCTCCTGTGCCAACAGGTTGATCTTTGTACCAGATTGAAAGATGCCAATGGTCAGTACGGCTGGTTCCTGGGGATCAATTTCCCGGCTGATGACCTGCTGGAGATTGACGGCCAGATGGGCACCGGTAAGGAGTGCGTCCGATCCTAGATGCGGTGTCGCTCCGTGACTTCCTGTACCTGTAATACGGATGGAAAAATCATCAACACCTGCCATGCAGGGGCCGGGCTGGATGTTGATTTTGCCTGATGGAATATCTGGCGCCACATGAATGGCAAAAACGGTATTTACACCGTCTAACATGCCATTTTCAATCAGCTTTTGAGTCTCGCCGCCGGTTTCCTCTGCCGGTTGAAAAACGAGACGTATGGTACCGGAAAAGATATCACGACATTCCGAAAGAAGCTTTGCAGCTCCGAGCAGCATGGCCGTATGAGAATCGTGTCCGCAGGCATGCATGACACCAGGACACTCAGAGGCATACTCGGTGTTGGTCTTTTCCGTAAGAGGAAGGGCATCCATATCAGCACGAAGAAGAACTGTCTGATTAAGTCCATTTGTCCTGGTGCCGGTAATTTCCGCGATGACGTCGGTCTCATGAAGCGTGCGGTAAGGAATCTGCATCTGTTCCAGTTCTTTTTTTACAAGGGTTTGAGTCAGGAATTCTATTCCACTCAGTTCTGGTCGTTTGTGTATGATCCGCCGTATGCGGATAATGTAATCAGATAATGCTGAAAAATCTTTCATATTAAAAATTCTCCTGTTGTTGCATTTCGTCTTTATATTGGGCAGGTGTCATGTTGGTACATTTTTTAAAAAGTTTTGAAAAGTAGTTTGGATCGCTAATCCCGACAGCTTCTGCGATTTCATAAATCCGCATGCAGCTGTTTTGCAACAGCCGTTTAGCTTTGTCAATACGTATGGAAGTTAAATAATCTATAAAATTCATATGTGTGACTTCTTTAAAAATCCGGCTCAAATAAGAGGGATTGACGTAATTTATTTCGGCGATCTTCTTAAGTGTCAGGGTTGATTGAGATAGATTTTCATTGATATATTGAAGAATGGTATGAATGAGCTTGTTTCCTTTTGCATCGGTATATAAATTTATTTGGTGAAGAGTGAAACATACCATTTGGATGACGTATTGCTTGATATTCTTTTCGTCTGTCAGCTTCAGTATATGAGTATAAGGCAAATGATCTGTGTTATAGATCTCACTGTATGAGATCCCTTTATCTCTCAGTGTAGCGAGTACAATGTTGACAATAGAAAGAGAAAGCACCATGACGTCTGATAGGCCGTGGCCGGGAATGTATTCCAACAAGTCATAGGCTTTTTTTACGCGTTGCAATGCGGTATCTTCATGAGGAATCTGCATGAACAGGGAGAGTTCCTCTGTAACTGTGTTAATCAGATTCTGCAGCACCTGTTGGTTTCGTTCCAGCGGTGGATTAGCGAGAAAAGATTTGTTATGGCTGTATTTGGCGACCTGGGCGTTTTGGTAGGCCTGGCGGTAAGAGCTGGGAATGTCTTCCAGACGTTCTACGGGCGTTCCGACTCCTGCATAAGATTTTATACCGAGCCGGTCTCTGAGCAATGTAGAAAAATGAAACCCATAATTGTATAAGTTGATCTTTCGGTTCTCGATTAAAAGGATTAAATTCATGTGAATATCCTGGAAGACTAAAACGCCGCTTATGCGTGTGACAGCGGAAAGGATAATTTCCTTGCACTGGAATTGCTGCAAAATACTTTCTTCAATATCCTGGCTGACATTCAATGTCAAAAGAAGGACATTGAAAAAGCCTGAATCCTGGTGCAGCGGAATTTGATAATATGCAAGATTCTCCCACAGATAATCAGAAGGGAGGTTGCTTATCATCATGTTGCTGAGAAAGTTTTGTATAATAAAGCTGCGGTTTTCGTTTAGCTTTCTCTGCAGTAACTCATGCTGGTAAAGCTTTTTCTGTTCTTCTCTGATAGTGCTCTGTATATCGGTCATAACCCGGATCAGTTCTTCCTTTTTAATAGGCTTTAACAGGAAGTTTGATATTCCAATTTCTAAGCCCTGTTTGGCATAATCAAATTCATCATGAGCGGTCAGAGCAACAATCTTGATATACGGATATTCCTCAAGAACCATTTCAGCAAAATCCAGACCATTGATAAAAGGCATTTCAATATCGGTGATGATGACATCCGGCTTATCGCAGGCAATCAGTTCCAGCGCCTGATTTGCACTGGATACATCATTCACGATTTCGTAATCCAGTTCTGTCCAAGGGATGCAGATTCGAAGCAGCCCTCTCATCTTATCCTCATCATCTACGAACATCACTTTGATTGGCCGTGCTTGATACATGTCAGTAGACCTCCTAAAACGGTATTTTTATTATGACAGAAGTACCCATTCCCTTTTTACTGCAGATTTCTACGGAACCTTTTTCCGGATAGGAAATATAGACCCGCTCAATCGTACCAGCCAAACCAAAGCTTTCTTTTGCAGAAGGACTGGCTGAGGAAAGAAGACCTTTTATCAGATTCTCCTCCATGCCTATTCCATTGTCGGAGACTGCAATACATATATGATCGGACTGGCGTTTGACAGAAATGTGTATTATGCCGGGTTCTCCAAGTGGTTTAATTCCGTGGTATATGGAATTTTCAACCAGTGGCTGAAGGAGGAGTTTGATGATTTCGTGTTGGTTAAGGGTTTCGTCCACTTCATATGTGGTAGTGAAAAGCTCTTCGTAACGCAGGGATAGCAGGGCGGTGTAATCTTTTACTATCTGTATCTCCTGCTCAATCGTGATAAAAGGTCTTCCTTTGCTCAGACTTTGACGATAAAAGCTCCCAAGAGCAGTGATAGCGTCATAGGCCTGATTCAAGTCTCCGGTAAGCAATATATAACCAATGGTATCCAGCGTGTTATAAAGAAAATGAGGCTTCATTTGTTCCTGCAATGCACGGAGTTCCGATTTCCTTTTCAGTTTTTGTTCCTGTACCAGCCGATTCATGAGAAACTGGATCTGCTCTATTAGATGGTTGTAATGAATTTCCAGAAGCCCCAGTTCGCTGGCGGGATGGCGTACCGTAACAGGTTTAAAGTCACCGCTTTCCGCATGGCCCATGGCTTGAATCATTTGAGAGACCGGTGTCTGAATGGATTTGGCTAAAATGATGACACAGATCAGCATAAGTACTATATTAATAAAGAAGATCCAGAAGGAAATACGGAGCAGAGAAGTACTGAGCGCAGTCTCATATTTTAAAGGAAACGTGGCAGTCAGTTTCCAATCATATTCCGGTATATAGATTCCGGCCGATAGGTATTCTCTGCCATTTAAACTGTAGTAAGGGGAATCAGGACCGATAAAATGGAAGATATTATGGTGGACGTCTCCCTCACTTATGGAGCCATAAGTACTGATGATCCCCCCGGAATCATCATAAAGGGTGATTTCTATATCAGATGGTTTAAAAACATGATCAAAAGTCTGATTAATGGAACTCGTCGGTATGTTCATGATAGAAAAGCCGATAGGCTTCTGGGTCTCCAGATCATTGATCACCCGGATTGCTGACAGGAAATCCTCCGAATAATCAGGAACGAAAATATTACCGGCGCGAAGAGAGAGAATACAGCTTCCTTTTGCAGCCATAGCTCTTTGATACCAGGGTGCTTCTGTGACAGTTTGAATAACCAGCGTTTTTATGCTGAATTTGTCTACTCCATAGATTTGTCCCTTCAAATTCATGATATAAATGGAATCCAAGTGATTATAGCTGTCAATGACTGTAAAAAGATAGTTGTCATAATACTTCCGTTCTGCTGGTGATAATGGAAGCTTTGTCAAATCAGAAATACCACTTTTTAACAGAAGATTATAGCTGTTGTTGGTGTTTTCTACCATTTCCACGATGTTTGAACGGATAGAGGTCAGAGTCTGTCTGGAGTGCTGCTCCATGTTAGATAGAACATATTCTCTGGATACATAACGGTATGAAAAATAGGTCAGAATGACGCTGAGAAACAGAAACAGGAAAAAGACTGTGCTTATTTTTCTGGATATTTTACTGTGGAATGCCCAATTCCATAGATTTATAATGATATGACGTTTCCCCATTTATACCTAACCTCCTACTTAGTCATCATATCATGGGGCAATTTAAATGTAAATAAAGCGGAAAATAAGGTAAAAAATCTACTAAAAAAAGTAATCGTTTTACTATAAGGAAAATGGTGAGGTGTAAATAAGTAAGAGAATCACCATAAATAGTAAGCTCTCTCTCTTTTATGAAACTGCTGAAATGTTTACAATAGAATCACATTCATAAAGGTATTGAAACAGACAGTAACAAATCGTATTATAAAATTGGAGGAGCGGAAACATGAAAAAAAGAATAATGAAAACAATCATGGCACTGACACTTATGGGAACCATGACAATGGGACTTACAGCCTGTGGTTCGGATTCTGGCAGCAGTACGGCAGGAGAGGATACGACGGTGACAGAGCAGGCAAAAGAGAGCAAAGATATGGCAAAGGCTTCAGCGGAAGACGTACCTGTAATAAAACTTTGGCATATATTCGGCGGAGACACCGATCCAAATAAGGCGCTGATCGATCAGGTAATAAAGGAGGCAGAAGAAAAGTTTTATGTAAAAATAGAGTCTGATACGGCTGAAAATGAAGCTTATAAGATGAAGCTGAAGGCGGCGATAGCAGCTAATGAAACACCGGACATCCTTTATACGTGGGGGCATGGTTTTATGAAGCCGTTTGTTGAGGCTGGGAAGATAATGGCACTGGATGATTATCTGACAGATGATTTTAAATCACATCTGGGATCCTCTACACTGACAGGTTTCCAGTTTGATGGTAAAACATATGGGCTGACCGCGGATCAGTCAGTAGCATGTATGTTCTATAATAAAGAAATGTTCGAAAAGCTAAATCTGAAGGTTCCGGAAACATTTGATGACTTTCTGAATGTATGTCAGACTTTTATTGATAACGGTATTACTCCACTGACTGTGGGAGGAAAAGAGCCGTGGACCATTGCAATGTATCATGACCTTCTGGCTTTGAGAGCCGTTGGAAGCGAGGGAGTGAAGACTGCCACGGGAAAAGGATCGGGCTATGATGATCCGGGCTTTTTAGAAGCGGCAGAGTCTCTGAAAAAGCTAGTAGATATGGGAGCATTTCCGGAAGGCTCAGCAGGTATTTCCAGAGAGGAATCAGAGGTGTCATTCCTTCAGGGCCAGACTCCGATGTATTTAAACGGAAGCTGGACAGCAACGAGAGTGTATAAGGATTCTTCCAATGTACAGGGAAAAATCGGAGTATTCCCATTCCCGTTCTTAAAAGATGGCAAAACTGGAGTAACCGATTTCACGGGTGGACCGGATACAGCGTTTGCAGTCAGTGCTACGACGAAAGACCCGGCTCTTACGACTGAGGTTGCCCAGTATATTGCGTACGAACTGGCAATTGGAAAGTATATAATTGGTTCCAGTATTCTTCCTTATGTGAACGTGGATGTGGACGAGTCAGAAATTAATCCTCTTTTAATGGAAATCTATGATTTAACGAAGGATGCTACCAGTTACACGATTTGGTGGGATAACCTGCTGGAGGGCAAGGATGCCACAGTATATTTAAATAAACTTCAGGAGCTTTTTGTTGGAGACATCACGCCGGAACAGTACGTGGCCGAGCTGCAGAAATTGAATCAGTAAATGCGCAGGAAGGGGGCTGGAGACAGCCCTCTTCATTAAAAAGAATGGAGGAATTTTGTGAACCGTGTGCTGTCAAATAAAAAAGCCGTATTAATTTTCCTGCTTCCGGCGTCGTTTTTGTTTTTTATAATCATTGTAGTGCCAATTTTCATGTCAGTATTTTACAGTCTTACAGAGTGGGATGGAATCGGAAAACAGATGTTTACGGGATTGGATAACTACAAGAAATTATTTCATAATAACGGCGATGGATTTTGGAGAGCAGTTAAAAATTCACTGATTTTCGCTACGGGGTCCGTTTTTATACAGTTGCCGATTTCCCTTGTGCTGGCGTTGCTTCTGGCGCGGGGAGTGAAGGGAGAACGATTTTATGTCAGGGTATATTTTATTCCGGTATTAATTTCCACAGTAGTCATAGGACAGCTCTGGCTGAAAATCTATAATCCACAATATGGCCTGCTCAATGCTATTTTGAAATCTATAGGATTGGGCCGCTTTGCAGGAAACTGGCTGGGTGATACAAAAAAGGTGATTTTTGCAGTTATCGTACCGGTACTTTGGCAGTATATCGGTTATCATATGCTGCTGATGTATGCCTCCGTCCGCTCCATATCCGAGGAAGTTTTCGAGGCTGCCCGTATTGATGGAGCCAATGGAATTCAAATGGCCTTTCGGATTACTATTCCATTGATGAAACCGATTCTGAAAGTATGTGCTACTTTTGCTGTGGTTGGTTCTTTGAAAAATTTCGATCTCGTTTATGTCATGACGGGAGGTGGACCGGCCGGAGCCAGCCAGCTTCCAAGTACTTTGATGGTTGAAACCATATTTTCCAGAAACATGTATGGGTATGGAAGTTCAATGGCTATCTTCATTATTTTGGAATGTTTTATTTTTGCATGGTTGATCCGCAAGGCATTTCGTGATAATGATTGAAGGAGGGATTTATGAAAAATATAAAATTATCTCAGGTTGTGATTCAGGCGGGTCTGATATTCTGGGCAGTGATTCAGATATTCCCCTTATACTGGCTTCTGACCTTTTCTCTCAAAGACAATACAGAAATTTTCCAAGGAAATATGATTGGCCTTCCTAAAGACTGGCATTTTGAAAATTATGCCCATGCTTTTATGGGTGGCAATGTGGGGAGGTATTTAGCGAACAGTATCATCGTTACAACGGTAACAATTATGATTGTATGCATGGCATCTTTAATGGCGTCCTATGCCCTGATCAGAATGAAATGGAAGTTACGGAAACTATTCCAGATGATGTTTATTTTAGGAATTACGATTCCCATCCACGCGGCGCTGCTGCCTGTATTTATCATGATGCGGCAGGCTCATTTAATTAATACATACTGGTGCCTGATCATTCCGTATTCAGCGTTTGCAATACCGATGGCTATTATGATCAGTTCGGGTTTTATCACCACGATTCCAGTGGAATTAGAGGAGGCTGCGTGTATTGACGGCTGCAGCATCTACAAAATATTCATAAGGATTATTCTTCCGTTAATGAAGCCTTCATTGTCTACGATTGCTATATTTACATTTCTCCAGTCATGGAACGAATTGATGTTTGCGGTCGTATTTATCAGCAAGCCAGTATACCGAACGCTGACGGTTGGGATTCAGTCGTTGGTGGGGCAATATACGACGGACTGGGGGCCGATCGGAGCCGGTCTGGTGGTTGCAACGTTTCCGATTATTATTATTTATGTTATATTGAGTAAACAGGTTCAGCAGAGTCTGATCGCTGGATCTGTAAAAGGTTAGGTGATATATAATGGAAAGATTACTTGATGAAGCAATAAGCCGAAGGGGAACGAACTGCGCAAAATACGATGAAATGGATGAAAAATATGGGAGAGATGTCCTTCACTGTGGTGTGGCTGATATGGATTTTCGGGCGCCTGAGCCTATAAGAGAGGCGTGTGAAAAGGTGGTGGAACACGGAATTTTCGGATATACAAACCTTCCGTCCTGCTATCCTGGAGTTGTCGGAGAGTGGATACGAAGGGAATACGGCTGTGAAGTTGAAGATGAATGGATTTTGTTTTCGCCAAGAATCAACATAGGGCTTAACATGGCTGTTGAGACGTTTACAAAACCGGGAGATAAAATTATTGTTCATATGCCAGCGTATCCGGCACTTACGGAGGCGGTGGAAAAGCATAACAGAATCCTACTGGAAAGCCCTCTGAAATGGGATGGAGTACGGTGGAACATGAACTTTAGCGAGCTGGAAGCCCAGATGGATCGTTCGGTAAAGATGATGATTTTATGTAATCCACAGAATCCGACGGGGCGGGTGTGGGGGGCGGAAGAGCTAAAGGTGGTGGAACGCTTTTGCATACAATACGACCTGCTTTTGCTTTCTGATGAAATACATGCTGATATCGTAAGAGCGGGAAAAAAATTTAATAGTGTCCTTTCCCTTTCAGAGCAGATGAAAAAGAGAATGGTTGTTTATCAATCCATTACAAAGACATTTAATATTCCCGGAATTATTTTTTCCAATATGATCATACCGGATCGTGAAATGCGCCAGACCATGAAGGTTACTGTAGATCGTGAGGGATTTCACAATCCTAATGTTTTTGCGGCTGCAGTCATCGAACCCGCATACCGGGAATGCGGAGTATGGAAGAGAGAACTGAATACATATTTAGATGAGAACTTCAGATATCTTGCGGGATATCTGAAAGAAAAAATGCCATTGTTTGAGCTGAGAGCGCCGGAAGGCACCTTTTTGGCATGGATAAGCTATGAGAGAACCGGGCTGAAAGAAGAGGAGATGTGCAGTTTTTTTCTGAAGGAGGCGAAGGTTTCTGTTTACGAAGGCAGCCATTTTGGGGAACAGGGACGGGGGTATATACGGTTTAACGCGGCAGTTTCCAGGGGGATGCTGAAAGAAATACTGGGCAGGATAGAAAGGGCATATTGTAAGGTACTAAAATAAAGATAGAATATGACTGGAAAGGAGAAAATGTATCGCTGTAAGAAAGATAAAATAATAAAGTAGTGACCTCCTTATATATCGAATGCCAGCGATACGGCACACCAGAGCAATATCAGTGCCATGGTGATATTGAACGGACGGTAGTACTTCTTTAAGAGCTTCTGGAATACTCCCCCAGCTGCAGCCCATGTGATGGTTCCGGCTACGCCTATGGCTGTCAGGCAAAAAGCATGGATGAGCAAAGAGCCAAGGCTGCTTTCATATGGCAGTACATATCCTGTATAGACCGTTATGGCATACAGGATAATCTTCACATTGACAAACTCAAGCAGAAAGCCTTTCATAAACGACATTTGATTGTTTTCACCGTCATCCGGTTTACTACTTGCCACATGGATTGCCAGATACGTGATGTAGACAGCGCCCACATACTTGAGTATGTCTGCCACTGATGGCACATACTTGGCCAGTTCATAGCAGAATAGTGCGCAGATGATCATCACACAGAGGAAACCGGCGGCGATACCCAGAAGAATATCCTTTCCTTTTCGCCAACCATGCTGGCTGACCGCGTGAAGTGCGACGATATTATTTGGTCCCGGTGTAAAAGCCGTGACCAATGTGTATAGCAAATACGAAACAATAATTGAATAAAACACTTGCATTTCACCTCCCTAGCGTCTATGATACAACCAGAAGATCGTTAAAACAAATTCAAATAATTAATAATACAATTCAATTTAATTGAAGTATAAGGGAGGCTTCGTTATGGACTTGAAATATTTAAACACCTTCCGTGTGATCGTTGAGGAGGGCAGTTTCTCAAAGGCTGCCGAAAGATTAAACTATACACAGTCCACAATCACCTTTCAGATCGGCCAGTTGGAGCAGGAGTTTTCAAGCAGCCTTTTTGAAAAGATCGGAAGAAAGATGGTGTTGAGCAAGGCCGGAGAGCAATTGATTCCGTATGTAGACGAAGTGCTTTCCTCTGTTGAAAGGCTTCGCTGCTTTGAAGATGATCTCGCCGAGTGCCAGGGGGATCTGCGAATCGGTGTTGGAGAAACGCTTTTGTGTTATCAACTGCCGGCAATTCTAAAAGAGTTTCATAAGCAAGCCCCAAAAGCCCGTCTGTTTCTTCGCTCCATGAACTGTTACGAAATCCGTGATGAGCTGAAGAACGGTGCGTTGGACTTGGGCGTATTCTACGAGGATGTAGGCGGCTTTGGTTCCAGTCTCACCACTCATCCATTCGGGACCTATCCGCTTGCACTGGTGGCATCACCAGAACTAAGAAGTTGTTACCCTGATTTCATCACCCCAGATCAGCAGATACCTGTTCCCTTTATCATCAACGAACCGAACTGTATATTCCGGCAGATATTTGAGCGGTATCTACGGGAGAAGTCAATCATGCTTGACCACACCATAGAACTGTGGAGCATCCCAACCATTAAAAACCTTGTAAAAAATGATGTCGGGATTTCCTTTTTGCCAAGGTTTGCAGTACAGGCTGAGTTGGACAAAAGAGTACTAGCTGAAATTCCAACAGGGCTTACAGACACAACAATTTCTGCGGTATGCGGCTATCACAAAAACAAGTGGATAAGCCCTCTGATGAAATTATTTATCGGCTTATGTTCGGCAAAGGATCAACCATTCCTCATATAATGACTACTTTCCTGAATTAATTATGTAATTTTGAGAAATGCCAAATGGAATGGGGTTTATGTTATGGATTTAATGGAAAACAAAACGCCCATCGGGACATCATGTATGTGGAACTGATGCATGGGAATTAAATTATTTTCATTTAAATTAGACTAACTGGTAAAATCATGTCATAATTTTTACAATAATAGACAGGATGATATTAAGCTATTTGGAAATAGAAAGGCGCTATTATGTATACAAAACAAGATCTAAAGCAGAATTTAAAAGAAATGGGAATTATGCCCCATGACACTTTGCTCCTGCACTCATCCATGAAGGCAATCGGAGAGGTTGAAGGTGGGGCGGATACCGTACTTGATGCTTTTATGGAATATATGTCTGACGGTCTGCTTATACTGCCCACTCATACATGGGCTGCCATGTCAGAATACCACAATGTATATGATCCACGAATAGAACCGGCTTGCGTAGGAATTTTACCCAATCTTTTTATGAGACGGAAAGGAATACTTCGATCCTTACATCCAACCCATAGTGTAGCAGTGTACGGAAAGGATAGCAAGGCATTTATTGAAGGGGAAGAAAACCGAACAACGCCCTGCCCGCCAGGTGGCTGCTATGATCGTTTAAAAGATAGAAATGGTAAAATCCTGCTTCTTGGGGTTGGTCACGAGCGAAATACTTTTATACATTGCGTGGAGGAGCATTTAGATGTACCGGAGCGCCTGTCCAAGGAACCCACTTATTTTAAGATAGTCATGCCAGGCAATCAGATTAAGCCCTCCTTTATGCACTGTCATGACAATCCTGTTACGGATCATATTTCTGATAATTACACAAAACTGGAACAGGCTTTCTACGACAGAAATGCAGCAGTTAAGACCTGTTTTGGCGATGCTGCCTGCATTCTGTGCGATGCTAATGCAGTATATGAGGTGACAAAAGATGTGTTGTCCCACCAGATTAATTGCATCATAGAATTGGAAACAATTCCAAAGGAATGGTGGCTGAACGTATAAGATTTCACCCAATTCTATAGCTTTATAAATCTAAAAAAAGAATATGAATCTGAAAATCGTTTATTCCATTTATCCGTTCCTTCCATTATAATTATAATAACCAAAAAATAATCTACTACGGAAGAGGTGGTACCAGATGTCAAAGGAACAGTATTTTGAAAACCGGAATAATTATATTAGCGGCGAGGATAAGGCATGGGTCTCAGATTACTGCCAAAGGAATTGGCCGGTGGAAGTGAATCATATCCTTCGCATTGCAGATGATGCTATGGAGCATACGTTTTTGTTTGATTTGCGGTGGGATATGGAGCGAACCTATGAGCCGGTTCATTTTGATCAGGAAGTAGTTTGGGACTACATGCCGGGAGATGACCCGGAATTTATCTTTCAGTTCAACCGCCACCAGTTCTTTATATGCCTGGGACAGGCATATGCCATGACTGGTGATGAAAAGTATGCAAAGACTTTTGCAGAGCTATTAGATTCCTGGATAAAAAACAATCCTCTTACAGAAGAAACCAAACAAACCACATGGAGGAGCATTGAAGCCGGTATAAGGGCTGAAACCTGGGTAAAGGCCATGGGATATTTTAAGGACAGCCCCTCTGTAGATGACAGGCTTGTGAAAGCATATATGGACTGTCTCACCGTTCATGCAGAATATCTTATGACTACCTACAAACATTTCCAGATTAAGAGTAACTGGGGAGTTATTGAAAACCGGGGCCTTATGGAGATTGCACTGGCACTTCCTATCAGCGACCGGACAAGAGAATATCTGGACGCAGCGCTTATGCGACTTAGTGAAGAGATAGAGGTGCAGATCGCCGATGACGGAGTGCACTGGGAGCAGTCCCCTATGTATCATAATGAGGTGTTTCATTGTTATCTGGAAGTGATGCGGTTGGCTAAGCGCTACGGAATTAAGCTTTCAAGGAAAGGGGTGGAGAAAGTACGGCAGATGGCCTATGCAAATGCTGCATGGAAAAAGCCCAACCATTGCCAGCCCATGCAGGGAGACAGTGATGAAACTGATATCAGGGACTTACTGACTCAAAGTGCCTGGCTGTTTTCAGATCCGATGCTGAAATTCTGTGCTTATGACAAAATGGATTATGATGGAGCATGGGACTTTTTAAAGGAAGGAATCGAGGGCTATGGAAAGCTAATTGCAAAGGAACCGGATTTTCTGGACAGGGTTATGGAAAGCACCGGAAATCTTTATGTCCGGTCTGGTTGGGATGAAAATGCGGATTATTTCCACTTCCGCTGCGGATTCCTGGGAGGAGGCCACGGTCATTCTGACAAGCTGCATGTGGATCTTGTGATCAACGGAGAAGATATCCTTATGGATACAGGGCGTTACCATTATGTACCTGGCGAAGCAAGGACCTGGTTTAAAAGCGCCTTAGGCCACAATGTTCCTCTGATTGATGGCCGTGACTATTTAAAATGCCGGGATGCCTGGGGCGTGGATCAGATGTCTGCAGCATATTTTGGCGGTTATAAGAAAAAGGACGGGTACCGCTATATCCAGGGAAGTCACGGTGGATATTTAAATGGAGAAGAGGGAAATGTGTGGATCACCAGAAAAGTGCTGGTAATTGATACGGATCTTTATCTGATCGCTGATGAGTTTTTCTCCAGGGAAGAGCACACATACCAGCAGCTTTTTCATTTTAACAACCAGGGAAAGGTTTCAAGGTCGGGATGCACCGTTCGTTATTGCGGCAGCAGAACATACGGGGAATTAACAGTCCTTACACAGGGGTGTGAGATGAAGCTGTCAGATGGCAGGATATCCAGAAATTATAACCAGATGGAAACGGGAAGGCAGCTTCTCACCGGTAAAGAAGCAGATGGTTTTTCTTCTATTATTACTGTTGTATCAGGAGGGGAAAAGAAGAACTACAAATCTCCGGAGCTTTCCCTTCTTCCTGTATTCGGCGCGGATCCATCGGTTCCCTTAGATCCATCTGATGCGGAGGCGGTATCTATTGGCTGGAAAGGAAAGAACTATGTGGTTATTTTGGCCCACCGTGATATCGGAGATTCCACAGATCTGCTTACAGCTGGAGGCGTGAAGGGACTTGGAACGGTGATGGTATTTGATACGGAAAAGCAGAAAGTGGGAGGCACAGTACTTCACTGGTAGAGAACAGAAAAGGAATATATGAAAGAAAGCAGCGTTTATCCGATTAGGAAAAACGCTGCTTTTTTGCAATGGTCTAAGGCTGAAAATGATGGTATACTTATCTTAAAGGGCAATCCGTGCCTCAATCCAGTGCAGGACATCATTAATGACTTCATCCCTGCAGTATTCATTAAAGATCTCGTGGAACAATCCTCCATAGATCTTCATCTGCTTATCTTTTGATGGTGCGGCTGCGAAGAACTCATAAGTGTCCTGAACGCTTACCAATCCATCCTTTTCCCCATGAAGCATGAGGATGGGATACTCAAACCTTTTCACAGCCTCTTTAAACCAGGCAATTCCCTGGCAGAGGGCGTAGCATAAGCCGGTAGTAAACGTTTTTGAGTTATAAGGATCCTTGCCGTACCAGTCAACGACTTCGGCTACGGAGCATACGCCTGCTCCCAGTTCATTGGGGAGCTTGGTGTGGGGATCCAGGCCTCCTGGAACACCGCTTATCAATCCCATATTATCCTTTGTCAATGCGCCGCTGGTGATGATGCCCCGAAGCTTCTTGTCCGGATATTTTGAGCCGTATAAGGAAACGGTGAAGCCTCCCATGCTGTGGCCGATCAAAAACACTGGGATATCCGGATGCTCCATGATTGCCATATCCACCACTACATTGGTGTCATCAAGCAGTTCACTAAAATCTTCATAGTGGGTCCGTTCCCCCTCAGAACGTCCGTGACCCCTGTGATCGAAGCGGTAGGTTGCGATCCCGGCTTTGTGAAGCAGCTCAGCAACGTAATCATATCTTCCCTGATGTTCACATAATCCGTGGACAATGACGGCTGCTCCCCGGACTGCCTCTGGAACTTCCCTATTTAAAAACAGTTTGGTTCCGTCAAATGAAGAAATCATTTCTCCCATAGAAATACCTCCTTTGATACATTGGTTTTGCATTTCCCTTATTATACCAGAATTATTCCTATTTTAATAGGAAGAAAGCCTTGAAAAGCAGGAAAATAATTTTACAAGATATTTGTAGGATTTGATAGCCATATTAGAAGGAATGGTTGGGAGCATATCTTTTTTTCCTATCTATCCTTATCGATTTTTGATTGTGTTAGGTACTAATGACGGTGAAATAAAAAAAAGTAAAAAAAACATAGTCGAATTACACAAATTATTAGAAAAAATTTCTACATAAAACCTAGAAAAATGCGCTAAAAATAAATATATTTAGGATTTAGACATAAATTAAGTTAAAAAATTAATAATAATTTTAGAATTTCAAGCGAAAAATTGTCTCAAATGTTCAAACAATAAAGGCATTAATAAGATGTTATGAAATTTGCAAAAAGTTGACAATTTCCGCATATGAAAGTATGATACACGGTAGACCTCTGCTATATTGTATATTTAGGAGTACAATCTGTAAATCTGGCAATATATAAAGGGGAACACAGTTTAAGAAAGGAAGTGAGCATTACGGAGGATTTGGCAGAGAAGTTATTAGAGGAACTGAACTGCGAAACGGTTTTTACCATTCCGATATTCGGAGGCATTCCCATTGCTGAATCAGTAGTGGTGACATGGATTATCATGGCAGCACTGACACTCCTTTCCATCATTCTGGTGAGAAATCTTAAGGTTGAGAATCCTGGAAAGAAGCAGCTGGCGCTAGAAATGGCAATCGGTGGAATTTACAATTTTTTTGAAGATTTAGTGGGGGAAGAAGGGAAGAGATACATTCCTTATCTCATATCTGTGGGAATTTATCTCGGAGTGGCTAATTTGATTGGTTTGGCAGGTTTCAAGCCGCCTACCAAGGATTTAAATACCACTGCAGCGCTTGCTGTCATGAGCATACTTCTGATAGAATATTCAGGCCTTCACAAAAAAGGGGTAAAAGGTTTTATAAAAGGCTTTGCAGAGCCGTCACCGATTATAGCCCCTATTAACATCCTGGAATTATTTATTAAACCGCTTTCTTTGTGTATGCGGCTTTTTGGTAATATCCTGGCGTCATTTGTAGTTATGGAATTGCTTAAGCAGTTTGCAGCACTCCTTGTACCAATTCCGTTCAGTTTTTATTTTGATATTTTTGACGGATTGATTCAGGCGTATGTATTTGTATTTTTGACTGCCCTTTTCATTAAGGAATCGGTAGAATAAACAATAGTAAATTAAAAGGAGAGATTATTATGTTAATAGCAATTGGAGCAGGAATCGCAGTATTCACAGGTATTGGAGCAGGTATCGGAATTGGAATAGCAACCTCAAAAGCAGTGGATTCCATTGCAAGACAGCCTGAGGCAGAAAGCAAGATCAGCAAGGCCCTTCTGTTAGGTTGTGCGCTTGCAGAGGCAACTGCCATCTATGGTTTCGTTATAGCCCTTCTCATCATTTTATTCCTTAAATAATTAACAAGGTCGGGATTTAGATGGAAAAATTGAAAAGAAAGGCAGGCGGTACAGATGCTTAGACTGGATATGAACTTTGTATGGACTATCGTGAATCTCATCGTCCTGTATCTTTTGCTTAGGCATTTCCTCATAGGGCCGGTTTTGGATGTGATGAATAAACGTCGGGGAATGATTGAACAGAGCATTTCAGATGCCAGGAATAAGGAAGTTTTAGCAGCGGATCTTAAAAAGCAGTATGAAGAAAAGCTGGCTGCCTCCTCGGATGAGGGTTCAAAGCTTATTGAAGAAGCGAAAAACCAGGCAAAGGCCCAGTATGACCGGATCTTAAAGGATGCGGAAGAAGATGCAGGCCGTTTGATGGCCGAGGCCAGGAAACAAGCTGAGGCTGATCAGGAAAAGGCATTGCGTGAGGCCAAGGCGCAGATAGCGGGCATAGTTATCGCAGCAGCGGCCAAGGTAGTTAATCAGGAGGTGAGCGCCAGGGCAAATCAGGCGCTTTACGATTCATTTATAGCAGAAGCAGGTGATTTTCATGATGCAGGCAGCAATTAATTACGGGCAGGTGCTTTATGAGCTCTCTGTTCCTGAAACAGCCATTGAGGAAACGGCTCTGGCACTAAAGACAGTGCCGGAGCTTAAGCGTGCTCTTAACAGCCCTGTGGTTGCAAGGAGCAGCAAGCACCGGATTATTGACCGCGTATTTCCTGCTGAGATCAGAACCTTTTTAAAGGTTCTGGTGGATCGCCGGGATGTAGATCTTGCAGATGATATTTTTAATGCATGGCATGCCTGCGTTTGCAGACAGGAAGGAATCCTGGAGGCTTCCCTTTTCTACGTGACAGAACCGGAGGAAGAACAGCTTCGCGAGATTAAAGCAATGCTGTGTAAAAAATATGATAAACGTGATGTAAGGCTTCGCCTGATTCAGGACCCCGGTTTGATCGGTGGATTCATCATCCGCGTAGGAGATGTGGAAACTGACTGGAGCTTAAGGGGACGCCTTAGAGAATTGGAACAAAAAATAATGCGGAGGTGAAAAACGTGGCTTCCATCAATTCAGATGAAATAATTTCTATATTGAGAAGTGAAATTGAAGATTATGACACTCATGCCAGGGACCAGGAAGTTGGAACTGTCATAAGCGTTGGCGACGGCATTGCAACGGTTTATGGGATTGACCGTGCGATGTATGGCGAAATCGTTATTTTTGATAGTGGAATCAAGGGAATGGTACAGGACATCAGAAAAGAAGATATCGGATGCATCCTGTTCGGTTCCGACCGGGACGTCAGGGAAGGTTCCAAGGTAACAAGAACGAAAAAGCGTGCCGGAATCCCGGTAGGCGAAAAGTTTGTGGGAAGAGTTGTCAATGCTCTTGGTGCTCCCATTGACGGGAAGGGAGAGATCATCTCTGACGATTACCGTCCCATTGAACATGAAGCACCTGGCATTGTTGACCGTAAGAGCGTGTCTGTTCCAATGGAAACAGGTATTCTTGCCATTGACTCCATGTTTCCCATCGGACGGGGACAAAGAGAGCTGATCATCGGTGACCGTCAGACTGGTAAGACTTCCATCGCCATTGATGCTATCTTAAACCAGAAGGGTAAGGGAGTGATCTGCGTTTATGTAGCAGTGGGGCAGAAGGCATCTACCGTTGCAAAGCTGGTGAATACCCTGTCACATTACGGTGCTATGGATTATACCATTGTGGTATCTTCTTCAGCCAGTGAACCCGCACCCTTACAGTATATCTCACCTTATTCCGGTACTGCTCTTGCAGAGTATTTCATGTACCAGGGAAAAGATGTGCTGATCGTTTATGATGATCTGTCAAAGCATGCGGTAGCATACCGGTCTTTATCCCTGCTATTAGAGCGTTCTCCTGGACGCGAGGCTTATCCGGGCGACGTATTTTATCTTCATTCCAGGCTTTTGGAGCGTTCCAGCCGGTTGAGTGAGGAAGCAGGAGGTGGTTCCATTACCGCACTGCCTATCATTGAAACCCAGGCCGGTGATGTATCGGCATATATTCCGACCAATGTTATTTCTATTACAGATGGTCAGATATTCTTAGAAAGTGACCTCTTCTCCTCCGGTATGAGACCGGCAGTAAACGTAGGTCTTTCCGTATCCCGAGTTGGCGGAGCGGCCCAGACCAAGGCCATGAAAAAGGCTGCGGGGAGCATTCGTATCGACCTGGCACAGTGCCGGGAGATGGAAGTGTTCACCCAGTTCAGCTCAGATCTTGATCCGGCAACCAAGGAGCAGATCCAATATGGTAAGGGTCTTACAGAGCTGTTAAAACAGCCTTTATGCCATCCTTTGAGCCTTCATGCCCAGGTGATCAGTCTGATTGTAGCCAATAACCGTCTGCTTTTAGATGTGGAAGTTACAAAGATAAAAGAGTTTCAGAGAGAATTGCTGGCATTCTTTGATGAGCGCTATCCGGAAATCGGAAAGGAAATTGAAGAAAGCAGAGCGCTGTCTGACGAGCTGAAGCAGAAGATTGTTGATGTGACAGCTGAATTTAAACAGAAACGGGTGTAGGATATGGCAAATGCGAGAGAGATACAAAGCAGGATGAACAGCATCAAAAGTACCATGAAGATAACCAATGCGATGTATACCATTTCCTCGTCAAAGCTGAAAAGAGCAAGGAAAGCCCTGACTGATACGGAGCCTTACTTTTATGCACTGCAAAGGACCATTGCCAGAATCATAAGGCACACGCCCGAAATTGACGACCCGTATCTGGATACCAGGCCGCATATTAAGAAAGAAGACCGTAAGATCGGATACATTGTGGTAACGGCTGACAAGGGGCTGGCCGGTTCTTATAATCATAACATTTTTAAAATGGCTCAGGAGCAGATTGACAAGGGCGGAAATCCCATGCTGTTCGTAGTTGGTGATCTGGGGCAGCAGTATTTTATGAAAAAGGGAATACCGGTAGAACAGGATTTCCGGTATACCGTGCAAAAGCCAAATATGAGCCGGGCCAGAATCATTGAGGAAAAGATCGTGGATTACTTCCTGACAGGAAAGCTTGATGAGGTATATATGATCTACACCAGAATGGTGAATGCCATGAAAATGGAGGCTGAGATCGAACAGCTTCTTCCCATTCCTAAGCACCGGTTAAGCCAGAGTGTACCAATTAATGTACATTTGGAAGAGATCACCATGAAGCCATCTCCACAGGCTGTGATCGATGCCATCGTGCCCAATTACATTGCAGGCTTTATCTATGGAGGTTTGGTGGAGTCTTATTCCAGCGAGCAGAATTCCAGAATGATGGCCATGCAGGCTGCAACAAAGAGTGCTCAGGAGATGCTTGACGAGCTGGCGATAACCTATAACAGAGTACGCCAGGCGGCCATTACCCAGGAGATCACCGAGGTAATCAGCGGTGCAAAGGCCCAAAAGAAAAAAAGGAAGAAAGCATAGTATCATCGGATGTTCCGGTTAACTTTAGAGAGGAGGAGTCCTCACGACTGTGAGTAACAGAATATGAATATAGGAAAGATCGTTCAGGTCCTTGGACCTGTAGTAGATGTAGAGTTTTTTGAGGGCAGCGAACTTCCCCGCATTAAGGACGCCCTTGAGGTGAATAATGAAGGGAAACGCTGCGTAATGGAAGTTGCACAGCATATGGGAAACAGCACAGTCCGCTGCATCATGCTGGCTTCCAGTGAAGGGCTGTATAAAGGCATGGAGGTGACCGCTACCGGGGAAGGCATTAAGGTTCCGGTAGGTGAGCAGACTCTGGGACGCCTTTTTAATGTACTTGGAGAGACCATTGATAACGGCGGTTCCTTAAATGGAGGTCCGGAGTGGGTCATTCACAGAGATCCTCCGGCCTTTGAGGAGCAAAGCCCTGTGGCAGAGATCCTGGAAACGGGAATCAAAGTCATTGATCTTCTGGCCCCTTATGCAAAAGGCGGAAAGATTGGTCTGTTCGGCGGCGCCGGTGTTGGTAAGACGGTTCTGATTCAGGAACTGATCCATAACATTGCCACGGAGCATGGCGGATATTCTATTTTTACCGGTGTTGGAGAGCGTTCCCGTGAGGGTAATGACCTTTGGACCGAAATGGGAGAGTCCGGCGTTATTTCAAAAACTGCCCTGGTATTCGGTCAGATGAATGAGCCGCCTGGCGCACGTATGCGTGTGGCTGAAACCGGACTTACCATGGCGGAATACTTCCGTGACGAAGAGCATAAGAATGTACTTTTATTTATTGATAATATTTTCCGATTCACCCAGGCGGGTTCTGAGGTTTCAGCACTTCTTGGACGTATGCCGTCTGCGGTTGGTTACCAGCCTACCCTGGCTACGGAAATGGGCGAGCTTCAGGAGAGAATTACTTCCACAAAAAATGGTTCTGTTACTTCTGTACAGGCAGTATATGTACCTGCTGATGACTTGACGGATCCGGCACCTGCAACTACTTTTGCCCATTTGGATGCTACCACAGTACTATCCAGAAAGATCGTAGAACAGGGTATTTATCCGGCGGTTGATCCCCTTGCCTCAAACTCCCGTATCCTTGAACCGGATGTGGTTGGGGAAGAGCATTATGAGGTAGCCCGTAAGGTGCAGGAACTGCTTCAGAAATATAAGGAGCTTCAGGATATTATCGCTATCTTAGGTATGGAAGAATTGGGAGATGACGATAAGATCACGGTTTACCGGGCAAGAAAGATCCAGAAATTCTTATCCCAGCCTTTCTCTGTGGCTGAGAACTTTACAGGCGTTGCAGGTAAATACGTTCCCCTTAAGGAAACGGTCCGGGGCTTTAAGGCAATTGTGAATGGAGATATGGATCAGTATCCTGAGGCTGCATTCTTTAATGTGGGAACTATTGATGAGGTGATTGAAAAGGCCGGGACATTAGAGGCTTAGCTTGGAGGTGCTGCCTGTGAGTAAAAATACATTTTTCCTTCAGGTTCTTGCCAGTGATAAAGTGTTTTACAGAGGTTTGTGCCAGGAGCTTGCGATTCCTCTTTCAGATGGAGAAAAGGCGATACTTCCTCATCACGAGGATATGGTCATAGCAGTATCCATAGGGGAGATGCGTTTGTTGGATGAAAACGGCCAGTGGATTCATGCAGTTGTTGGAAATGGTTTCATTCAGATTATCAACAATCGTGTCACACTTCTTGTTGACACTGCCGAGCATCCGGAAGATATTGACGAACGCCGTGCGGAAGAAGCAATGGAGAGAGCGGCAGAGCAGCTAAGGCAGAGCAAGAGCCTTCAGGAGCATTCTCATTTTGAGGCTTCTATGGCCAGATCACTGGCCAGGCTGCGTACAAAACACAAATATGAGCTTTGACAGGAAATGATGATAAAAAAGAAGGATATCCGGGAGGTAGAAATCTGCCTCCCGGATATCCTTTTTTCTTATCCTAAAGCCACATCTAAAATCATCATGATCAGAAATCCCACCATAACGCCAAGGGTTCCAACATTGGAATGTTCTCCTAAATGCGCCTCTGGAATCAGTTCTTCTACGACCACATACATCATGGCGCCGGCCGCAAAGGACAGAAGCCAGGGCATGAGCGGCTGGATACTGCCTGCCACGAGTACGGTAAGGATTCCGAATATTGGCTCTACAATACCGGACATGCTGCCCCGTAAAAATGCCTTTCCTGTAGAAAGACCTTCCTGTCTTAAGGGCAGAGAGATGGCAGCACCTTCCGGGAAGTTCTGGATGCCGATGCCGATAGCAAGAGCCATGGCAGCCGTATAAAGTGACGGATCGCTTCCATGCTGTGCAGCCAGGGCAAAAGCCAGTCCAACGGCCATACCCTCCGGAATGTTATGAAGCGTCACAGCCATGACAAGCAGGGTGGTCCGCTTCCAGGTGGAAGAGATTCCTTCCGCCTCGTTCGTTTTATCGCTGTTCAAATCTGGATGAAGGTGAGGAAGAAGGGTGTCTAACAATATGAGAAATAGTACTCCCAGGACAAATCCTCCTGCAGCGGGTATCCAGCCCGCAGTTCCGCTTGCCTCGGCCTCCTCGATGGCTGGAATGAGAAGCGACCATACCGAGGCCGCGATCATGACACCGGCAGCAAAGCCCAGGAAGATCCTCTGGACAGACTGGTTTACATCCTTTCGGAAGAAGAATACAACCGAAGCCCCCAGGGTGGTCATGAGAAATGTAAAGCCGGTACCGCCGGCAGCCCACAGAACAGGCGTCATAATAAGCCCTCCTTTATCTCTTTAAAGTCAGGGGTTCTGACTGTGTTTTCACTTCCTTAACTATACCATAACCTCAGTTTTGACGCAATGAGATAAATTCCCTTTCCATTTCCGACAGTTTTATGCTAAAATAGACCTAATTTTACATAGTAAACACTATTCGGGTATCCCTTTATGCCCGGAGAGCATGGGCAACATATAGGAAAGGAATTTGATTTATGAATATAAAAATAAGATGGAAAAGGCGTTCTGCCTATTCTGTATTTCTGGCAGTAACGGCGGTTTCTTTATTGGCAGGCTGCAATAAAACAGAAGCAGTCAAAGGACCTGGAAAGGATGCAACGACATCCATTGCCATAGTAACGGAGCAAAAAAATGAACTGCAGCCTATTGATGCACTTACTCCAGGGGGAAACTTGATGCCAAGACTTCTCAAGGTGCCGGAACAAAAAGAAAACCCTATCCCGGAGTATTTGCGGAACGGGGTAGAGCATCCGGTGGTGGCCAGCCTTCAGGAGCGTTTGATGAATTTAGGCTTTATGGATAACGATGAGCCCACCCAGTACTTTGGTAATGTAACGGAGGCTGCAATTAAGACTTTCCAGCGACAGAATGGCCTGGCTCAGGATGGAATAGTAGGGCCTGAGACGTTAAATTCCATTATGTCACCATCTGCCAAATATTATGCGGTGTCAAAGGGTGTGGAGGGTGATGACATATCACGGATCCAGAGCCGCCTTTATGAGCTGGGATATCTTGCCAGTGCGGGTCAGGTATCCGGCAGCTTTGGGGATGAAACAGAGGCCGCGGTTGAGAAGCTTCAGGAGGTAAACGGATTAAACATTGATGGAAAAGTAGGACGTCAGACCATAAATCTGCTTTACAGCGAAGAGATCAAGCCCAACTTTCTGTCTTATGGAGAAAAAAGCGATTTGGTTTTATCCAGTCAGCAGCGCCTTAAAGAGTTGGGATATTTAACGACCACTCCGGATGGGGCATACGGAAATGATACGGTGATAGCGGTAAAACAGTTCCAGTCCCGCAATGACCTGGTTGTGGATGGGTATTTAGGGCCGTCCACCCGGATTGCCTTAGCGAGCGCTGAGGCGCAGCCAAATGGCTTGACCCTGGGTGAACAGGGGGAATCGGTTACCAGGATCCAGCAGCTGTTAAATAAATACGGGTACCTGGCTTCCGCCAATGTGACAGGATATTACGGGGAAGTGACGGAAAAGGCGGTTAAGGCATTCCAGAACAACAATGGTCTGAAGGCGGATGGTTCTGTAGGGCAGCTTACCATGAGTAAGCTTACGGGAAGCGGTATAAAATCTGCAGGCTCTTCCGGCTCCTCAGGCGGTTCCTCAGGAGGTACCGTTAAGGGAGGCTCCGGCGTAAGCGGACTGCTCTCTATTGCAAGATCAAAGCTGGGACGTCCCTATGTATGGGGAGCCAAGGGTTCGGAATCCTTTGACTGCTCTGGATTTATCTACTGGTCTCTCAACCAGGCCGGCGTCAGACAGAGCTATCTAACCTCGTCCGGTTGGAGAAACGTAGGAAAATATACAAAGATCACCAGCTTTGGAAGCCTGCAGGCAGGCGATATCATCGTGGTGAGTGGCCACGTTGGAATCGTAGCCGGAGGCGGAAAAGTTATCGATGCTTCCTCCAGTAATGGACGTGTAGTGGAACGTGCCTTAAGCTCCTGGTGGAAGAAGAACTTTATCTGTGGCTGGCGTATATTTGGATAGAAATGGTTCAGAATAATGAGTATGAAAACGCAGAAAAAAGCAATTAATATGGTAACAGATTCACCGGGAAGGGCCCTTTTGCTCTTTGCCCTTCCCTTGATTCTTGGAAATTTATTTCAGCAGTTTTATAATATTATAGACTCTGTCGTGGTCGGACGGTTTGTGGGGGAGGAGGCCCTGGCATCAGTAGGCGCCTCCTATTCCATCACAAATGTGTTTATCGCCATCGCGGTAGGAGGCGGAATCGGCAGCTCAGTGGTGGTGTCCCAGTTTTTAGGGGCAAAACAGACTGGAAATATGAAAACCGCCATATCAACCACTCTTATAAACTTTTTATCCATAGGAGTGATATTGGGCGGTCTTGGGCTTCTTTTCAATCACCGGATTTTAAGCTTCATGAACACCCCGGAGAATGTATTTTATGATGCATCGGTGTATCTTGGGATTTATTTTATAGGGCTTCCCTTTTTATTCATGTATAATGTACAGGCGTCTGTTTTTCAGGCCCTGGGAGATTCTAAGACTCCCTTATATCTGCTGGTCTTTTCTTCTCTTTTAAACGTTGTACTGGATCTTTTGTTTGTAACCCAGTTTTACATGGGGGTAGCCGGTGTGGCGATTGCCACTTTGATCGCACAGGGAATTTCAGCGGTCCTTTCCTTTCTAGTTTTAATAAAGCGGTTAAAGGGGTATGAGACAACAGAACCATTCCGGCTTTATGACTGGAATATGATGCTTCATATGATGCGGGTTGCCATTCCCTCTACCCTTCAGCAGTCCATCGTCCATATCGGAATGCTCCTTGTGCAGTCCGTGGTCAATGGTTTTGGCTCTGCGGTTATGGCGGGCTTTGCGGCAGGAACCAGGATCGAATCTATCTGTATTGTTCCCATGCTGGCTCTTGGAAATGCCATGTCCACCTATACGGCTCAGAACATAGGCGCTGGAAAGACAGACCGGGTAAAAACGGGCTACCGTTACTGCTATCTTATGGCAGGGGTTTTCGCTGTTATCATCTGTGTCGTTATGGAAACATGGGGAGACTTGTTTATTCGAAGCTTTTTAAACGAAGGCAGTGCGGAAACCGCGTTTCAGACAGGAATGGATTATGTCCGGTTCATTTCCTTCTTCTATATCTTCATTGGCTGTAAGGCGACCACAGACGGGCTTTTGCGTGGCGCTGGAGATGTGGTGGTATTTACTGTCGCCAATCTGGTAAATCTGGCGATCCGGGTGTCGGTAGCGGCTGTGCTCGCTCCCGTTATTGGCGTCCAGGCCGTATGGTTTGCGGTTCCACTGGGCTGGACGGCCAATTATATTATATCATTCTTCCGATATCTGTCGGGAAAGTGGGAGAAGATACAGCTTATCTCTTGACGGGGAAGGCGACGCCTGCTTTAAAAAGATCTCCATCAATATAAAGCCTTAATTCCCCGCCCTGAAGCTCGGCCAGGCTTTTTGCGATAGAGATTCCCAGCCCGCTTCCTTCCGTGGTCCGGGCAACATCTCCCCGGACAAAGCGTTCGGTCAGCTCATCCGCGCGGATGTTCAACGGGTTTTGAGATATATTCTTCATAGTGAAAACTGCCATGTTCTCTTCCAGAGTAATGTCTACGTATACCCGGCTGTGTTCCATGGCATACTTGAACGCATTGTTATAAAGGTTCTCAAGTACTCTCCACAAATACCTGCCGTCCGCTTCGATCAGGATGGAATCGGCCGGCAGGGTGGAAACCAGTTCCAGGTGCCGGAGGGCAAATTTTTCTTCAAATTCTCCGTTGGTCTGGTGAATGAGTTCTACAAAATCAATGCTGGTGATATCCAGCTTTAGATTTCCTGAACTTGCCTTTGAGGCCTCTACCAGATCTTCTGTCAAAGTCTTTAATCGCTGGGACTTCTGTTCCAGGACTTCTAAATAACCCTGAATCTTGGGGTCTTCAATTTTTTCCCTTTTAATAAGGTCCACATAATTTATGATGGATGTCAGGGGCGTCTTAATATCATGGGATACATTGGTGATTAGGTCGGCCTTTAAGCGTTCACTTCGTACCTTTTCCTGGAGTGCCGTTTCAAGTCCGGTGCTGATGTGATTGATGTGCTCAGCAAGTTCCCGCTCTTTTCCGTTAAATTTCAAGGTATTGATCTTATAAGTGGTATCTCCTCTGGAAATATTTAAGAGGGCCTCATTGATTTGATCGGTTTCCCATGCATTTTTGTACATCTGATGGAATATCCAGAAATCCATGCAGAAAAACAGTAAAGCAACCGCCCCCATAAGAATCCGGGATTCCAGGCTGTTATAGGTAAATAAAAGGAAGGCAAAAGCCATTGTCATGGCGGCGTTAAAGACCAGGAACAAGGTATAAGAAAGTATAATCCGCGTGGTAAAGCGCCGGTTTTTTAAGTATAAGGACAAATTTTTCAGTCCCCGGTGCATAAGACTTCCGGTCCAGAGATTTCCTGCCTTAAAACGTTTTAACAGACTTAATGCGGCTGATAGTCCGGCTGCATAATAAATGAGGACCCGAAGGGCCAGCTCTCCGTAATCCCATAGGTCAACGGCAAAGAAGAGGTGAATAATCTTATATGCAAGCCGGTTTGCCAGAAACAGGGCGAGGATGACAGCCACGGAATGCAGAAGGAGACAGCTCTCTGCAGGGAGCCTGTCAATCCGTTCCATTGGTCCGTGGCTCTGTTTCCTGTCTGGCAGCCCAGTCATGTTTACCAGGGTATACAGGGTTGCGATACAACCCAGGATTCCCAGGCACAGGCTGATCATTCCGGTGATGAATAATAAACGCATCTGGTCATAGGAAGCAGCGGCCCTGGCATAAGCATCGTCGTAGGGATAGTTAGTATCCACAGCTATTGTCATGTGATAATTGCCATTGTTATAGGGATTCATCTTTTCCAGCTGGGAAGAAACATTCTTAGGGACATTGGTTAAGTTGGAGTCCACATAAAGCGCTTCTCCGGTTACGTAAAGGTATCTTCCCATTGCTTTAAAGTCATTGATGGTTTTGTCTGTGACGTTGCTGTATAGCTTATAATCTTCAGCCGTGTTCTGATAGAGAACTTCAAACTTTAAGTTGCTTGGATTCTGGATAAAGCGGTAATAAAATGAATAGTAGTTGCCCAGGTGGGTCAGCACTTCATAGGCCAGCTGGTCTATGGTAATAAATGCTTCTCCAGGCTCCGTGATCTTAAAGTCCGGTTCATAGGCCCGGTAATCTACCCGTACATACGAGTCTGAGTCATCTGCAGCCGGCTGCCCTCCGCTCACTTTAAATTGTTCATTCAGATAATATCCCAGGGATTTGGCCCTCCGTATCATCTCATCTACCGTATATTCCGTTGTGGTTCCCGGACCGTCTATGACCCGGACAATGGGCTTTGAATAGTCAAGTTTTCCGTTGGTCTCAAATACTTCCTTATATTTTACATAATTAAAAATATCGTCAATATCAGATTTTAACTGACGGGTGAAATCAGGCGTGTCCTCGTAAGTCTCATGGTTGATCCAGTGGATTCCCTCCCCGTAATGGGAATTGCTGTACATGATGGAGACACCTACGACAACGAGGAGGGAGAAGAGCATGTGCATGAGGACTGCAAAATCTTTTCTTTTTTTCATAAACGCACCTATTGTTTCTCAATCTTATAGCCTACACCCCATACCACTTTTAAATAGCGGGGTTCTCTAGGATTGATTTCGATTTTCTCCCGGATGTGCCGGATGTGTACGGCCACGGTATTATCTGCGCCGATGGCTTCTTCATTCCAGATCTGCTCATAGATTTCGTCAATGGAAAATACTTTTCCCGCATTCTTTACCAGAAGCAGCAGGATGTTGTACTCAATGGGAGTCAGCTTGATCAGTTCTCCCTCTACGGCAACTTCCTTGTTATCATCATTAATGGCCAGGCCTCCGCATTTATACACCTGCCCGGCTGGCTGTTGGTTCATATTTCCAAGCTGGGTATAACGGCGCAGCTGTGATTTAACCCTTGCTACCAGCTCCAGCGGATTAAAGGGCTTGGTAATGTAATCATCTGCCCCGATGTTTAAACCCAGGATCTTATCGGTATCCTCGGATTTGGCAGAGAGGATAATGATGGGGATGCTGCTTGTCTCACGGACCTTTAAAGTGGTCCGGATTCCGTCAAGACCCGGCATCATCACATCCAGTATCATTAAATCCACTTCGTTTTCTTCCAGAAGCTTTAGGGCATCATAGCCATCATAGGCCTTAATCACATGAAACCCTTCTCCTGTTAAATATATATCAATAGCTTCCACGATTTGTTTGTCATCATCACATACTAAAATATTCTGCATACGAAAACCTCCTTTTTCAATATTATACAACGAAGGCAGTAAAAAAGCACATTACATTTTTCTAAAGAAGTCTGAAAAGATGTCTGTTTCTGTCATGTTACAGATTTTTTCATCATATGCTTTACCAATTCTGGTAAAAGGATTTGCTATGAGAATATATGTGGTAGAGCGGGGAGACAGTGTGGACACCATTGCCGAATCCCAGGGCATTCCGGTACAAAACCTTATATTTGATAACCAGATAGGTTATCCTTACCGCCTGGCTGTAGGCCAGGCACTTTATATTAGGGATGAAATCCCTTCGGAGGAAAGGGTGCCTCTTTATGTGTTCGGTTATGCATACCCGATCATCACTCCGGATAATCTGGAAAATACCCTTCCATTTCTGACGGATCTTTATGTTTTCTCTTATGGATTTACCATGGAGGGAGAGCTGGTTCCGCCCATAAGCCCGGATGACTGGATGATAGAAAGGGCGTGGCAGCTTGGAGTGCGCCCGATTTTGACCCTTACTCCTCTCGGCCCTGACGGGCATTTTAACAACAATCTGGTATCTGAGGCTGTACATAATATGGAGGTCCAGCAGCGGCTGATCTGGAATCTGGGTCTTAAGATGCTGGAAAAGGGGTTCGGAGGCCTGGATTTTGATTTTGAGTACATTTTGGCGGATGACCGAGTGGCTTATGCGGACTTTGTAAGACTGACGACCCAGATCATGAACCGGTTCGGTTATCAGGTCACGGTTGCCCTGGCACCTAAGACATCGGCCACACAGCCGGGGCTTTTGTATGAGGGAGTAGATTACGCGCTTTTGGGTGAGGCTGCTAACCGGGTGTTTCTTATGACTTATGAATGGGGATATACATATGGGCCGTCAGGGGATAGGTAATTATTGATCCTATGAAAATCCAGTGTTTCAGTGACTTTCCGGGATCCTCGGGTAAAACTGCAATGTGAAATTTGCCGTGTTTCCGGCGCCTTTTTTATTTCTTTCTGCCTTTAAGTAATCTACATGATCCAGAACATTTCTTAGCATGCTATTTCGGATCATAATGTCATCCACTTCCCAGTACACTTCCACCAGATACTTTATGGCCGGAATGAAATCCTTCCGGGCCTGTTCTCTTGCTGCAATCCGGTCCCGTTCTTCTTTAATAAGCTTTAACTCTTCCAGTAACTCCTTTTTCTGATTTTCTAAATTTTTGCAGCGCTCCTGAAAGAGATCAAGGGAATATACTTCCTGCTCTAAAAGGTCGAAGGCTTTATTTAACTGCTTTACTGTCTGGGCATATTTCTCTTCGATGTTATGGAGGGAGTTTTCTAAGACGGCCAGTGTGGTTTTGTTTTCCTTTTCTGTTTCCTCCGGCCAGTCTAATTTGTATTCCGGAATCCATTCCTTTAAGCCTTCAATGATCTGCTCTTCAATCAGGGAAAGAGGAGATGAGATATTGCTGCACTTACTGTTTGGACATCGCAGGATGGCGTAACGAAGTCTGGTATTGCTGGGCTGCCTGGTCATTAAGGTGCCGCATTTGAAACAATATACCAGCCCGGAAAGGGGATTTTGCAAGGAAGTACTGGCGTTGACCGGGAGAGGTTTACCAGACTTGATTTTCTGCACCAGGTCATACTTTTCTTCCGGTATAATTGCTGTGAAACGTCCACGGACTTTTTCGCAGTCAGCATCCTTGGGTCTGGTTTCAATGATTTTTCCATCTATCATCTGCTTTTGAACTTTGCGCCACTGCCACCTCTGATATCCGCAGTAGGTGGGGTTACTTAATATGTCTATAATGGAAGAAGCTGACCAAGGTCTTTCACTTCTAGAAGGTATTTGCAGCTCGTTCAGCCGGTCCCTGATCTGGTAGGAACCAAAAGGAGTATAACAGCCATCTTCCTTCATCTCGCCGGCGATATAAAGTTCATAGATGTATTCAACGATTTTTGCCTCTTCCGGAACAATTTCCAGGGTATACCCCTTGTCTCCTTTATGTTTTAATTTCTCATACCCATAAGGAGCTGTTCCAGCTATGTACCAGCCGTCCCGAAAGGCAGCGATACGGCCTCTTTGAATTCTCCGGTTGATAGTCTTGTATTCTCTACGGCTCATGAAGAGGTTGAACTCAAAATATTCTTCGTCAAATTCGTCTGAAGGATCATAAGTTTTTAAAGGCGTGACGATCTTAGTGTTGCTGAATTTAAAAGCTTCCGCAACGGTCCCCTGGTCTTTTGTATCACCCCTTGCCAGACGCTCAACCTCCATGACAAGAACGCCCTCCCACATGCCTTGCATGACTTCCAATAATACTTGCTGCATTTTGGGGCGGGCAGAAATGGTCTCCCCAGAAACCAGCTCTTTATATATGGCGCCGACTTTAAGTCCCATTTTTATGGCCAGCTCGGTCAGCAATTGTTCATGGCGGGCGAGTGTCTCGCCTTCGCCTCGGGCTTCCGCTTCTTTGTCAGCCCTGCTTTTTCGTAAATACATGAGATATGACATAGACGCTCCCTTCTATATCTGTTTTATTTTATGGATATGCTGTACTCTTAATTCTAATTCACGGCATAAAAAATACGCCCTTGTGAGATTCCGGCCACTTGAGCAGGAATACAACAGGCGCTGTACATGTAAAGGTTTTAGTCCAAAAACAAGTAAAGGTGTACAAACTATGCAACATAGAATCAGTTAGAAGGGGTGTGGTGATATGTCAAAAGTGAAGGAAGTAAAAAGAGAAAACACGACGTTTATTTTTCACGACGATTACTGCAAAGATACAACGCCTGAAGGGGCTAAAGCTATTTCTAAGGAAATTGCAAAATTAGTCTTGCCGGTACTGAGGGCAGCTTATTTACATAAGGAGGGAACCGGCTGAGGCCGGAACTGGTGGACAAGGGGTCTGGTCCTCATATTATTTCTTCTTCTGACATATTAATTAACAAGTATATCACTTAGTTCGTTGCTGGGACATCCAAATTTTAGGCAGCCGACCTCATTCTGTCTATTGTATGATTACTATTTTCAGTGATAACGAGGAGACTTAACTATGAAAAAAATTTTGGATAACAATTATTTTGATCTAATTATGACTAACCCAGTGGTTTTATTTCCCAGTGATGATTACATTACTTATTTAAACAACCGGCATTCCTTACTGCATATTCCCACAGAAGATATAGACATTTGTGATTTGTCAGATTTCCCCGCACACACCTTTCCGTCACTATATACCCTCAATTCTACTGTCAGTCTTGAACGTAGTGGTA
>DEYX01000121.1 GCA_002365025.1 Hungatella sp. UBA3147 | reverse complement strand
TGAATCTGGATTTTTTCGGCCCGGGAGAGTATCCCTATAAAACTGTGCTAAAGAAAACTCCCTGCGAAAGCGTGGCCTTTGATCTAAAAAACTTAGGGTACAGTGCCCATGCGATCCATAACAACGAGGCAACTTTTTATGACAGGAACCGGGTGTTTTCCCAGCTTGGTTTTGATACCTTTACCTCTATTGAATATATGAATAACGTAGAAAGAAATCCAACGGGCTGGTGCAAGGACAAGATTCTCACCGGTGAGATCATCAGGACGCTGGATTCTACAGCAGGCCCTGATTTTATCTATACCATTTCTGTTCAGGGACATGGGAAATATCCAAACTTTGAGTATTACTGCCAGCAGATCGGAGAGATGGATCAGTTTATCCGTTCTCTTGTCAACACCCTGCGGACCAGGAAGGAACCTATTGTTTTGGTCATGTACGGGGATCATTTACCTGGATTTGAGTGGTCAGAGGATGAGATGAAGAACCGTTCCCTGTTTCAAACCGAATATGTGATATGGAACAACATGAATCTTCCTGTGGAGAAAAAGAATGTGGAGGCTTATCAGCTCGCGGCTCATGTATTGGATATGCTTAATATTCATGAGGGAACTATGATGAGGTTTCATCAGAACTATTTCAGTAACCCTGAAACAGAAGAAGAAAGTTATTTAAGGGATATGAAAACTCTGGAATATGATATTCTTTATGGAAGCCGTGAAGTGTACGGCGGAGAAAGTCCTTACCAGTCCACAAACCTTAAGATGGGTATTGATGATATTGTTGTTGACCATGTGGTGTACAATGATTCCAATGTTCTGGTTTACGGGGAAAATTTTACTCCATATTCCAGGATCTGCTTTGACGGAAAGGCTGTGGAAACCACGTTTGTATGGCCGGAGCTTATTATTGCAAAAGGTGTTCCTGAAAAGAAGATGAAGGATTCAGCGCTATCTGTGTGGCAGATCGGAAGGGACAAGGTCCCCCTGGGAGAGAGCAAAACCCATCACTGGACGAACAGGATCAGAGATTTGAATTGAGCAGGAAAAGAGGGGAGGGCGCAATATTTTTGCGCCTCCCCTCTTTATGGCTCACATAAAAGAGTATTTCTTAAACAATGCTGTATTACAGCGTGATTAATTCGTATTCCGCACTGCCCAGACCGATTTTTACCCCATGTTCAATGGAGGATTTCCAGTTTGTGTTGGGATGAGTGTCTTTAAAATGGTCATGATGATGGCTGCCGTGCTTTTCCAGTATGCTTCCTGCCATAACGGGCTGGCGGTTTACGGCATCTGCGCAGGCGATATCAAGAGCTACCGGGTCAAAAGAAGCAAACATGCCTACATTAGGTATAATAGGGATATCGTTTTCTGAATGGCAGTCGCAGTAAGGAGATACATCCATAACCAGGCTGATGTGGAAATTTGGCCGGTCTCCGAGAACTGCCTGGGTGTATTCTGCAATTTTGTAGTTTAGGATGTCATTGGACTCATCATAGTCAGTCTCAACGGCATCCACAGGACAGACTCCGATGCAGCGGCCGCAGCCTACGCACCTGTTATGATCAATGAAAGCCTTTTTATCCTGGAAAGAGATGGCGCTGTGGGCGCAGTTCTTTTCACAGGCATGACATCCGATACAGGTATCTTCGCTTACATGTGGCTTTCCGGAGTTATGCATCTCCATCTTACCTGCCCGTGAGCCGCAGCCCATTCCAATGTTTTTCAAAGCTCCGCCAAAGCCGGTGCTTTCATGGCCCTTAAAATGGGTAAGAGAAATAAAGATATCGGCATCCATAACAGCCCGTCCGATTTTTGCTTCCTTTATGTATTCCCCGTTAATGGGAACCAGGCTTTCGTCAGTTCCTTTTAAGCCGTCTGCAATTAAAACATGGCATCCGGTAGAGAAAGGGGAAAAGCCATTTTCATAAGCAGTATCCAAGTGGTCCAGAGCATTTTTCCGGCTTCCCACATACAACGTGTTGCAATCCGTTAAAAATGGTTTTCCGCCCTGGGATTTTACAAGATCCACCACTGCTTTTGCATAATTGGGGCGTAGAAATGACAGGTTTCCAAGCTCGCCAAAGTGAATCTTTATGGCTGTATATTTATTCTGGAAGTCAATCTGCTCCAGCATTCCGGCAGTTTTTATAAGTCTCTTAAGTTTCTGAGGAAGGTTTTCCTGAAAGGTGGCATGAAAACTCGTATAGTAAACCTTAGATTTTTCCATTTCGGTCTCCTTTAATCCGTGATATGATACCGCTTATTATACTGTAAATAGTCATGGAATTCAAGAAGGCAATTTGGACTTTATTTCCAGAACTATTTATGCTAAACTAGGAGAAGCAAATGACTACGGTTCACAGGAGGATATAAGATGAGTCAGAACATTCGTTCCAGAGAGACGGTTTGCATACAGGGCGGCTGGCAGCCGAAAAGCGGCGATGCCAGGGTGCTTCCGATTTTTCAGAGCACAACATTTAAGTATGATGACAGCGATAAGATGGGAAGGCTGTTTGATTTGGAGGATGAAGGGTATTTTTATACCAGACTGGCAAATCCTACCAATGATGCGGTGGCATCTAAAATCTGCGAGCTGGAAGGCGGGGAGGCTGCTATGCTGACTTCTTCCGGACAGGCTGCAAATTTTTATGCGCTGCTTAACATCTGCCAGGAGGGAGATCATGTAATCAGCTCTGCTACGATCTACGGCGGCTCCACCAACCTGTTTACCGTAACTTTAAAAAAGATGGGCATTGAATCCACTCTGGTGGATCCGGACCTTTCAGAAGAAGAGCTTTTAAAGGCATTTAAGCCAAATACAAAGGCAGTATTTGGTGAAACCATCGGCAATCCGTCTCTTGTGGTTTTTGATATTGAGAAGTTTGCGAGGCTTGCCCATAAGCACGGTGTTCCTCTGATTGTGGATAATACGTTTGCAACTCCAATCAACTGCCGTCCTTTTGAATGGGGCGCAGATATCGTAACACATTCTACAACAAAATACATGGATGGACATGCCACCAGCGTAGGCGGCTGTATCGTTGACAGCGGAAACTTTGACTGGGAGGCTCATGCTGAGCGGTATCCGGGGCTTACCTCACCCGACGAATCCTACCATGGCATTGTATATACCCAGAAGTTTGGAAAAAAGGCCTATATTACGAAAGCGACTACTCAGCTGATGCGAGATCTTGGTGCGATTCCCTCCCCAATGAACTCCTTCCTTTTAAACCTTGGTCTGGAAACCCTGCATCTTCGGGTTCCCCGTCATTGCGAAAATGCGTTAAAAGTAGCGCAGTATTTAAGCTCAAGGGAAGATGTGGCTTGGATCAAATATCCGGGTCTTGAGGGGGACGAATATCATGAACTGGCAAAAAAATATATGCCTGATGGCACTTGCGGCGTAATCTCTTTTGGCTTAAAGGGAGGAAGGGAAGCTGCGGTTAAGTTTATGGATGGACTGAAACTGGCGGCTATCGTGACTCATGTGGCAGATGCTCGTACTTCCGTTTTGCATCCGGCAAGTCATACCCACAGACAGCTGACGGATGAACAGCTTGTTGAAGCAGGGGTTGATCCGTCCATGATCCGGCTGAGTGTTGGTATTGAAAATGCAGAGGATATTATGGAAGATATCAGACAGGCGCTGGAACAGTAAAAGAAAAGTATGAGGAGCGGGAAGACTGCGGTATCAGCGGTTTTCCCGTTGTTTTTGACGTCTTTGAAAAGGATATAGAGCCTTCCGGATGTTGCAAGATAAAGAGGCAGGCTGTATAATTAAAAAGATGTGATTGAATTGGCAGCATAGGAGGTGCACAAGATGAAACTGATCAGGAGAATGCTGAGGATTATTTTTGGCCGGACTACGTTTGCGGTCATTTCTCTTATCATACAAGTGGCTATTCTTTTTGCGGCATACCGCTTTTTAAGCCGCTACCTCGCCTATTTCTATGGTGGTTCTGCTCTGCTGGGTGCATTTGTTATCATTTATATTCTGAACAAAGAGGAAAATCCCAGCTTTAAGCTGGCCTGGATGATCCCAATCGCAGCTGTTCCTGTGTTTGGAACATTCTTTTATCTGTTTGTGGAGCTGCAGATTGTGGGAAAACTGGCAAATAAACGGCTGCGGGTCAACATGGAAGATACGGAAACCTATCTGACCCAGAGTCCAAGGGTCATGGAAGATTTGTCCAGAATCAGCAGGCGAAATGCCAATCTGGCTTACTATATCAAACATTCAGGCCATTACCCGGCATATAAAAATACGAATGTACAGTATTTTCCCCTGGGTGAAACCATGTTTGAAGAGATGAAGAAGGAACTGGAGGGTGCAAAGCGGTTTATTTTTATGGAATTTTTTATTGTAGAACGCGGAGAAATGTGGGAAGCCATATTGGAAATTCTGGAGAGAAAGGCAAAAGAGGGAGTGGAAGTCCGGTTCATGTATGATGGCATGTGTTCCCTTACCCTGCTTCCATTTAGCTATCCAAAGGAATTACAGGCAAGGGGAATTAATGCAAAGATGTTTTCTCCCATTAAGCCTGCGTTCACCACTTACCAGAACAACCGGGACCATAGAAAAATCCTGGTGGTGGACGGTCTTACCGCTTTTACCGGAGGAGTAAACCTGGCAGACGAATATATTAACCGGCGTGTGCGTTTCGGCCATTGGAAGGATACAGGAATCATGCTGAAGGGGGATGCCGTTACCAGCTTTACCATGATGTTTCTGCAGATGTGGAACATTTCTGAAAAGGGGCCTGAGGACTATGGGAAATATTTAAGAGATCCGGAATATTTTTATCCCCTGGAGCTTAGCATGGAGGGATTTGTGATTCCTTACGGGGACAGCCCTTTGGACCAGGAATCAGTTGGGGAACAAGTTTATTTGGACATCATAAACTCTGCCAGACATTATGTCCACATTATGACGCCGTATCTGATTCTGGATTATGAAATGATCCAGGCTCTTACGTTTGCCGCCAAGCGGGGTGTGGAGATTGTTATTGTTATGCCGGGGATACCGGATAAGATATACGCGTTCCTGCTTGCAAGGTCTCACTATAGAGAACTGATAAGGGCCGGGGTCCAGATTTACGAGTATATGCCAGGCTTTGTCCATGCAAAGGTATACGCAAGCGATGACATCAAGGCAGTAGTCGGTACTATTAATATGGATTTCAGAAGCCTTTACCTACATTTTGAATGTGCAGTCTACCTGTATCGGAATGAAGTTATTCGGGATATACAGAGAGATTTTCATGACACTCTGGCCCAATGCCGCAGAATCACCATGGAAGATTGCAGGAATTATCCCTGGTATGAAGTTTTGGCAGGGCGGGCGCTCAGACTGTTTGCACCGCTTATGTAGAACAACAGGAAATATACTGCAGTTTATGTAAAAACGCGTCGGAAGCATATACTTCCGACGCGTTTTTTAAAATCATAGATCTTTTAAAATACTTTGCATCAGTTATTATTGGGAAACCTGGAAAATGGTCATGTGTGCCTGAACTGGGGTCGCACCGTAAGAAACGGTCTGCCCTGTTGTGTTAACGAGTGCAATGGTGGATGGGATTGCGCCTACAGTTATCAGGGTGATTCCGCTTAACTGGCCTGTTACGATTGGCGAGCATGATGCTATACCGCTGCTTCCATTGATCTCTAAAGAAAATTCTACAAAAGTAGCTGGGCCTGCGCCATCTGTAGCTACCCACCATGATACATAGTAATTTTGCTCTGCATTAAGTGTTGCAACGCCTGTTGTTGTGTTATAAGAAATATTAAGGCTCTGGTTGTTTAAAATGGTATTGAATATTACACGGTTTCCATTTGCTACAGAGGTACCTCCAGTGAGCTGCAGGTCAAATCCCCGTAATTGCGTAAATGGTCCTGCAGGTCCAGTAGGTCCGGTAGGTCCAGTTGGCCCTTGAAGTCCTTGAGGTCCCTGAGGTCCTTGCGATCCCTGAGGTCCTTGTATTCCTTGCGGTCCCTGAGGTCCTTCCGGTCCTTCCGGTCCTTCAGGTCCCTCCGGGCCTTCAGGCCCTTGCAGCCCTTGTATTCCTTGAGGTCCCTGAAGTCCTTGTGGTCCCTGAGGTCCTTCAGGTCCTTCTGGTCCTTCAGGTCCTTCTGGCCCTTGAAGTCCTTGTGGTCCCTGAAGTCCTTGTGGTCCCTGAGGTCCTTCAGGTCCTTCAGGTCCTTCTGGTCCTTCAGGTCCTTGTAGTCCTTGAGGTCCTTGTGGTCCTTGTGGTCCTTCAGGTCCTTGCAGTCCCTGTGGCCCCTGAGCACCAGTAGCACCGGTTGGTCCAGTTGGTCCCTGAGCAC
>DEYX01000030.1:1117-16196 GCA_002365025.1 Hungatella sp. UBA3147 | reverse complement strand
CAGGATCCCATGACCAGCTTAAATCCGGTTTACACAGTAGGAAACCAGATCACTGAAGTGATCATGCTTCATACAAATAAAAATAAACAGCAGGCGAATGAAAGAGCAAGGGAGCTTCTTACCCTTGTAGGGATCAATGAGCCTGATAAGCGTTTGAAGCAGTATCCTCACGAGCTGTCCGGCGGTATGCGTCAGCGTATCATGATTGCCATTGCTCTTGCATGTGAGCCAAAGCTTTTGATCGCAGATGAGCCGACTACCGCTCTGGATGTTACCATTCAGGCACAGATTCTGGAACTGATGATGGAACTGAAAGAAAAGCTTGGGATGGCGATCATCATGATCACTCATGACCTGGGTGTGGTTGCGAACATGTGCGACCGAATTGCAGTTATGTATGCAGGAAAAGTGGTAGAATACGGCAATACGGATGATATTTTCTATAATCCAAGCCATGAATATACAAAAGGTCTGATCCGAAGCATTCCTAAGCTTACGGAAAAAGAGCACAATAAGCTTGTTCCTATTGAAGGAAGCCCTGTGGATATGTTAAATCCGCCGGCTGGATGTCCTTTTGCGCCCAGATGCCGCGCCTGCATGAAGATTTGCCTGCGTGAAATGCCGCCGTATACGGATATATCCGATATTCATTATAGTGCCTGCTGGCTGCTTCAGAAGCAGGAGTATGAACAGGCACAGAAGGGAGATGCATGATGGAAAATAAAAATCTTGTAGAGGTGCAGAATTTACAACAGTATTTCCCTGTTGCCGGTGGCAAGTTATTTGAGAAAAAGGTCGTAAAAGCAGTAGATAACGTTTCTTTTGGAATTAAAAAGGGCGAGACTTTAGGACTGGTTGGAGAATCCGGCTGCGGAAAAACTACCACAGGCCGTACTTTGCTCCGGCTTTATGAGCCTACCGCAGGAAAGATTTTCTTTGACGGAGAAGATATTACCAAGGTAAACATGCTTCCTTACCGCCGAAAGATGCAGATCGTGTTCCAGGACCCTTATGCCAGCCTGGATCCCCGTATGACCGTTGGGGATATTATCGGTGAAGCGATCGACATCCATCATCTTGCTTCTAATAAAAAGGATCGTCAGGATCAGATCATTTCTGTTCTGTCAACAGTAGGACTTAATTCAGAGCACGCAAACCGTTACCCTCATGAATTTTCCGGCGGTCAGCGTCAGCGTGTGGGTATTGCCCGCGCTCTGGCAGTAAACCCTCAGTTCATCGTCTGTGACGAGCCGGTATCGGCTCTGGATGTTTCCATTCAGGCGCAGGTTGTCAATATGTTTGAACAGCTTCAGGAGGAACTGGGACTGACCTATCTGTTTATAGCCCATGACCTTTCTATTGTGAAGCATATTTCCAACCGGATCGGGGTTATGTACTTAGGAAAAATGGTAGAGCTTGCAGACAGCTATGAATTGACTTTCCACAGCGTGCACCCATATACCAAGAGCCTGATTTCTGCCATCCCGATTGCGGATCCGGAAACCAGCCGTAAATCTAAGAGAATTGTTCTGGAAGGGGATGTACCAAGCCCGGTAAATCCGCCATCCGGCTGCCGTTTCCGTACAAGGTGTCCTTATGCAGATGAACTTTGCGCTGCACAGGAACCGGAATGGAGAGAGGTTTCTTCCGGTCATTTTGCAGCATGTCACCATCTGGATAAGGTAAACTGATTTTCATTGCCATTTTATAGTTTTTATGCTATGCTGAGAAGGAATCGGCACAACAAACGTCGGACGTATTGCTGTGCCGATTTAAATATATTCTTTAGGAGGGAATTTATGAAAAAAATGTCACTTGTATTGGCTGCTGTTATGGCAACCGGCATGATCCTTTCCGCTTGCGGCGGTAATAAATCGGCTGGTCCATCTGCAGGCGGTACAACCAATGCAGCGAATGGGGAAGCAACTGCCCCGGGAGGGGAATCATCTGGAGGTCTTGACCTTGCAGTTCAGGTCGGTCCGAACCCGGAAACCATTGATCCCGCTTTAAATAGTGCGGCTGATGGTGCAAATGTGATCGTACATGCCTTTGAGCCTTTACTGATCGTAAATTCAGAGAACAAGATTGTAGGCGGTCAGGCAGAAACCTACGATGTATCTGAGGATGGACTTACCTATACCTTCCACCTTCGTGATGGTTTGAAGTGGAGTGATGGTACTCCTCTGACAGCCAATGACTTTGTGTATTCCTGGAAGAGACTGGCAGATCCTAATACAGCAGCTCCTTATGGGGCAGACATGCTGGGTTATGTAAAGGGCTATGAAGAGGCAGCTGCCGGAGATCCGGATGCCCTTGGTGTTTCAGCTTCCGATGACAAGACTCTTGTAGTTGAATTATCCGCTCCCTGCGTGTATTTTTCAAAGCTGGTTACTCATGCTTCCATGGTTCCGGTGCAGCAGACAGTTGTAGATGCAGCTGGGGATCAGTGGTGCTTAAAGCCTGACACTTATATCTCTAACGGTCCTTTAAAGATGATTGAGTGGGTACCGGGCTCTCATATTACTTTTGCGAAAAATGAAAATTATTGGAACGCAGATAAGATTACTTTAAATACTTTGAAATTTGTCCTGATGGAAGATGCTAATGCGGCTTACAGCGCTTATCAGACCGGAGAAGTATCCATGATTAAGGATGTACCTACAGAGGAGATCCCGGCGCTTAAAGGCAAAGAAGAGTTCCATGTTGAGCCAGGTATGGGTATTTCCTATATAGATTTCCAGAACCAGAAGGAGCCATTTAACAATCCGGATGTGCGTAAAGCTTTAAGCCTTGCCATTGACCGTGATTATCTGGCTAATACCGTTATGCAGGGTATTGGTGCTCCTGCGGCTAACTTTGTTCCGCGTGGTGTATCTGATGCAGAAGGCGGAACCTTCTTTGAGGATGTAACACGCAAGAACAACGGTGGTGACTTCTTTAATATTGAAGATCATGAAGCTGATATTGCAAAGGCGAAAGAGCTTCTTGCAAAGGCCGGATATCCTGACGGAAAAGGCTTCCCTATTACGGAGTATATGACCAATGATGCAGGCTATAACAAAGCGGTAGCAGAATACCTGCAGAGCTGCTGGAAGGAAAACCTTGGCATTAACGTAGACATTAAGATCCTTGAGTGGGCAACCTTTACACCTACCCGCCGTGCAGGAGATTATCAGATAGCCCGTGATGCCTGGAGTTTTGATTATGATGATCCTTCCAATCTTTTAAACCTGATGATGTCTACTAGCGGCAATAATAACGCTTTGTACAAAAATCCGGAGCTTGACAAGCTGCTCAATGAAGCCAACTCCACTTCTGATGTTAAAGAGCACTATGAGAAGCTTCATGAGGCAGAAAACATGATCCTTAACGATGCAGCCATTGCACCGCTTAATTACCGGAATGAATTCTGGTTACAGGATCCTAAGTTAAAGGGAACATGGTATTCTCCATATGGATACTGGTTCTTCCAGTTTGCGACCATGGACTAAAAAATCTGTTATTTATCAATCACCCAGGAATGTTACCTGGGTGATTTTTTAATCCTCATCTGTTAATTCCCCTGTTTCATTGCCGGAAAGGAATAAGTGGCGGGTGGGGACATACTTATGGATTGCCAATATCTGATTGACTGTAATCTTATCCAATAAACCATTTTATCATTGCTATTTTCCTGATTATATGTTATGCTAAGAAATAAGTCGCTGCAGTAACTGATTAAAGCGTTATTGTGTTGATCGAATATAATTCTATAATTGGAGGAAGGTTTATGAAAAAAATGTCACTTGTGTTAGCTGCCGTTATGGCCTCCGGTATGATTCTTTCCGCTTGCGGTGGAAATAATGCTGCTGGCACGAAAGCAGGTTCTGACACCACAGCTACGGAGGCTAACAGCGAGACAACAGCTCCCGCCAATGGAACTTCTACAGCACTTGATCTGGCTGTCCGTATTGGTCCGGATCCGGAGACCATCGATCCCGCGTTGAATAGTGCGGTTGACGGTGCCAACATGATTGTTCATGCATTTGAAACTCTGATGATTGTGGATGCTGATAACAAAATAGTATCTGGTCAGGCAGAATCTTATGATGTATCCGAGGATGGGCTTATTTATACATTCCATCTACGTGACGGACTTAAGTGGAGCGATGGATCTCCTTTAACTGCCGGCGATTTTGTGTATTCATGGAAGAGACTGGCAGATCCAAACACCGCAGCTCCTTATGCAGCAGACATGCTAGGGTATGTAAAGGGATTTGAGGAGGCAGCCGCAGGAAACATTGATGCACTTGGAGTTTCTGCTCCTGATGACAAGACTCTTGTGGTAGAATTATCTGTACCATGCGTTTATTTTGCAAAGTTGCTTACTCATGCAACTATGGTTCCTGTACAGCAGTCTACCGTTGAAGCAAATGGTGATAAGTGGACTTTAACGCCTGAAACCTATGTATCCAATGGCCCACTAAAGATGATTGAATGGGTACCAGGTTCCCATATAACATTTGCAAAAAATGAGAATTACTGGAATGCGGATAAGGTTACTTTAAATACATTGAAATTTGTTTTGATGGAAGATCCCAATGCTGCATACAGCGCATATCAGGCTGGTGAAGTTTCCATGATCAAGGAGCCACCGACAGAAGAGATTCCAAGCCTTAAGGGGAAAGAAGACTTTCACGTAGAGCCTATTATGGGTACTTATTATATTGATTTCCAGAATCAGAAGGAACCATTTAATAATTCGGATGTACGTAAAGCCCTGAGCCTTGCCATTGACCGTGATTATGTTGCCAACACGATTATGCAGGGAACCTATACTCCTGCAACAAACTTTGTGGGCCCTGGTATTTCTGATGTAGAAGATGGGTCATTTTTTGAAGAAGTGACGAAAAAGAACAATGGCGGTGATTTCTTTGATGTTGCAAATTATGACGCTGATGTAGCAGAGGCAAAGGAACTTCTTGCGAAAGCAGGTTATCCCGATGGACAGGGATTCCCCACCATTGAATATATGACCAATGATGCCGGTTACCATAAGGCGCTGGCAGAGTATCTGCAGAGCTGCTGGAAAGAAACTTTAGGTATCAATATGGATATTAAGGTAGTTGAATGGGGGGTCTTTACGCCAACACGTCGCGCTGGTGATTATCAGGTAGCTCGTGATGGATGGGTATATGATTACGATGATCCATCCAACATGCTGAATCTTATGATGTCCACCAGTGGTAATAATAATGCGAAGTACAGCAACGCAGAAGTTGACAAACTGCTTAATGAAGCCAACTCCACCGCTGATTTGGCAGAGCATTATTCCAAACTGCATGAGGCTGAAAACATGATCCTGGAGGATTCCGCTATTGCACCGGTTGCTTATTACAATGACTTCTGGTTGCAGGATACCAAGTTAAAGGGAACATGGCATTCACCATATGGATACTGGTTCTTCCAGTATGCTACCATGGAAGAGTAAGGATAATCTTATTTTTAGAAGGCATCCGGGAATTATTTCCCGGGTGCTTTGCTTTTGCCCGGTCTTTATTCCCTGCCTGCAAACTTCCTCTTTCCAACCCCAGGAAAGTATGTTATAATCTCCTAAGACAATACAAAAGTACAGGAGAGTTAAGGCTATGAATCCAAGACGTGTATTATTAAAGCTCAGTGGCGAAGCTCTTGCCGGTGCGAATAAGACGGGCTTTGACGAAGCGACTGTTAAAGAGGTCGCCCGGCAGGTTAAAATATCCGTGGTTGCAGGTGTCGAAGTTGGCATTGTTATTGGCGGAGGTAACTTCTGGAGAGGCAGAACCAGCGATGCCATTGACCGTCCTAAGGCGGATCAGATTGGCATGCTTGCTACAATAATGAACTGCATTTATGTTTCAGAGATTTTCCGTAATGCCGGGATGAGTACACAGATACTGACCCCGTTTGAGTGTGGTTCCATGACAGAACTTTTTTCCAAGGACAGAGCTAACCGGTATTTTGATGAGGGCAAAGTTGTATTTTTTGCCGGAGGAACAGGCCATCCTTATTTTTCGACCGATACAGGCATTGCACTTCGCGCCATTGAAATGGAGGCAGATTATATTTTACTGGCTAAATCGATTGACGGCGTATATGACAGTGATCCGAAGACAAATCCCAATGCTGTTAAATATGAGGAGATTTCCATTCAGGAGGTCATCGAGAAGCAGCTTGGTGTCATTGATTTAACGGCTTCCATCATGTGTATGGAGAATAAAATGCCCCTTGCAGTATTTAGCTTAAATGAAAAAGATGGCATTGCCAATGCAATGCAGGGAAAAATAAACGGTACCATAGTTACCGCATAAACCAGGAGGACGATATGCAGGAGAGTTTACAGGTTTACGAAGACAAGATGAACAAGACATTAAAAGCGCTGGAGAATGACTATATGACAATCCGCGCAGGACGTGCCAACCCGCATGTGCTGGATAAAATAAGAGTGGATTATTATGGTACACCGACTCCTATCCAGCAGGTCGGCAACATTTCTATTCCGGAAGCCCGTATGATTGTGATCCAGCCATGGGAGAAGAGCCTGTTAAAGGCAATTGAAAAGGCAATTCTCACTTCTGAACTGGGAATCAACCCCACCAATGACGGCAATGTAATCCGCCTTGTATTTCCGGAGCTTACTGAGGAACGCAGAAAAGATCTGGTTAAGGATGTTAAGAAAAAAGGAGAGGCTTCCAAGGTCGCTATCCGTAACATCCGCCGTGATGCCAATGACTTATTTAAAAAGCAGTTAAAGGCAGAGGAAATTTCTGAGGATGAACAGGCAGAGGCTGAAGACAAGATTCAGAAGCTGACAGACAAGATGATCGCCCAGGTAGACAAAATGATTGAAGAAAAGTCAAAGGATCTTCTTACTGTATAAAAATCTTGAACAAGGGCAGGCATTTTGCCTGTCCTGTTTTATATATCAGGAATTGGAATTCCCTGATTTATAAAACAGCGCTCCGTTAGGATGCGCACTCTGCGCTAAGGAAGTATGGTTGCTAAAGCAACTGCGCTCCAGCGCAAGAGTCTGCTTTGCAGACTCTTTATTCTGTTTTATAAGGAGCGGCATTATATGGACAAAATGAATGAGAATATGGTGATTCCGGAGCATGTTGCTTATATATTGGATGGCAATGGCAGATGGGCAAAAAAGCGTGGACTTCCAAGAAGCGTGGGCCACAAGGAAGGATGCATGACCGTAGAAAGAACGGTAGAGGATGCAGCAAGGCTTGGAATTAAGTATCTGACGGTTTATGGTTTTTCGACGGAAAACTGGAAACGTACCTCAGATGAAGTTGGAGCCTTAATGCAGCTGTTCCGCTATTATATGGTCAGGCTTTTGAAGATCGCCAAAGCCAATAATGTGCGTGTAAAAATGATCGGTGATAGGGATCGGTTTGACCAGGATATTATAGAGGGAATCGGTAAACTGGTAAAAGAGACGAAAGATAATACAGGTCTTACCTTTATCATTGCTGTTAACTACGGAGGCCGTGATGAGATTGTTCGTGCTGCCAGGAAACTCATGAAGGATTCGGCAGAAGGGAAGCTTTTGCCGGAGGATATGACGGAAGAAGTTTTTTCTTCTTATCTGGATACAGAAGGACTTCCGGACCCGGATCTTCTTATACGCACCAGCGGGGAGCTGCGGCTTTCTAATTATCTGCTGTGGCAGCTGGCCTATACGGAACTCTACGTTACCGATTGCCTTTGGCCTGATTTTAATATGGAAGAAATGAAAAAGGCAATTTCAGCGTACAATAGTAGGGAACGAAGATTTGGGGGAGTGAAGTGATTCGGAGGGAGGAAACACCATGTTTACAACCAGACTGATAAGCGGAGTCATTCTCGTTATCATAGCTCTTTTTACAGTTGGAAGCGGGGGATTATTACTTTTTGCCACAACCCTTTCCATATCTATGATTGGTTTGTTTGAGTTGTATCGCGTGATGAAGATACAGAAGAACCCATTGGGATTTATGGGATATCTAACGGCCCTGTCCTATTATGGGCTGCTGTGGTTTCGTGGAGAGCAGTTTATGATGCTCATGTTCATTGCATTTTTGATGATCCTTATGAGTATTTATGTATTTGCCTTTCCAAGGTATCAGATGGAAGAGGTGACGGTGGCCTTTTTTGGAGTTTTTTATGTTATAGTCATGTTGTCTTATCTTTATCAGGTCCGTGCCATGGCAGACGGGAAATATCTGGTGTGGCTGGTATTTTTAAGCTCATGGGGGTGTGATACCTGTGCTTATTGCGTGGGTATGCTTATAGGAAAGCACAGGCTGGCTCCTGTACTCAGTCCTAAAAAGTCTATAGAAGGGGCAATCGGCGGAGTGGCCGGCGCAGCTCTTCTGGGTATTCTTTATGCAACTCTTTTTGGAGGATCCATGACAGAGATCCGCAATCCCCAGGCAGCCTGCGGACTGGCTTGTGCCATTGGAGCGGTAATCTCCCAGGTTGGGGATCTGGCTGCATCTGCAATCAAACGCAATCATCAGGTAAAAGATTATGGAAAATTGATTCCGGGCCATGGGGGAATTCTGGACCGTTTTGACAGCATGCTCTTTACGGCACCTGCCATTTATTTTGCAGTAACATTTTTACGTTAAAAGATTATTTGACTTAAAAGTTGGTAAATTGGAAAAGAAAAGGAGTAAGCAGCATAAGATGAGGAAAATAGCAATCCTGGGTTCAACGGGATCCGTCGGGAAACAAACTCTGGAGGTGGCTGAAAATCAAAAAGATATTGAAGTGACCGCCTTGGCGGCAGGCAGTAACATCCGCCTGTTAGAGGAGCAAATCAGAAAATTTCATCCAAAGATCGCATGCGTATGGAGAGAAGATAAGGCCAGAGAGCTGGCGGCATCGGTAAAGGATTTGCCGGTTCGTATTGTTTCCGGAATGGAAGGCCTTATGGAAACTGCCACAGAAAGCTCTGCAGAACTTGTGGTCACTGCCATCGTTGGTATGATTGGAATCCGTCCTACCATCGCCGCCATTGAGGCGGGAAAGGACATTGCTCTTGCCAACAAGGAAACCCTTGTAACTGCCGGGCACATCATTATGCCTTTAGCAAAAGAACGGGGAGTAAAGATTCTCCCTGTGGACAGTGAGCACAGCGCCATTTATCAATGCTTAAACGGAGAAGATAAAAAAGCCATACATAAGATCCTTTTGACAGCGTCCGGTGGTCCTTTCCGTGGAAAAACCAGAAAAGAGATGGAGTCAGTCCAGGTGGAGGATGCGTTAAATCATCCCAACTGGTCTATGGGCAGGAAAATTACCATTGATTCCTCCACTATGGTCAATAAAGGCCTTGAAGTGATGGAAGCAAAATGGCTTTTTGGAGTAGAAATGGACCAGGTAGAAGTGGTAATCCAGCCTAAGAGCGTGATTCATTCCATGGTGGAGTTTGAGGATGGAGCAGTCATGGCCCAGCTTGGAACGCCGGATATGAAGCTTCCGATCCAGTATGCACTTTTCTATCCGGAGAGGAGATATCTTCCCGGAAATCGTCTGGATTTCTGGACCATGAATCAAATAACTTTTGAAAAACCGGATATGGTAAATTTTCCGGGTTTAAAATTGGCATATATTGCCGGGAAAGAAGGCGGAACACTTCCAACAGTATTCAATGCTGCCAATGAACGGGCAGTTGCCAAATTTTTGAACAGAGAAATTTCATATCCAACCATAACTGATATGATAGAGGGAGCTATGAACGGGCATACTGTAAAAGAGAATCCAACAGTAGAGGAAATTCTTGAAGCAGAGGCTGCAGCTTATGAATATATAGAAAGCAGGTGGTAAATTGTCCAGCGTTATCGTAGCGATTCTGGTTTTTGGGCTGATCGTATTAATTCATGAATTAGGGCATTTTTTATTCGCAAAAATGAACGGAATCGCAGTGGTTGAGTTTTCAATCGGCATGGGACCAAGATTGGTCCGTTTTAAGAAAGGTGAGACTATTTATTCCATAAAGGCGCTGCCCTTGGGCGGTTCCTGTATGATGCTGGGAGAAGATGAGGAAAATCCCGATGAGCGGGCATTCCAGAATAAATCAATTCCGGCCCGGATGTCAGTAATTGCAGCCGGTCCTATCTTTAATTTTATTTTAGCTTTTTTCCTGGCGGTACTTCTGGTAGGGATGAACGGATATGATACGACCTATATTAAGGAAGTAACAGAAAATTCGCCTGCTTATGAGGCAGGGATCCAGCCTGGAGATAAGCTGCTCCGGATCAATGGGGAAAGTGTATCCATGTATCGGGATTATATTCTTTATAAGCTTTTAAAGCCTGAAGAGAAGATGAGTCTTGTGGAATATTCCAGAATAGATCCAACGACCGGAACTGAAAGCATTCATTCTGTTTCTGTTAATCCACAGTATTCAAAGGAAAGCGGGAAATATCTGATTGGTATTATCATTGCTCCTGAGAATAAAAAGGCTGTCTCTTTGGGCGAACTGGTTAAATACGGTTACATGGAAATGGAATACGATGTTAAGCTGACAGTAAAAAGCCTTGGTATGCTCTTTACCGGTAAGGCAAGTGTCAATGATTTAAGCGGTCCGGTGGGCATTGTAGTCATGATTGATGATTCTGTTAAGGCTGGACTTACGGTCAGTGTTGTAGCGGCACTTATGAATGTAATCAGCATGTGTATCCTGCTGAGTGCAAACTTAGGCGTTATGAATCTTCTTCCGATCCCTGCTCTTGATGGAGGGAGGCTTTTGTTTCTGATAATTGAAGCCATCAGAGGCAAGCGTATGGATCCGGAGAAGGAGGGCCTGGTTAATTTAATCAGTATGGCCGCCCTTATGGCCCTCATGATTTTTGTGGTGTTTAACGATATCAGCAGGTTTACGTGAGAAAACCATAATTACTCAGGCGGCGGGCCAAAGGAATATGCATGCATGTTCCATTGACGCCTGCCGCAATAACCGGATGGAACTTGCGCAGCGGGTTGCTTCCGGTTTTGAGGTATATGCAGAATGGAGGAACGTATGAGCAGAGAGAAAACAAGAGTAATCCGCATCGGAGACAGGGTAATCGGCGGAGGAAATCCGGTCCTGATCCAGTCTATGTGCAATACGAAAACACAGGATGTGGATGCGACAGTAAGTCAGATTAAAGCCCTGACAGAGGCTGGCTGCGATATCATCCGGGTTGCGGTACCGGACATGGAAGCGGCGGCGGCCTTAAAGCAGATAAAGAAGCAGATCTCCATTCCGCTGGTAGCGGATATACATTTTGATTACCGGCTGGCCATCGCTTCCATAGAATCCGGAGCGGATAAGATCCGGATTAACCCAGGGAATATCGGATCGGCCGACCGGGTCCGGGCGGTTGTGGAAAAGGCCCGGGAATATGATATTCCCATCCGGGTAGGTGTAAACAGCGGTTCCCTTGAAAAGAATCTGATAGAAAAATACGGCGGGGGGGCTGCAGAAGGTATTGTGGAAAGTGCACTTCAAAAAGTACGGATGATTGAGGAACTGGGATATGAAAATCTTGTCATCAGCATTAAATCTTCCAATGTGCTCATGTGCGTTAAAGCCCATGAACTGATTGCCAGGCAGTCGGATTATCCTCTTCATGTGGGAATAACCGAAGCAGGCACTTATGTCTCCGGGACAATCAAATCCTCGGTAGGTCTGGGAATCATTCTTCATGAAGGAATCGGAGATACCATCCGTGTATCTTTAACAGGAGACCCGGTGGAGGAAGTAAAGACCGCAAAGCTGATTTTAAAGACACTTGGTTTGAGAAAGGGCGGTGTAGAAGTGGTATCCTGCCCGACCTGCGGAAGGACCAGGATCGATCTGATCTCTTTGGCAAACCAGGTGGAAAAACTGGTTTCAGAATTCGACCATTTGGATATTAAAGTAGCTGTAATGGGCTGCGTGGTAAATGGACCGGGAGAAGCCAGGGAAGCGGATCTTGGAATTGCGGGAGGAATCGGAGAAGGTCTCTTGATGAAAAAAGGAGAGATTATCCGTAAGGTTCCGGAAGATGAACTGCTTCATGCCCTAAAGGAAGAGCTTATGAAGATGCAATAGGTGATAAAATGTCAAAAAGATTTTTGGAGGTTTTTCCAAGTTTACATATTACAGAGGAATTACGGGAGCTTTTAAATCTGGTGGAAGTGGAGAAGGTCACTTTAGGCAGGGATAGAAGCTCTATTCGTGTTTACCTCATGAGCCCGAGACTCATACATAAACAAAATATTTACGGGCTGGAAAAGGGAATCAAGGACCAGCTGTTTCCCTCGAAGCGGATTACCATAAAGATTATCGAACGGTTCCGTTTATCGGGCCAGTACACGCCACAGAAGCTGTTAAAGGCCTATAAGGACAGCCTTTTAATGGAACTTAAAAATTACAGCATTATTGAATACAATATGTTCCGTAAGGCGGAATTCCAGTTTCCTGAACCGGATCTTCTTAAGATGACGGTGGAGGATACCATAGTTACCCATGAAAAGGCCGGTGACTTAAAACGAGTTCTGGAAAAGATTTTCCATGAACGGTGCAGCATGCCGGTAGAGGTCCAGTACGAATATGTGGAACCCAAGGAAAATGAGCTGGCAAAGCAAAAAGAGCTTCAGATGCAGCGGGAGGTAGCGGAAATTGTAAGCCGTACATCCTTTGCGATACAGAATGATGAAGACCGTATAGAGTATGATGCCGGGTCCGGCGGGGGAGCTGGGGGTCCTTCCATGGCAGATGGCATTTCTTTGGATGCCATGACTGCAGAATATACGGCTTTCGCTCCGGCAGACCAGGCTCCTGCTCCTGCGCTGCGTATGGGAGGGAAGAAGGAAGCTGCTAAGACCGGAGATTCAGATTCCGGGAAAAAGGAGTGGAAGGATTATAAAAAGGGCGGCGGCTCCTACGGACGCCGTTCAGACAACCCGGATGTGTTATACGGCCGTGACTTTGACGGGGAAATCATAGAAATTGAAAAGATTGATGGTGAGATCGGGGAAGTTGCCATCAGAGGCAAGATTTTAACTGTGGACAGCAGAGAGCTGAGAAGCCAGAAGACCATTATGATCTTCGATGTGACGGATTTTACAGATACGATCACGGTGAAAATGTTTGCCAGGGAAGAGCAGATTGACGATTTAAAAGCTGCAGTGGTGCAGGGAAGCTTTATACGCATCAAGGGCGTTACCACCATTGATAAATTTGACGGTGAGCTGACTCTCGGATCAGTAGTTGGAATCAAGAAATCCGAGGATTTTACCGGTAAGCGGGTGGATAACAGCCTTGAAAAGCGGGTGGAGCTCCATTGCCATACAAAGATGAGCGATATGGATGGCGTATCAGAGGTCAAAGATATCGTAAAACGGGCAAAGAGATGGGGAATGCCTGCGATTGCCATAACCGATCACGGATGTGTCCAGGCCTTCCCGGATGCAAATCATGCTCTGGATAAGGGAGATTCCTTTAAACTGATCTATGGCGTGGAAGGGTATCTGGTAGATGATTTAAAGCAGCTTGTGGAAAAATCCAGAAACCAGGGCCTGTCGGACTCCTATGTAGTATTTGATATCGAGACAACTGGGTTCAGTTCTTCCAGAAACCGGATCATCGAAATCGGAGCGGTAAAGGTAATTAATGGGATCATTACGGATAAATTCAGCACCTTTGTGAATCCGGACGTGCCCATTCCTTTTGAGATCGAGCAGCTTACAGGCATCAATGACAATATGGTACTTCCTTACCCCAAAATCGATGAAATACTGCCGAAGTTTCTGGAGTTTTGCGGGGATTCCGTCCTGGTAGCTCATAATGCATCCTTTGATGTGGGCTTTATCGCCTATAATGCTTCCAGACTTAACCTGGCATTTGATCCTACAGTCATTGACACGGTAGCGCTTGCAAGGCTTCTCCTTCCGAAACTTAACCGTTATAAGCTGGATACAGTTGCAAAGGCGCTTAATATTTCTCTGGAGAACCATCACAGAGCGGTAGACGATGCAGGTTGTACGGCTGAAATATTCGTGGCATTTGTGAAAATGATCCGGGAACGGGGAGTGGAAACCCTTGACGAACTTAATGGCCTAAGCGCCATGACGGCGGATATGATTAAAAAGCTTCCTACCTATCATGTGATCATATTGGCTGCTAACGATGTGGGGAGGGTAAATCTTTACCGTTTGATCTCTTATTCCCACATTAATTACTATGCAAGAAGGCCCAGGATTCCCAAAAGTGTTCTTAATAAATACCGGGAAGGACTGATAATAGGCTCCGCCTGTGAGGCAGGGGAATTGTATCAGGCCCTCCTTCGGGGAGTTTCCGACGCAGAGGTTGCAAAGCTGGTTCACTTTTATGACTATTTGGAAATACAGCCTTTGGGAAACAATGCATTTATGCTTCGGGATGAGAAAAGTTCAATAAAGTCGGAACAGGATCTAATTGACATCAACAAAAGGATCGTAAGCCTGGGTGAGCAGTTTGGAAAACCGGTTTGCGCCACTTGTGATGTTCACTTTCTGGATCCGGAGGATGAGGTTTACCGAAGGATCATTATGACAGGCCAGGGTTTTAAGGATTCCGACGATCAGGCGCCTTTGTACTTGCGTACCACTGAGGAAATGCTGAAGGAATTTAAATACCTGGGGCCAAATAAGGCGGAAGAGGTAGTCATTAAAAATACAAGAAAAATTGCAGATATGTGCGAGAAGATTTCTCCGGTACGCCCGGATAAGTGTGCTCCCGTCATTGAGAATTCTGATGAAGATTTAAGAAAGATCTGTTATGACAGGGCTTATGCCATCTATGGAGAAACCCTTCCGACAATTGTTACGGAGCGTTTGGAGAGAGAGCTTCATTCCATCATATCCAATGGGTTTGCGGTTATGTATATCATCGCTCAGAAGCTGGTTTGGAAATCCAATGAGGATGGGTATCTGGTAGGTTCCCGAGGCTCTGTCGGTTCATCCTTTGTAGCTTATCTGTCAGGAATTACGGAGGTAAACTCCTTAAGCCCACATTATTATTGTGCGTCCTGCCATTATTATGATTTTGATTCAGAAGAAG
>DEYX01000030.1:0-1018 GCA_002365025.1 Hungatella sp. UBA3147 | reverse complement strand
TATGATTTTGATTCAGAAGAAGTAAAACAGTTCTCCGGTATGGCGGGATGCGATATGCCGGATAAGGTTTGCCCGGTGTGCGGACGTCCGCTGGCAAAAGACGGATTTGATATTCCATTTGAAACCTTCCTGGGCTTTAAGGGAGACAAGGAGCCGGATATTGACTTAAACTTCTCCGGTGAGTATCAAAGTAAGGCTCATGACTATACAGAGGTCATTTTCGGCAAGGGCCAGACGTTCCGGGCAGGGACCATTGGTACCCTGGCTGATAAGACTGCCTTTGGTTATGTTAAAAATTATTATGAAGAGCATGGGGTGAGAAAGCGCAATTGCGAGATCAGCCGGATCGTGCAAGGCTGTGTTGGAGTCAGGAGAACCACCGGACAGCATCCGGGTGGAATTATCGTACTTCCTCATGGAGAGGAGATCTATTCCTTTACTCCGGTTCAGCGGCCTGCCAATGATATGACCACCATGACGGTAACCACCCATTTTGATTACCATTCCATTGACCACAACTTATTGAAGCTTGATATTCTGGGGCACGATGATCCTACCATGATCCGTATGCTTCAGGATTTAATTGGGTTTGATCCGGTAAAGGATATTCCCCTGGACAGCAAGGAGGTCATGTCGCTGTTTCAGAACACCTCAGCCTTAAAAATTATGCCGGAGGATATCGGAGGATGTAAGCTTGGAGCCCTCGGGGTTCCGGAGTTTGGTACGGACTTTGCCATGCAGATGTTAATTGACACGCAGCCCAAGTATTTCTCTGACCTGGTACGTATTGCCGGTCTTGCCCATGGTACGGATGTGTGGCTGGGCAATGCCCAGGCCCTGATTCAGGAGGGAACGGCTACCATTCAGACGGCTATCTGTACCCGTGACGATATCATGGTTTATTTAATATCAATGGGAATCGAAGAGGGACTGTCCTTTTCCATTATGGAGAGCGTCCGAAAGGGAAAAGGGTTAAAGAAGGAGTGGGAGGAGGAGATGACCGCCCACGGAGTTCCGG
>DEYX01000284.1:45820-57382 GCA_002365025.1 Hungatella sp. UBA3147 | reverse complement strand
ATACAAGATTCATCCAATTTTTTGTCATGACCATTACCGGTCTTTTGATATGACCGGAAGGCTGGAGCACGGAATGCCACAAAACATAGGCTGCTTCCCTTCCGGCTTTTTCAAAAGCAGGATCTTTCCCCTTTAAATCTTTCATGATCCCTTTCTCAAACTCCAGATATTCCTCTTTTACCGTCTGACGGCACAAGGCATAGCTCCCGTACTCTTTTTTCTGGGGACTTAATCCGGTAAGGGTAATCACGGCCAACAGCTCTCCCTCCGCCGGGCTTAGAAGAAGCTCCGTCCTGCTGCTTCCAAAGCCATTGTCCGGACATGCCGATCGGTCTTTTGCCCTTCCTCTTCGCAGGGTTACATGGAGGGCCATATCATCTCCCGCTATTTCAAAGCTACCGTCCATGTGTCCCATCACTCTGTCATAGGAACCCGCTTTTGTCTTTGTGATAAGAACAGGGCTGTTTGATTTCAGGAGAAACCCTTCCTCATCCCCAAAGCATATGGAGTATTCTCCTGTTTCAGAAGTCACGTTCAGTTCCCAGGGCGACATGGAAACTGCAATCGTCTGTTCCGGCTCCCCATCATCCTTTACCGTTATGATGGGATAAGTCTCCTGTTGGGAAAACGCACCGTAGAGTACCCGTACCGCAATGTGGCCGTCAAATTCCTTCGTGCCATCCTGAGGATAGGAAAATGCCAAATAAGAGCCGTATCTGCTAAAAGGCACGGAATGGATATCCAGTTGTCTCCTGTGCTCCTCCATCTGTATCCCTCCTTATCCGACGATCTCCAGCAGCTGGCTGAAAGCTGACAGCTTATAATCTGCTAATAAAGATTTTACCGCATCTCCCACTGCCCCGCAATCCATTCCGCCAGATTTTGCTGCTATAAGTCCTGCCTCGGCGTCTTCTACTACAAGGCAGTTTTCCGCCTTACAGTTCAGCATTGCTGCTGCCTTTTGAAATACTTCCGGATGAGGCTTTGAATGAGTAATTGCATTTCCGTCAGAGACAGCATCAAAGAAATGTTCCAATCCCAACTGCTTTAAGATCAGTCCTGCGTTCTTGCTGGAGGAGCCGATCGCCAGTTTCATCCCCCGTTTTCTAAGCTCCATCAACGTATCCTTAGTTTCCTCCGACAAATCGGAAGGGGTCATACCTTCCAACAGCTTTTTATAACCCTCATTTTTCTTTGTTAGATATCTTTCCTTATCTTCTTCCCTCATGACCTTATCATACCGTTCCAGTATGATATCAAAGCTCTCCTTCCGGCTGACCCCCCGCAGCCGGTTATTGATGATCTCATCAAAATAAATCCCCAACTCATCTGCCACCTCTTTCCATGCAAGATAGTGGTAACGATCGGTATGACAGATCACGCCGTCCAAATCAAAAATAACCGCCTCATAGGTTTTCTTTTCCACGTAAACAGATGCTTCCGGTTCCACCCTGCTGTTTCTTCCAAATACCATAAGCGACACCGGGCTGTTTCCGTTGTTTGCAATTGTAACGCCTTTCTTATCCACTGTAACCGTTAGCTTCTGACCCTTCCATGCCAGAGGAAACCGAAGCTCTTTCCATGCCTTAGGAAGCTTTGGATTAAGTTCCAGACCGCCACTGCGGATCCTCAGCCCCCCAAAGCCCATGACACAGCTTAACCAGATCCCTCCGATGGAGGCACTGTGTATTCCTTCCTCCGATGATTTCATATTGGGCCCCAGATCGATGGTGCATGCTGCCTGATGCATTTGGTATGCCATGTCCTCCATTCCGTAATCATTAGCTAAAACTGCATGAACGCAGCGGCTTAAGGATGAATCATGAAGGGTCTTATCTTCATAAAATACAAAGTTTTTTCTTTTCGTTTCCAAGGAAAATAAATCAGGTATCACAAAATCCAGCATAACGGTATCAGCCTGTTTGGAAACCATGAGTTTGCTCATCTGCTCCATATTATAATCCTGGTGGATACCAAGGACCTTTCCGGAGGCCTTATAAGGTGCCAGATCAATGGGCTCCAAGCTCATATACTGGTCGGTCTGAGGGACAATGCCATTTTCCCCGGGCACCGGTAAGTAGAGCTTTGCCCTCTTTTCCTTTAACCTCTGGTTTAACCGGTCAAAATGGAACTTCTCATCAAGCCGGTCTGAAACATCCTTATTTTCCTTTGGCAAAGTTTCCATAATACATTCTGCCAGTCCCATATTATAATCCGCCATATAATTGGTATAGGCATTATTATCCACATGCTCCTTATACTCATCCGGCCCGATCACATCAAGGATTTCGTAACAGCCCTTTTTCTCATTCCATTCCAGCCGGCTGGACCAGAAAAGAGCCGTATCCAATATGATTTCATATCCGTACCGGTCCATATAGTCCTGATCTCCGGAGGCCTGGTAATACTGCCATACCGCATAAGCCACATCCGCGCTGATATGATGCTCGATTAATCCTGTCAGACACTTTTGTACCTTGCCTGTTACCACGTCGGTACCAAGATATAAGGGAGTTACCTCGCCGTCATCGATCCAGGCGCACTCCCACGGGTACATGGCCCCCTCCCAGCCGTTTTCAGCAGCCTTTTTGCGGGCGCCATAGAGATTTCTGTAACGGTATTCCAGAAGGGTTCTGGCGGTTTGGGGTTCCGTAAGGGTAAAATAGGGCAGGATAAACATTTCCGTATCCCAAAAGGAATGGCCCTTATAGCCTTCCCCTGTCAAAGCCTTTGCAGCGATCCCCACCCGGTTGTCATCCTTTTTCACCATAATATTCAGATGATACTGGGCAAACCGAAGGGCAAGCTGATCAAAATCATTATTTCCCTGTATGGTTACCTCATGGTCTTTCCAGAATTCTTTCCACACTGCCTCTGACTCCGCCAGCAGTCTGTCATATCCCTTATCAAATTCGATCTGTAAACACTCCATGCCGTCTGCTTTCAGCCGATTAAGAATATCGGGCTGCTCTTCCTTTTCGTAAGCCAGATCCCTGGAAGAATGAAAGCATGATATTTTTTCCAGGCGGATGGTTTCACCGGCCTCTGCTTTCACGGACCAGCGCAGATCCATATTTCTTCTGCCCATAACCGGAAGAGGCTTTTCCTCCCGGCTTATCCTGCAGGCACTGTGGACCGCCGCCAGCACCCGGGACTCGGTGGTTTCAGCCAGGAACTGCATGGTGATACCGTCATAGATCCTGCGCCTTAAATTCTCAAAATGCATAGCTCCATGGTTTGTCACATCCCCATGAATTCCCGTTTCAATCACCAGCTGCGCGCTGCCGTCACAGGACAGCTCCAGATATTCCGCCGCAGCATGTTCATTTTTTAAGGATACAAACCGTTTAAAAACAGCCGTTACCAGAGTCTTCGATGGACATTCCCACACAACCGTTCTGGTGGTTTCTCCGTTCTTTAAGTTCATGATCCTGGAATACTTAACGACCTTACCTGACTGCAGGTTCAGACGGTATCCGTCAACATAGATATCCATAGCCGTTACATCCGGAAGATTGGGAAGTTCCGTCACCTCTTCATCTCCCGCTTTATTAAAGGTTCCGGTGATGAACGTGTTCCTCACCTCTTCCACATACCGCTCTTCCAGAGCGTTCCGCATCCCCATGTATCCGTTTCCCTGGGCAAAAACCGCCTCGTATTTTCCCAGGTTCCGGGCATCAAATTCCGTTTCCTCTATCAGCCAGTTTTTTAAATCTCCCTGACCCTTCAAAAAATTCATTGTGTTAATCATTATGCTCTCCTATATTGTCAGCCTTTTACTCCTGATGCCGCAACGCTGGCCTGTACCTGCTCCTGAGCCAGCGCATATAAAATGATGCCCGGAAGCACGACAAGGGTCAAAGCAGCAAACAGCTTTGTGTAGTCATATGAAAATGATTCGGTAAAAAATTGCAGCGCCACCGGCAGAGTCCTGTTCTTATTGGAAGAGGTCAGCAGGGAAGCATAAAAAAATTCATTCCAGTTATTCAAAAACATAAGAATCCCGGCGGTAGCCAATCCGCCTTTTGCCAGAGGAAGGTTGATCTGGAAAAATACCCGGAGAAAACCAGCTCCTTCCAGCCTGGCCGCCTCATCTAAGGATGATGGAATGGACATAAATGTGGATTTTAAGATAAACATGGACATTGCAAGCCCCATGGATAAGTAAACCACCGCCAGACCCCAGATATTATCATAAAGATTTATCTTCATGATCAGGGAAAAGATAGGCTGTGCCTTGGAATGGGAAGGGACCAGCAGGGTAATGGTAAACAAGGCAAAAATCAGTGATTTTCCTGGAAAACGGTACTTTCCGATCACATAAGCGCCCATGGCAAAGAACAGCAGCGACAGGAGCGTTGAGGTAATGCAGACCAGAAAGGAATTGACCGCGTACCGCAGAAAATCATATTTCTCAAATAAGTATATATATGGTTCAAAACTTATGGAAGTCGGCAGTGTAAATGGGTTTCCAAGAATCTGTGCATTTGTTTTAAAGGATGACATGATCACCCAGAGAATCGGAAAGACCGATATGATCACAGTAAAAACCATAAGAAAATACATACAAAATACAGTAACTTTTTTCTTCATTTCGTCCCTCCTCCTAATAGATGCTGTCATTCATACGGAATGTAATATTAACAGCTGCCAGAATGATCAGGCCCAGAGCAAACATAACCATACCGTTGGCATTGGCGTATCCGTATTTCATATCAGATATGGAATTGACCAGGATTAACGGTATATTCATGGTATCGTCCCCAGGGCCGCCTGCGGTCGTCAGCCTGATCTGTTCATACATGGCGATCCTGGAAGTAATGGAACAGATTACTCCGGTTCCAATGGCATTTCTGCAAAGGGGAAGCATGATATGACGGGTCAGCTGCCATGGGGATGCCCCGTCTACCCTGGCGGCTTCCACCACTTCCTCCGGGACTGCCATCAAATCATTTAATACAACAAGGGTTACAATCACCGCGTAAAAGATCCAGGTGCATGTAACCGCCCAGAATGCATATGGGGACTGGAAGAACCATTGGACATGAAAGTCCGGTGAAAATTTTCGAATCAGGTTATTTAAAATACCCATATCGTCATTGAAGATGAATTTATATATCATGGCCCAGGCAGCCGCTGAGATCACGTTAGGCACCATAAAAATCACTCTGGTGAGTTTCCAGCCTTTGGGCTTTGCATACAGTACAAATGCCATCAGCACGCCGAATCCCACATGGAAAGTGGCAGCAATCACGGACCAGGCCAGAAGGTTTTTCAAAGATATGAGAAAGGTTTTGGAATGAAAAAGATTGATGTAATTTTTAAGTCCTATGAAAACCGGTTTATTGAAGCCATCCCACTTGGTAAAGGAGGTGGCGATCACGGTAAGGATTGGTGATAAGTAAAACAGCAAAAATATCAGGAGGGAGGGCAGCAAAAATAAGTAGCACCACTTATAATTCCTTCTCTCCAAAACAGTGAAATTTGATTTTCCTGCTTTCATTTTCTTCCCCTCTTTCTAAAAATACTGCTGCAATACACCTGTTTTCACAGGCTTTTGCAACAGTATTTAATTCCCATGTTACAATGTTTAGTTTTTAGCTTCTTCCGCCTTCTGAGTCAATTGGCTGCAGAATTCCTCCGGCGTAAGGGTTCCGTCTGCAAGCTTAGGAAGCAGCTTACCAAATTCCGTATCAGCAACAGATGCCGGCATCACATCGAAAATAGAGGCTGTGTATCTGGTATTTTCATCCATGCTTTCGGCAAGCTGGGATAAGATGCGGTTTTCTGCCTGTTTCTTTAAGAATTCGTCGCTGTAATCCAGCTTCGGAGCTACTCCGCCTTCGGTCAGTACCAGCTGCTCGATTTCTTCCTTGGAATCGCGGAAAGCAAAGAAGGCTTTTGCCAGCTCTTTTTCCTCATCAGAAGCTGTATTTGCGATCCAGAATTCACCGAATACTCTCGGATTGGCAATGGCAAAATTTCCTGGATAAATATCTGAAGTCACTTCTTCACCGGTAAATCCATTTGACCACTTGTCTGCTGATTCTTCATCAAAATCAGAAGCCATCCAGGAACCGTTGCAGATAATGGCAGCACTCTTGCTCATAAATGCATTGGCTGCATCTGCGTAAGCTGCGCCAATGGTATTGGCTGATGCATTGCTCTGAAGGAGTTTTTGCAAAATGGATATGGCGGAAACGATCTTTGCATCGGTGTAATCATAAAGTTTGTCATCCACATACTGAGCCAGATACGTCTCTCCTCCTTCCTGATTGGCAATAAGGGCGGTAAGGAGAAGTCCTGATGTCCAGGCATTTTCCGCAGTCTGAAATGCAAACTTGTTATCTCCGATGCTTTCTATGAACTCGTCAAGTTTCATATCCTTAACGGCTTTTTCCGGCTTATACATGGTATTGTTATAATACAGGCCTACAGGCTTTAACACAGAGAGGGGCTTGCAGATGAGTTTTCCGTCCACGGTACAGTAATCCATGGAGTCATCAATCCAGTTATTTTTTACCTCCGGATTAGCATTTGCAAATTCGCTTAAGTCATATGCCATGCCATTGGCAAGAGCTACACTCTTAAACCACTGAAGATCGATACCACCGGAGCCAGGTGCATGGACAATGGCGGGAAGTTTATTCTGCTGGGCCAACTGTTTGATTTTTTCCGCATACTGGGCCTGAGGAACCTCCTCGATCACGATCTTATACTTGCCTGCGTACTTCTGATTAAACCGTTCAACCTCGGGCAGAAAGAAAACAGCCCCAACATTTTCACCTGCCAGATAGGTTGGAAAAGTCATCTGTATTTCCTTCCCCGATGCATTTTCAGAATTGTCTGCCCCTGGTGCCGTTGTTTTACTGTTCCCACCGGAACAGCCGCTGATCAACGTTGCCGCAGCCATAACGGCTGCCATAATCCCCGCCAATTTTCTTTTCATAAATATCCTCCTTAATATTTTTTTACAATTGCTTCACACTCTTGCCTTCCTCAAGAAAATATTTTGTCATATGAACCCTGGAATACTTTTCGTCATTCACCATTTTCATGAGAAGCTTTGCCGCATCGTAGCCTTTTTGCCACATATTCTGGTTGACGCAGGTGATAAAAGGATCAATGTATTTCATAAAGTAGTTGCCGTCATAACCGGTAATGGAAAAATCCTTTGGGCTCTGATATCCCAGCTCCTGAACTGCTCTTAAAACGCCTATGGCCGTTAAGTCGCTCATGCAGACAAACGCGGTCCCAGCCTCCTCTTTATATTCCTTCAGCAGTTTCTTAGTTCCTTCATACGCTTTCTGTTCCATAAAGTCCGTATAGATCACTTTACAGCTTTTGGGATCAATGCCGTTCTTTTCAAGGGCATCTAAATAACCCTGTTGACGTCTGATGGAAACATCGGATTTTTTCCGCCCATAAACAAGAACCAGTTTTCGGTGGCCATGATCGATCACGTACTGGGTGACCTGCTCAAATGCCTTTCTGTCATCTGTCATGACTGCTGATGTGCATGCTCCGTCCAGCTGGATATCAATGGAAACACAGGGCAGAGCGGAGTGAGGCAGGCTTTTTACCAGAGGATCCGTTATCCTGAGACCCATAATTACGGCCCCTGATAATGAATATTCTCTGCAAAATGTGTCAAAATCCTTTTTTTCCTGTTCTTCCTTCCCAATGGAATACATAGCCAGATTGATCTCATGCTTCATCATGTAAGTATAAGCCCCCTGAATAACATTCATCATGAATTCGTTAGACTGGGCCTCTTCCAAAAGTCCGCAAATGAGCAAAGCCACATTCTTTTTGTTTTTTGAAGACAGATTTTTGGCACTGGTATTGGGAACGTACCCAAGTCTTTCCGCCGCCTCCACCACGCGCGCCCTGGTTTTGGCCGATACATCGCTGTATCCGTTTAATGCTCTTGATACCGTACTTACTGATAATCCCGTTTCCTGTGCCACGTCATAAATTGATTTTGCCATTCTACACCTCTTTTTTCCAAAAACGTTTTTGGTCTTTGGTTTTTTTTAACACTTCTTTTTAGAAGTGTTGCATGAAATGCCTATTTACGAAAACGTTTTTGATGATTACAAAATAACATTTTCTATGGCCTGTGTCAATATGTTTTATATTATTTGTTATAAATGCCGAATTATCGTCGTTATTTTTATGCACATTTCTCTCCAGACGTTTGTTTGAGAAGATTGTTCTCATCTCTTTCACACGGATAGGAGCTATTTCTTTCTGTTACAAGAGATATAAAAGAAAAGTACTATGAGAAATGAAAGGGTTTGTGCAATGGTAATTCGGACAGTCAGCAGTTCATCCACACCGGAATCCGAAACCACATGCAGCAGATTGGCCGTGGTGTTATTCACAAAATGAGCCGCCATTCCTGCCCACAGAGATCCTGTGAGCTTGTAAAGCATGCAGTACTGAATTCCCAGCAGAGTACTGGTGACCACCAGAATCAGGCCAGCCATAAAAGCACCTGCCATGGACTGATTGCCATCTATTACATTTCTTAAAGGCTGCATGATATGCCAGACTCCAAAGAGAACGGAAGACAGGATACATGCGGCAGGAAAAGAATACTTTTCTTCTGCCAGCCGGACAAGAAGTCCCCGGAAAACTCCCTCTTCCATTATCACATTGATTATGTTTCCTGCTATACAGATTATGATAAACAGAATACCGCTTTGCATCCCCCGGTTGCCTAAAACGGAATAGCTGGTTACGTAAAACTTAAGTCCTGAAAAATTTCCTGTTGATAATTGAATTATTATTTCAATACCATAGCCTGCAGTAAAAACAACTGCGCCAAGCAATGCTCCTAATAACATAGTTCGGAGAGCCTTTTCAGGAGAAAAACCTACTTCTGTCCATGAATACCGGAAAAACGGGATAGAGAACACCAACAGTAGAATACCGGCCAGTTTATGTATAAATGCTTCGCCGATCATTGACTGGTCGGTACGGAATATGAAATATTCTATTGTCCGGAATGCAAAGCAAATGGCATAGAGCATAAGAATGATTGGAATTGGGTTTCGTTTATAGTCCAGCATAGGGTTACCTCTCTGATTGTTGTTTATGAAGTCTGAAAAATTCCGCTGCCTCTGATTCATTGGATCTTCTTCTGATAAACTCCATGGGATACACAATGATCTGCTATACAGGCTATTTTAGCATAGTGTATGAATATTTTCCAGCATCTTTCGATGGCTTCCATAATTTTAGACGGGGCCGGATTACCGGTCTCCCGTCTTTTTTCAGACAATATGCAGGGAACCTTTTTCATCAGTGCTCAGATTCATTTTTCCTTCAAACATGCTTCCGTCTTCCGTAACCCGGTACATCTCTTCTTTCCAGATGATCCACTGGCTTTTTGCCATTGAACCGTTGTTATTTAAATAATACCATTTGCCATCTGACCCGGTTTTCCATGTATCTTTTACCATAAATCCGGCACCATCGAACCAGTACCAGTTTTCTCCGTCCTTATACCAATCGTTTGTAACATAATTTCCGGTATCCCCTAAGTAGAATCTCCAGCCATCCTCTTCTTCAATCCATCCGGATTTATGCTGTTCTTCTGCAAGTGCTGCTTTAAAACTATCCCAGGTATGTTCAGTATGATTGTATACAAAAGGATTGGGACAGATTTTTCCCGTTACATCATAATGGCGGACTACATGATCCGCCGGAACGTTGTACTGTTTCATCAGTTCTTTTATCAGCTGGGCAGCGGCTTCTACTGTAGCATCTTCAAAATACCAGTCTCTGCTTGTATCTGACTGACTTCCATTGTTTCTGACACAGAGCTCTATTCCCAGGCTGTTACTGTTGCGGCATTCCGGATGGGTATATGTTTTTGCTCCGCAATGCCATGCAATATCTTTGTCCTCAACGGATTGCCATATTTCTCCGCTGAATCCGACAAAGTAATGGGCGCTGGCCCCAATGTATTGGGAAGCGTAATATTTGCAGTTTGCTTCTGCTCCTCCAAGAGCTCCTACGTAGTGTATTACAATATATTTTATTCGGTCGATCTGACCGTTGCTGTAGTTGTATGGTGTCAATAATTTTTGAACTTCCATATTAAATTCCTTCCCTTAGGCCCACAAAGCCCATCTCGTCTGCATCAAAGGATTCCCGGAAACGTTCAATCTCCGTGTAATCGGAATTCTTTAGATTTTCCTGTATTCCCAAAAGCTCTATGTTTGGCATAGTTTCTGTTGCTTCGCTTTTAACCATTAAATCTCCTTGTCCTTTTTGTATTATTATATGATGGTTGGGGTGGGAATGTACCGGGAGAGGGAGATGGGCTTTTAGGCGTTATCACGATGTTTGTGATTTTTTGTTTAATAGGTCTATGGCATTAATTAAGGCCGCCGGGAGAGGAAGGCCCATAAGGCCTGCATTCTCTACGATGGATATAAGCTCGTTTGCCATAAATCCGATGATAACTGTGTCGCGTATGTAAGGGGTTCCTAGGGAGAGGTCCAGGCGGTGGGCCACCAGTACAAATAGGAGCGTCATACACTTCCTGCATAAGCCTTTAAATCCTGCTTTCGATTCCAGTGTTCCGGATTCTGTCTTTATACTTTTATGGAATACTCCGGCTACTGCGAGGCCTGAAAGAAAATCAATGGCCATGAAAAGTATTAATGTTCCGATACCGGTATCCCACCCTCCAAATAAAGATACTATGAAGCTTCCCACAGTTCCTGCTATCACACATAATATATTTTTCATCCTCATTTCCCTCACTTTTTCTCATACTCAATCCCTGTGATCTCCAGGAATTCTTCGGCATTGATCCAGCGGCCTACAGCATTCCATACCATCCCCTCTGACCACAGACCTGCATCGTAAAATCCTTTTACCTTTTCAAACTTACTCATGGTATACCTCCATTTCGTGACCGGACATCATGGACAGGTAGGATACCTGGGCATTCAGTACCGGAACTTGTTGTTCTGCAGTAGGAACATAATTGATCACTATTTCGCTTTCGTCATTGTTTACATGGTAATAGATTCCGTCACGATACTTATCACCTACCCCACATGGATACTGTGAACAATCCACTGCAAACGCCTCAACTCCATAAACAGCCCTTGCTAAACGATTTGCCATTTCATAATTATCGCATACAATAATATTCTTTATCTCTTCCTCAAATATTTGAGCAAATACCTGATGTACAACCATTTAAATATTCTCCTTTCTTAATATCCCCATCTAATGATACAAATTCCTGATCCACCAGCTCCACAGTATCGGGTGCTATTTTCTGTATCTCTACCACCGCCTCCGCCTCCGCCTCCTGTGTTAGCAGCTCCATCAGTAGGCATGGCTCGGTAGCCTCCACCCGTACCGCCTCCACCAGCTCCTCCGGCAGCGAAGTATCCTCCTCCTCCTCCTCCTCCGGCGTATAGAGTATTCCAGGATTCTCCAAAAGCTCTCGTTGTATAATGTTGGCCTACACCACCATAAATAGCTGTTCCGTAACCAGTCCATGATGTTATACCATCAGATCCATCAGAT
>DEYX01000284.1:35498-45763 GCA_002365025.1 Hungatella sp. UBA3147 | reverse complement strand
GATCCTCCAGCAGTACTTATATAATCTTCTTTAGTGTCATTGTGAAATGTAGCTATTGATACACCACCACCAGATCCACCGTTTCCACCACCATCTGCTTGTGGACCAGAAGGCCTTGACCCTCCATCGGCAGAAATAACATTTCCAAAGCTGGTTGCTCCTCCTGCAAAAGTTGATGAGTTGCTTCTTGGGCCTCCGGAACCCACTGTGACTGTATATTGCTGACCGGGAGTGACTGCATATTTTAAAGTTGTAGCAGTTCTTCCACTATTGCCTCCTCTTCCGCTCCTGTTAGAATCGCTTTGTCCTTGTGCTCCTGTGCCGCCACCGCCAACTACAAATATGTCAATGTTTCGTACACCAGCAGGTACTGTAAATATTCCAGAAGCTGTAAACACTTGCTGACCTCTTGATGTAGTAGCAGCAACTGCATTTAGTGTATTTCCCCACATATCTGTAGGGGAGGCAGACGCAAAAGCTGTAGCACTAAAATAATAAGTAGTTCCCATCGCTGGCATGGCAACAATGGCTTGTGACCAACCACCGGGCGTTGCGTTATTTCCATACCCTGTGTAAATTCTGGTTCCACCAGTTCCTGGATATCCGCTGGTAGAATAATGAATAAATACTCCGCTAAAAGGTTTTCCGGCAGCCGCATACGGATTTTGCCATTGTAATAAAATCTGCGTTGTACTGTATGCGGCTGCACTAAAAGACAGGATACTGTTCACCGAAAGAGTCCCTGTAAGCTTACTTCCATTCACCCAAGCTGTCTGCCCATTTATAATCTGTGCTGCTGTAGCTGTGGCAGGCGTCTGACTTGCCAAACTGTTAGCCGTTACTTTACCTCCCCCATTGTGGAAACCTGCAGGCACCGTATAGGAGGCACCAGCATTCAAACTCAGGGACACCGCACCATGGTTTACCATAGAACCGGTTCTCTTAATCTTTGGATTTGAATTATAATATGTTTTTCCTTCCAGTACCTGACTATCTGATACGTCACCGGTAAGTTCTAATGTCCCCTCCGCCACTTCATCAGCAGAATCCGATGTAATTGCTTTATACCCCTTTAAAACCTCTGCCTTTGAAGCTGTACACTCATCAGAACCTGCTCCTGATCCACCGCCACCGGAAATGATCATCTTACCCATTATCACTCACCCCTCTCAAATACACACTAAAATCTTCTGTCGGCCTTTTTTCTCCGCAATAAAATATGACATAGTCATCTTCTGATTCACCGTCTGTAATCATACTGATCATTTTCCTTTTTAACTTAACTTCTGCAGGAGTTAAGCCCTTTGGAGTACAGGAATGAACAGTTGGATTATCAGATGACATAACTCCAGGCACAACGACCTTTTGACTATATGGAGCTTCCCTACTCCACCCTGAAGCAGGGAGATTAATCAGAACTGGCTGCTGACGCCTTTCCTCCTTCACCTTATTGTAAAATGTATTATTCAACAACTGTTCAATTACAACTGCCATCTGATCACCGTCTGCATCCGTATCTCTGGTCCAATGCTCCACCTCCAGTGTATATTCCGGTGGATTTTTTATTTTACAAAATTCCATTTTATATACCTCCTTTTGTTAAAATACTTCATCCATATCATAAATCTGAGGAATGTCAGCATCTTTTCCCTTCCGTAAAAATGTCCGGTAAGCCACCAAATCTCCATCTTCATCAAAGAGTCCCATTTCTGAAATTTCCTTACCAGTCAGATCTCCTGCTTCCAAAGTAGCAGTATACCTGCAACTGGTATGATCCTCACTTACATATACATAAGCTTCTACATCCTTTTTCATCAGTTCATTATAAAGTCCTATTTCACTTCCCGTGGTATTTTTAGGAGCACCCGCTTCATTCACTCCTCCGTCACCCCAGGCTATCTTTGCGATTTTCGGCAACCGTCGGTCTCCGGCATGCGCCTCGCATAATTTTTTTCTGGCTACTACAGTCATAACACCATTTGAACTTTCTGCCATATTCTTTCTTCCTTTCATTATTCATTATTTTTCCATATATTGATCTACAATACTGACAGTCCACCGTTTAAAGTTCTGTTACCATTCAATTTCCACTCCGAGGATAATCGATTTACAGTTTTGACTCTCACATTCGGACTTACATACTCTCTAACCTTAGCTTTTAAATACATTGCATGTTTTATTCCAGCCATCGAAACCACACGGCCTGAAAACCTCAATCTATTTTCCGTATTCATGTACAACGATACCAAATAAATCATGAGCCACTGCTCCTTCAAAAGAACATCTTCCTGTATTCTTATTTTCCAATTTTGCTTTACCGGATAAAAGTCTATTTTTTCATCACTGCCATATCCACTTAATTTTTTACCATCAAGCTTCCAAAAACCATCAAGCTTTAAATAAGGAGTATTGAGACGTGGATAAAACTTCCCTATAAAACGAACCGCATTCTTAAGATCAATCGCACAATAAGCCTTTGATTTTATTATAAATGCCACATGCTCCAGCCAGGACCGGGCATTTTTATAAAGTTCTATTTGCCTTTTGGCTTCTAATCCATAGCCTAGCGGTATTTCATGTTCCCCCACTTGAACCAGAGCTTTAAAATAGTATGGTTTTCCTCCATATTGAAACCATTCTTGTATTTCTCCGCCATCCAGTGCCGTATCTAAAAATTCTTCCAGAACCCCCGGTGTACCTGCATGCATATACCATGTGGTTGTCTGTGTGATCAACTGCTCTTTCAGCTTTCTAGGCATTGTCTGATCATAATATTGAGTATTCAGCTCCAATGCGAGAAGATCAAGCACTGGTTCCGGAACCTTACTTAATTCCCCATATAAATGGCATGCTCTGGAAAACTCCAGCAGACTTTTCATCGCCTGTCTTACTGCAAAACTGATTGCTTTTGTTTCCGGAGAAAGCAGATTAACTGGCATAATATCTTTCATTTCACCATTATAAAAATCAATCATCCTTTCTTCCTCCGTATATAAGAGCTATATTGCCTGGAACCGCCACTGCAGAATCTGGTATTTCTATAAATACCGGTTTTTGTATTTCTACCATCTTCACTCCCGCCCCCATTACAAGGTAGATCAGCTCTGAAGGATTAATATCCCTTCCTACCTTCTTCTGCCATGCTATGTAATTATCGCAGGCCGTATGGACAGCCGCCTTTATGGTTTCCTCCTTATCACTGTCTTCATTGCGGATATAATAAACAAGATCAATGCTATATTCTATTGGCCTGGGTTTTTTCACAACAACATGGTCTGTTAAGGGCCGAACATTGCTTTTTTCCAGATACTCTCCCAGTTCTTGAAGGAATTCGTCATCAGGAATCGTTCCATCCGCCATAGTCACGTAAATATCCACTTCACCAGGATTTTCAGAAATAATCCGGCATTCCCCTACCGAAGGGCTGAATGTCTTTACCCAATACTCATAAGCACGCTCCGGTCCTGCCGTAGAGTAACTGACCGGTGCTAAATAAATCCGTTCTACCAACTCCTCATCGCTTTCCCGATCCGTGCCTCCGCTGGTCTGAGTCAAATTGGATACCTTAAGAGTATAAGGGAGCAAGTCAGTGAGTGTCCTGATTTCACCTGGTAAATAACCATTTCCCGTTTCTCCGGTGGTCTGGCACTTTGAGGGTATATCCGCATAAAGCTGTCCTGGTATTATTTCCCCTTTTTCCGTAGTCTCAAAATACAGTTCCTGACCTTTTACTCTGGTCCCTTTTGGAATCACAACCTTTTTTTCAACTGCAGCTGATAAAGTAAACCGTATCATTGTACTTGCGGGAGTTGCCTTATTCCTTTTTACTTTTTTAAAGGCAGCCAGATTGTCCAGAAATTCGCCGGTACTGTATTTTAATAATCCCATTTTTCCCGCTCTGTCTTCATATTGGTATCCCTGGTAAATAGCTACCGCACAGGAATATAAAATCAGGCGGTATGGATCTGCCAACGCCAGCGAGATCTTTTTACCAGTCAGCTCCTTATACCTTTTCTCATAATCATCTATGAGCCTGGTCTGAAGGTCCGAAAAACTTGTATCTTCAATAAAGCTGACCTCCGGATAATCAGAAAATCTGTTTTTCATATTTTCCATCAAAGTTCCTCCTTTCCTTTAAAATATATGTGAGGGGTCAATCGTCCCTCTTTCTGCTCAAATACAATATCGTGAATATTTACTCTTGGCTCATACCGCTCCACCTTTCTTGTCGCTTCCAGAAAAAACAGGCTTTCCGCTGCTTCCGGAATTTCATCCAGACACTCCCAGGAAATTCCAAATTCCCTGTCGGCAGGTTGAGCGCCGGCCCTAGTTCCAAACAGGGTGGATAGATTACGCTTTAGTTCCTCTGCCGGCTCTCCATATACGTCCAATATGGACAATTCATATCTTTCCATTACCGCCTCCTCACAAATATTCCTGTAACGTCAGGGTAACATTGGCACGATATAATTCTCCGCCTCTTAAAATAACTTCCCAGGCCTGAGAACATTTCGTTATCACCCATTTGTTTTTCCCTACCAACTGCCTTCCTATGACCAGTTCATTGGCTTCCCCTGACTCTGTCATTCGTTCCATGATCCCTAAAAGCATCCTGGGTTTTACTCCCAGAGATGCATCCAGAGTTATATCAAAGGTTACAGTTTGCAGATCAGCCCCTCCAAATTCGGACAACGGCTTCTGGCCAATTCTAGTCATTGTATTCCATGAAGCTGATATCTCTCTTCTCATGTTTTGAAATGTTAGAACCCTGCTGTCATTCACCCGAAAGCGCAATCCCCCTAAAAGTCCAATCATTCTTCCAGTCTCCCTTCCAACGCCTCCAGCCTGCTTTTCATTTCCAATATCTCTGTTAAAGTAACGATACCTGCTTCACCTTCAAAACTAATTTGTGGGGAATGGATTATAAAATTTCCTTTCTGAAGCATTTCATAGGAGTCGCTTTCCAGATCTTTTTTGTATTCTGCCTGTTTCGGCGGCTGATCTATATCGTTCCAGAATCCCCCTAATACCACTCCTGAACTGGTATCATTGGATAAATGAAGCACAAGTACCTGGTCATTGATTTTAGGAAGTCTGAATTCCCAGTGAAAATGAAACAACGGCAATTCGGAGGTCGTACTGTCTTTATCTGGATAATATACTCTTACTAAACCTTTTTCCGGGTTTATCGAAGAAATCCGTCCAACCCGAATCACATCCTTCATACATTTCCTCCTTTCATGGTATTAAAAGTGTTAAGCCCGGATAAATCCAATACCCATTATTAGAATCCGCCCTTCCACGACGCTTTGCCTCCGCCTCAATGATTTGCTGATTAGCCTCGTATATCCCCCAGTATCTTGTTCCATCACCATAAAAACGTTTTGCGAGCCCCCATAAACTGTCACCTTTTTGTACCGTATAATTATTTGTCTCTTTGCTGCTGCCGTCTGTCTTCGATTCATTTCCCTTTTGATCACTGTCTTTAGAAATAAGGCTCAAACTAACCTGCATATTATAGGCGCTGTCTGACAGGCTGTGAGAAATCCTTTCTATAAAATATTTTCCATCCAGGCTTCCAAAACCTGACAGTTGAACATTGGCAGTCGCATATAAAGACATTTTTGGCGGAATCGTCAGCTTCATGGTTCTCTCTTTTCTATTCGCATTCCTTAAAATGCTTTCTCCTATCCGTCTGGCATCCGCCTCATTATCCGCCTTTTGGCTTGTTTTATAAAGCCGTTTTTCTGTCCCCACCATGACTTCAACAGTTTGATTGTTGATGGGATTAGTATAACTTACCTTTACTCCGGTGTAGGTTCCCTGCATAGTGCTGTTATAAGACCATTTTGAAACCATTTCAGGTACGATCGTCAAAACCGACGGCTTGTCAAAATATTGTTTTAAGTCCCATATAACCAGTCGGTTGGAATAGATTTTCATTCCTAATCCATACCTTTCGCAAAGACTTTTTAAAAAGTCACTGTCCGGCTGATTGTCCTGCTCGGTTTTTGCTACCTGGATATCTTCTGATTCGTAAACCAGCTCCAAACCATATTTTCCTGCAATTTCAGAAGCAATCAGACTTACGGTAGCTGCTTCCCAAGTTTTTGTGTTTTCTGTTTCTTTAAAACCGGTATCCACCGGTGCTGAGACCCCATTGATGGAACAGGAAAACGGAGGGCAGGAAAAAGAGAAATCATCCACCAGGAAAGCACCGCACATCACAGTCATTTTCTCTCCCTCATAGTTCCAGTTTTCAAGAATGATGGCTGGAGAAATCTTGTCCCCTTTTTCCGGCAGCCAGGTACGGCTCCATTTTAAATCACGGTCACTTAATGAGATGGATATATTATCCGATTCGTCAACGGAATCTTCATATGAAAAACCTTCTATGTACGCAGACAAATCTTTCCAGATCTCCACTCCATTGTATACAACGCTTAAATATTTCTTTCTCGGATTGCTCATATAATATCCCCCTTTTCATACATAATTTTACTTTGCCTAACGTCTCCATTCCGGTATCCCCTTAGCCTTCCTATCAGGCAGGCTTGGGGTATTTACAACAATTCCAGCCGGAAATATGAAATGATCCAGCAAATTAAAATTATTTTTCATTAAATAATCAAGGTGTTTTTCGGCTCCATATACCTTTTTCGCAATGGTATCCCAGGTATCGCCCTGTACTGTATTATAAGTTTCCATCATCAAGCCTCCTAAAATGCCACTCGGAACCGTTCATGCTGAAACTGCATAGCCCAATCCTTAAACTGCTCATAAGTCATCCGAACCGTACCCGATGTTTCCTCCTGAGACGCCCGGTTTCCGTTAATGTAAATAGTCGGGCTGAATACTGGCGCAAAGGAGGAATTTCCTTCGTTTAAATTCTGTGAATTAGATGAAACCATTGTTTCATACATTCTGCCATAATTATTTTCTTCATAAGCTCCAATTAATTGGCCGGTTTCCTGCCAGAGAGTTCTTGAACGTTTGGAATTATTTATTGGAATTGCCATTTCAGGCCCTTCTTCTGCAAACCAGGAAAGTGTTGGCTGGCTGATCAATCCACCTTTTGCATTGTTATCCGGCTTTTTTCCTGTGGCTTTGTTAAATGGTGAATTATAAACATATGTCCCAAACTGAAGCTTCTGTTGTTTAGCCTCCTCTGCGTTCGTAGGTGGTAAATTAAATTTAACTTTAACTTGCCCATTAATTTCCATACTGCCAAATTTGTCATTGGCAGTTGTTTCAGCAAGATTATAAAGCCTATCAATTGCGTCTCCTACCACTGGGCCATTTCGATCCAGATATAAAGCAATCTCCGTTGGAATTTCAGCCCCTTTTTCTCGCATCTGCTCTATTGCTTTTCTATATTCTGGATTATCTGCAGCATTTATTGCCATCAACTGCCAAATGGCTTGCTGATCGCCAGCCACAGCTCCTATAAAAGAAGCATCTGCTAATTCTTTTGCAATAGATTGGGGAATTTCTTCTCCCTTCTCTAAAAATCCTTGTACCATAGACTGCAATTCCGTATAATCAGATTCCATACCTTTCCATAAATCAGTAATATTCTTCATGGAGGTTTTATCCATCTCATTAAATCCCATTTGTTTCCAAAGTACACCAGTATCAAATGCTAAAGCGGAGTTATCACTCTGCCCTATGTATTCCATTGCAGAATCCAAACCTTCCTTAACGCCTGGAATTGCCTTTGATATTTTATCCTGGTATGCTGCTACGATTGAATTTGTAGAAAATGATAAACCTCTGGCCTGATAATCCATTTCCTGCATATAGAACTGATCCTCAATCTTCTGTTTCTTTACATTATATTGGGCAGTTGTGATATCTCCTCGCTGAAGCTGTAATTCCAAATCTCCAAGAGTCCAATCCGTTACCTGAACTAATTCTTCCCGTTCGGTTTTTAACTGCTCTTTTATTTCATTCTGCATATTCTTAAAAGTATCCGAATTCAGCTCTATTCCAGAATATTGCATTTTAATTCTTTGAATTTTACCCTCAGTTTTCGCCCTCACCACCTGATTAGTAATATTTGATAACTTCTGCTGCAAGCCCTGTATAATTTCCGCTTCTTTAAAATCAATAATTTCATCAGCCATTGCTGTTTCATAAGCTTCACCCAAACGTTTTCCTATATCAGCTACCTCACTATTAATGGAGGCATACATAGAATTAAACCCATTGATTAACTGCTTACCAGTTTCACTGTTTGAACCAAATAATGCTTGTACATTAATATTGGCACTATATTGTGCCTGTTCCACAATATTGATTGCACCCTTAATCATCTGATCTAGAGCAGATGAATATGCTTCCTTATCATCATCATCAAGTGCTATCCCAATGCCAACTTTCCAATTCAGTTTATCCAGACCTTCACTAGCTTCATTAAATTCACCTGCCAAACCCTTGATCTTCTCTAATTCACTGAAAGCAAGTGACAAACTATTCAGATTTCCGTTATCCAGAATCATTCTGGCTGTTTTATCCAGTTCCTTCATAGAGAGGCTGATGGTTCCAAACCTTTTTGATAAATCTTCTCTCATCAGACTTTTATTATTTTCTCTGATAGCTGCCGCGATGCCAACAATTGCTCCTGCAGCTAAGCCAAATGCTGCTACCGGCCATGCCGCAACAAGTGTTGATAATCCGCCTAAAAGGCTAACACCTGCCTTTGCTGCCCCTACTAATTTAAACGAAGCAAATGCAGTTACAATCCCAGCTATGCCACCCTTTATCACCTCCGGATGGCTTAAAAACCATTTACCTATATCAATAACCGATCCAAAAGACTGTTTCATCCCATCAGCAAACTGTTTCATTAATCTAATGACAGTGGGAATCCCTTCTTTAAGACAATTAGCAAAACCTGATATATATTTTGTGACTTCCTGAACGATTCCCCTCAATTCTTCTGAAATTTCACTATACACATTCAGTCCAATCCCCTTATACGCCCCTTTAAAAAGAGAGAGATCCCCTGCCAGATTATTCATTCGGATTCCCGATAACCTTTTAGCGGCTCCGGTGCTATGATCCATGGCCTCTTTGAGTCTCAAGAACTCCTCATCCGAACCATTCATGATAGCAAGCAATCCGGCCATGCCGTCTTTCCCCGCAATCTCCGCTGCATACTCTTCCTTTTGGGCCTCAGTAAGCCCTGAAAAGCCGAACCGTAATTCCTCCAATAAATCACCAAGGGGCTTTATTTCACCTGCGCTGTCCTTTAATGATACAGAAAGCTTCTGTATATATTGCTCCATGGATTTTGTAGGCTCTGACAGATTATTCAAAATCGTATTCATAGATCTACCAGCCTCTTCCCCCTGAATGCCGACATTGACCATAAGCCCGGCTGCCACTGCAACATCCTCCATGCTATAGCCAAACGCAGCAGCAGCAGGTGCGGCGCCCCGAAATATCTTTCCCATCGTATCCAGACTGGTGTTTGAACTTATGGCTGCCTGCGCCAGAACATCAACCAACCGAGCAGACTCCCCTACCTGCATTCCAAACGAAGTCATGGTATCTGTGACAGTGCCGGAAACACTTCCTAAATCTTCACCGAAAGCGGCAGCCAGATTCATAACTCCTGGCAGGCTCTTTAGCATATCCTCTGTTTTCCATCCCAATTTTGTTATCGTAAAGGCTTTTTATCCTTTACTTCTTGCAGTTTCCTGCAAGTTCAGCATATATTTTCACCCTCGTTATACGTTAGGTTTGATAGTGGCATCTATCTCAGATTACCCTGAAGGTAATCGTGCCGGAGACTCTTGGGAGTATTTTTGCTCTCCTTAGCGCTCAACTCCTATGCGTTACAAAAACCACCTGATTCGCAGTTCTCTCGGTATTGGCATGACTGTCATAGTTTTCATTTTTAACAGCTTTAGCTTTCACCGATTTTCCCCGGTATGCGCTGCACATTTCTATACAGCCGGCCCAATGTCAAGCCATTGCCATACGCTCCAGTTCCTGACCTGCCTCTTCGGCGGAAAAACCCGTGGTTTCTCCCATTTTTCTGGCCAGTGTACAGAAACGCTCCATTTCAGAGGAAGATGATTTTGTCACTGCCTGGAGGGAGCTCATCTGAGATTCGAATCCCATTCCTGATGTGATTGAATCCTTTAAAAATTCAGTAGTTTTTTCAGTTGTTAATGCTCCACCCTTTGCTATTGTTCCAAAAAACTTATCCGAAGCCTGAATAAGACTCTTGATTGCTTTTTCCCTTTTTTCGCCAG
>DEYX01000284.1:0-35313 GCA_002365025.1 Hungatella sp. UBA3147 | reverse complement strand
TTTCCCTTTTTTCGCCAACGCTTTCTTCGGCCTTTTTTACCGAAACCTCTAGTTTTTGTTCAAGCTTATTAACATCTTTTTCAGCATCACGTACGGCGGTTTTTAGAGATTCGCCCAATTTACCTGAGATTTTCACCTCCAGCTCATACTTATTATCCTTACCTGACATCTTTTATCACCTCGTCTTTCTTTCCCTATTTTCTTCCCTGGCTGTTTCCGCTACATCTCTTATCAGCCTGGCTGCCTGGCCTAAGGGAAGGGAGAAGTAGAATTCCGGGCCGGCTTTAGTATACCGACCCGCAAATATAAATGCCTTGTTCACCTTCCGGATATCCTCTGCGCAGCCTATCCCTCGAGGAAGAAAAAACGGTATACCCGGTTTTTAAGTTTCACTGAATCTCCTGCCCTCATGGCATAGAATAGTTCGAGAGGAAATCCGGTTACTTTAGAGGCAATCAGCTGGGCAAACAAAAGGGTTGCCTCCTGCATAATAATCCCGCTTCCTCCCATATTGGCATAAAGATCATAAACAGCATTTAGATCCCGTCCAGTCAGTGCTTCCATACCGGACATATCAAGACTTTCCACCTGGATTCCCTGATACTCCACCGGAGTTTTCAAATTAATCTTCAGCCATTCCTGTTTAATATCTGTTACTACTGCTTCCGTTACTTTTTTCTCTTTTTCCATTTTACCTTCTCCTTAACACATATCCCTTACTTGACTAAGAACATCATTTCCATTGACCACATAAACTCCGTTTAGCTTATCAATTTCAAGCACTGTCTTTCCATCTAGGACAATCTTATAGTAGCTGAGTCCAAGGGTCACACTGGAGCCCATTTTAGCTCCGGATTTCATGGATCCCGGTGCAAACTTTTTAACAACTCCCCGTACGGAAATGGATACCGGCTTGTATCCGACACTGCCATTCCCTCCATCCATTCCCTGCAGAGCTCCATTTAAGGTAATATCCGTAGTCTGAGTCGGGTCCATGAGAGAAAATACATCATTGCAAAGAGACATGAACGGAATTTCCATTTCCATATCATCTACCAGCCCAATTACCGGCACTGCCATGGTTCCGCCTACACCGGCGCCTTCCAGGCTGTCTGTTAAATTAGTAATTTCCGGGAGTTTCACTTCTTCGGCAGTACCGATCAATTCCTTCCCACCTCTGTATACTGTATATCTGTTGATTAAATGAAGTTTTAACATGTTATTCCTCCTTTGCTGACATTGCATTTTCAAATGCTGTTACATCAAATTCTTCAATTGCCTGAATATATTCTGCCGGTGTATAAGGTGCAAAATGAATTCTTACCTTCATATGTCCAGCCAGAATATCTGATATTGTATTCTCATCCTTACGGTACTCAGCGTAAAGTCCTGCACACATACCTGCTGCCATCAAGCTGTTTCCCCAAATATTAAAGCTATTAATGATGTCATCCACCATCCTTTTATTCATACCTTCATCAAGCTTTGCGCGATATACGTTGATAAAATAATTCGCTACAAAATCAAACATCCTCCGGCAGCCAATCCAGCGGTCCTTAGGATCCTTGTTGTCCGGATAACAGCCTGTATTATTTCCAAAGGATTTCCAACCATTGTCGTGGATGGCAGTCACAATACCGCTGCCGTTCAATTCCCCGGCCTGGACCTGATCAAGGAGAACTTCTGTACCATCTGCAAGTACGGAACCATCTACGTTTAACAACTTATTGGATGGATACACATATGGAACATCTCCATTTATGACTGTATAATAGCTCATCATTGCACCATAAATGGCTGAGTAGCTGTATTGTTTTCCGTCTTTCATCACCTTAGGCCACAGCACAATGGAATGTTCTTCGTCGTACCCCATCTCCTTTTTTAACATAAGGCAATCCCCATATTTTTTAGCTTTTTTCGTATCCAAATCCAGAAGACACGTGGTTCTGAAGATGCCGCTGATTCCCTCACATTTCGCCTGAAGCGCTGCTCCAATGTTGGACTTCACCGCCCAGCCCGGAGCTAAAAGAACCCCTGGAACAAGTCCATATTTCGGATAGATCTGGCGCAACACTTCCATACCGGTCTCTTCTCCTGTTTCCACATTATAGAAACCGATTAAATCTTCCTCTTTCACCATATCCGGTGCAAGAACTTTGAAAGATGCTTTCACTTCGCTGGTCTCGTAAGCGTTTCCTGTACTCAAGAACGTAATGGCCAGATCTCCAGTATCATTAAAGTCCATAATAAAGTCCTTGTTTTCAGAAAGAGCCTTATCCTCTCCTCCCTGTAAAGCAGTGATTTTAACTGTGTCCTTTAAAATACCTGAGTTTTTAAGAATCACCCGATGACTGAATACCTGATAACTGGCCTCCTGTACATCTTTGCTGTGTTTTTTCGCATCCAGAACATTAATAAAGATAACCGGTGATACCTGAAATACTTTAAAGCTGGCATACATGCTTTCACAAAGCGTAAATTTGTCCCAATCGTCACTATATCCCAAAAACTTTGCCGCCTCTTCAAAATTTGCTGCTTTCACAGGCTTATTTGCCATCTCATAAGGATTTTCAGCCAGGTTTACCGGCGCAGTTCCTAATACAACCTGTACCCCATAGCGGGTAGAAAGCGGATTTGGAAACGATGTTTTATTTTCAATTACTTCAATACCGTGTTTGTATGACATATTATTCTTTCCTCCTGATTTTTTCTGCTTTCCGGTACAACATTCTCATGCTGCTCTCTGGATTCCGGATTGCTTTTTTTGTTTCAGCCAGCAAATCGACTGGCACCAATAATTCTTCCAGAAATGGATGCTCCTTCATTAACTCCTCCAGTTTCTGTGGATACCCATCCCGAAATACACATCCTTCCTGAACAATATGTTCCAGAGAAGGACCCAGATATATTACAGAACTTTTATTCTTCATGAAATATCTCCTATCCTGATATCTGGAAGATTCCAGAACATTTCAAGCTCTCCCCTGCAATACGGAAACTCATTTTCCTTATGAAAGATTGCAGCCATCCCACGCTCACACCAGAAAGGTCCCAAAAGCAAATCCGTCTGGAAACGCCCTATGACTTTTTCCAGAACAGCTGCCAGCGTATAAAATCCGCTTCTATCAGCATCAGTTTCGCAAATATTGACTTCTACAAAAATGTGTACCAGATTTGCATTTTCTGCTTCTTTTTTTCTGTATTCCACCTTGTCCACCCTAACCACGAAGTAGGGAAGGTGTATTTCGCCTTGTTGTAATCCAGCCTCCGTATCAGCAGCTTCTCTTCCTGATAAAGCTGAGTTATCTGCTGATTGGGGATATCCTGTAAGCCCTGTATGTTCCCCTTGCGAATCGGTTATGTACATATCCCTTGTCAGGTATTCAATCTCTTTAATCAAATGATCCTGCAGTTCGTTGATTGTCATTTCATCCTCCTGATATACTTTATTCCTTCTTTCATTGTGGGACTTCTCACCATATCCAAGCCCTTCATTCTCATCAATTTCTCCTTTCCTCACCGCCTTTTGTAGTCATTTAGTCTACATTATCAGCAAAAAAAATTTCATCCTTCTTCCTTAACGACGTAATCTTAAGCAACCGGCACAACTCCTTGATCTCTTCCGCTTTAAACTGATTTTCATTGTTTATTTTCCGCAAAAATCCATAGCTGGACAGACCAAGTTCTGCTGCTATCCATCTCTTTTTCAGTCCAGACTTTTTGATTTCATTATTTATCCGAACCGTATCTGTCATATTTCTCCCCCCTCTTGTTGTAGTCATACTGTCTACATTCATTATCATACTCCCATGTACTATATTTGTCAACAACCTTTCGCAATTTTGTTGAATATTATTCTACACCGTGATATAATACCACTATGGAGGTGATCCTGTGGAAATAGGACAGATTATTAAAAGGAGACGGGAAGAGCTTGGAATCTCACAGGAAGAACTGGCGCTGAAAGCTGGCTATAAATCCCGTTCTTCCATTAATAAAATCGAGGTAGACGGAAGAGGGCTTCCCCAGTCTAAGATTATAGCAATTGCCAATGCTTTGAGGACAACCCCAGCCTATCTCATGGGTTGGGAAAGCGATACTGCTTCCGCTTTTGACTATATCAGCGGACGTTTCGGGGAATATGCCGGAGAAATGATTGAGAATTTTCACCGTTTAAATGAGAAAGGGCAGAAAGAAGCCCTAAAACGTGTCAGAGAAATGGTTCATATCCCCGAATACGTAAAAAGCCAAAGCCCGGTTAATATCTTTAATACTGGCAGCAGAACCTACCTGGAACCGGTAGCAGCCCATGAACGGACCGACATTGAGGTGACAGAGGAAATGAAAAAGCACGATGATGCCTTTTTTAATGAATAAAAGATAACTCATTGAGGTGATTTATTTGAACTATGAATCTTTATTAGAAGAAGCGGATTCCCATGGAATCATCATAAAGGAACGGCCGCTGATAGCCAATGACGGTAGGATTAAAGGCACCCAGATATTGATCCGCCAGGATATGACAGATTGTCAGAAGGCTTGCGTTCTGGCGGAAGAGCTGGGACATTACCATACCACCACCGGCGATATTCTGGACCAGTCCGTTGTGTCCAATCAGAAACAGGAGCGTACTGCAAGGCTTTGGGCCTACAATAAAATGATAACCCTTGATAAACTAGTGGCGGCAAAAGAAGCCGGATGCCGGAATGGGTACGAAATTGCGGAACATCTGGATGTAACGGAAGAGTTTTTGCTGGATGCCATTCACTGCTATCAGACAATATACGGAAAAGGACTGCAAAAAGACAATTATCTGATACTATTTGAACCTTTTAACATCTATAAAATAGTGTAAGATATTTTATGTCTTGCCGATGCCCCTCTGCCACATATACTATTCAGAGGTGATCTATTTATGCAACCCTGCGAACTTGTTATTCTTATATCTACCATGGCCTGCCGTATCGCCGAGGGCCGGTCTGCTGATGAAATTGCTTTGATAAGTTCCATATTTTCACAGCTTGGTGATACACTGAGTACCATTTCAGCCTTTCAGGACCTCTGTTGTGATAACGATGAAGAAGAGGACACCAACTGATGAAAGTAGCTGCGATAAAAGTGGGATTCCGTAATACCCGGTCCATAAAGAAAGGAGTGCTGCTTCCATAGGCGAACAATCAGCTATGGAAGCAACACTCCTTTCTTATGCCTCAAGCAGAAAAACAGGTTCCTAAGAACTGTTCTCTCAGTTAAATCTATTCCTTATGACCGGAAGAGACATCATCCGGGGAAGGGGCTACATTGACTGGGACCGGCTCTGCATGAGCTTCCCGAACCTTTTTCTCCCTTGCCGCAATGACATCCCCGGCAATAATCTTTAATATATGAACCACGGGTACTGCCAGAACCATTCCCCATATCCCGGCAATTGCACCGCCCACAGTGATTCCTATAACAATCAAAGCCGGGCTTAAGGAAAATGAGGTTCCCATAAGCTTTGGCTGTATCACATTTCCATCGATCTGCTGAGTAACAAGTAAAACCAGGCCGGCAATTGCCCCTGTATTGATTCCGCTCGTACACGCAATGATAATCACAACGCCAATGGAGCCAAAAATTGAGCCAAAGTAAGGGATAATATTGCAGATCCCCAGCATGACCCCAAGTGCCAGCGAATACCTGGAACCAAGTATGGTAAATTCAATGGTGGTAATCGTACATAAAATCAGGGAATCTAAAAGCTGGCAGACAATAAACTTTTTAAAGCTGTCATTGATAATGGTTCCGTACCTTAAAGCTGCATTTCTGGTTTTTTCTTGAAGAAACAAATCCATGAGCCGCTTCATCTGAAATTTAACATTATGAGTTTCCAGAAGAAAATACACGGAAGATACAATTGTAATAAATCCGCTAAAAATATGAGAAGTGACTCCCAAGACAGCATTTAGTGAGCCCATTACTTCCTTCAGGCCAATTCTCTCCAACACATTTTTCCAGGCAGTCTGGGGCGGCAAAATCTCTCCCAGCTTATCCGATAAGCCAATCTTTTCTAACGGTAGTTGTTCAATAGCCGTTATGGCGTTATTATAATAAGTATTGAAATTTATTATAAAATCCAATATGCTTCTCTGAAGCAGGGGAATTCCCTTGTTAATAACCAGAACAACAACAGAGATAAATAAAGCATAAATAATAAAAACACTGATTCCCCTGGACCTCTTTTGAAACGGACTGGATTTAAGCCTGTTTAAGCGTCGTTCCAGCACAGAACATGGGATATTCAGCAGATATGCTATGACAAATCCATAAAAGAAGGGAATAAGTACCTTTGTAGATGATTTAAGCCAAACCATCACATCTGAAACATTCATAACAATTTTATAAAATATAATAACCAGCATAGCAAGCAGCAGCCTTGATAAAAATACCCTTATCTGCTTTTTTTTCAACAATTCTTCCATCCTGACCTCCTTTCCAAATAAAATAACCAAGTTTTACCGATTTAATCGTTAACCCCTAATATTTTTGTGTCAGCAGTAACTCCACAGCCATTCGGTCATTTAACCTCCCGGTCTTAACTGCTTCTTCTGTTTCCACGCACAAGTTTACATAAGACAGAATCTGGTCTTTAGAAAAAGTCCTTGCCTGAGGCATGATCTTACCTGCTGCAAAAGGAGGGATCTTAAGCTTTGAAGCAATGCCGCCTTTATCCATTCCCTTCCCCATCAGCTCCTTTGCCTGCAGAATCTGATTAAACTGTCTGGCAATCAGAAACAGGATCCTCATGGGAGGTTCTTTTAAAGTGAGCAGGTCCTCATAAAGGTCCATGGCCTTTTTTGTTTCCCTGTTTACGATAGCTGCCACCATTTCAAAAATTTTATTGGTTGTCCGGACTGTACAGATGATTTCCACATCCTCATCCGTTATAACCTCTCTTCCCAGAGTATAGCTTATGAGCTTCTCCAGTTCCATACGGATATTTTCCATATCATCTCCGGCCATGTGAAGAAACAGTTCCATGGTACGTCCCGTGATCTTCTTTCCTTCCCTGGAAAGCAGAGTCCCCGCCCATCTGGCAAGCTGGGCCGTATCCTGACGTTCCATTTCAGCCGCATATCCCAGTTCCTTCACTTTTTTAAACAGTTTGCTTCGCTTATCTATCTCTGATTCCACAAAGATCAGGCAGGTGGTATCCGGCATCTGGGACAGATACGATACGATTTCATCGGAAGCCGATTTAAAAAACCCGCTGTTCTCTACCAGGATCAGACGTTTTTTTGCGAAAAAAGGCATGGTATCCGCAAGGCTGATGACTTCCCGCACATCAATCCCTTTTCCCTCAAACTGATTAAAGTTCATGGTATCGCCTGCCGTAATGGCTGCCTTCATTTGATTTTTATAGCTGTTCCTCAAAAAGGCTTCTTCTCCATATAGAAGATAGACCGGCTTGAAGCTGTTATTTTTTATATCCTGAGTCAGCGTCTGCATGGTTTCCTCCCTCTTTGGCATGACTTTTTTATCCTCTCTAATTATAACGGGAGAACTACTCTCCGTCAACGAAACTTTCAAAACGGATCTTCTCCCCATCGGTCCACATCATAATGGCTCCTCCTTCTCCTGTTTTGAAAACCTCAGTTCCTCTCTCTTTTAAGCGGTCCAAAACCTCCTGATGAGGATGTCCATAAGAATTACCCACCCCATAAGACACCACAGCCCACCGGGGCTTTATCGCGTCAAGGAATGCCTCCCCGGAAGAATATTTCGAACCATGATGAGCCACCTTTAACACATTCACTTCTGCCAGCAGCTGCCTTTCCCCAGGCCTTTCAAGAAGTTCTTCTTCTCCTCTTTCCTCCATGTCTCCTGTAAACAGCATGCGGCAGCTTCCATAGTCCATTTTTAATACTTCTGACTCCTCATTGGTGGTTTCCGGCCTGTCTTCTTTTCCTGGATACAGGCAGGTAATGCAAAGGTCCCCGACCAAAACCCCATCTCCTCCTGCCACATACATCACTTTGGTCCCCCGCCGCATTGCAAGTTCTTCCAGCTTCTTTATTGCATCATCCTCTCTTCCATGATAGGGAAGCATGAGATTTTCAATTCTTATATCTTCACTGTTTTCCAAAAGATAGGCGACACCGCTTAAATGATCCTGATCCCCATGGCTGATAAATGCATAATGAATCACAGGTATTCCCATACTTTTTAAACAAGGCTCCAGGGAATATTTGCCCAGAGTTTTTTTAGAAGAGCTTCCTCCATCCACTAAAACCGCAGACCTTCCTGCCCGCAGCAGGATGCCATCCCCTTGTCCCACATCAAGAAACACTGCTTCAAGACCATTCACAGGACCAGGCTTAAAAAACAGAATGCAAAAACAATACATCCCTGCCAGGAAAAGAACTTTTAATCCATAGAAACTCCCTTTCTTTTTTTCTTCCTTTTTCTCACCGGTTCTTATAGCCTCATACTCCTCCCAGACTTTCAGGCAGTAAAGCCCTGCGACCAGAAAAAGTCCGTAAGCCGCCAGCCGCCCAGCCTCCGGTCTGCCAAAGGTCAGGCTGTACCCGGGAAGTCCTTTTATGCTCCCGCAGATCCATTCATAAAAAGCAAGAATATAATGTCCTGTTCCCGCCGCGCCGATCCCAAGAAGGGGACTGAAGCTTCCAAGAAAGATAATGCCGATTCCGGAACAAACCACCCAATCCATTAATGGAATAAGCAGAAGATTTAAAAACAGTCCATAAAAAGGAATCTGATAAAAATGATATAGAGTAATTGGCATGGTGACCATTTGTACCGCTACTCCTGTAGAAATAGCACTTGACAGGAACCTTTTCCTTCCAAGCCATTTTTCAATGATGGGGCTTGCCCCTCCGATGGCATAAACCGCTCCAAAAGACAGCTGAACACCTCCATTCGTAAGGAGGAGAGGTGACTTAAGACCCAGAAGCAGCAGCGCCAGGGAAGCGGAGGATAAAAGGTCATAAGTCCTTCCAAGATAGGAGGCCAGAAATGCGACAGACATCATAATCACTGCCCTCATCACCGAAGGACCGCTGCCTGTTAAAATCCCGTACAAAACAACCAGGACAGCTCCTGCCAGACCTGCACTTCCAAGGCCCAGACCGGTTTTCCTTAAAATCCGGTAAAAAGAAAGACCAAGGAAAGACATGTGCATACCGCTGATTGCAAGAAGATGGGAGATTCCGTTCTTCTGATATAGAGATTTAATATCTTCCGGAAGCCCGCCCGTATCCCCTAAAACTGCCGCTGTTAATACGCCGGCATCTTCTTTGGAGGTATACTTATAAAGGAGGGCGCGTCCCCATTCCCTGACCCGGCGTATCCCATCAAAGAGAGGATCTTCTCCCAGATCCAGAATCTCCAGCTCCTTTCCAAGTAACCTTCCGTCAATCCCCAGCCCCTCATAATATCCCTTGCTGTCAAACTCCCCCGGATTCCTTGGTGACTGAAAAGACTGTACCTCTCCCTTTACTTTGATAAACTGTCCCAGACGCAGACTTATATCTTTATTATCGCCAGTTCCTGGGGGATATAACGGCGTGTCTGTGCCCGGCTCTCCAAAAAGCTTCACTGACACCAGCAGACTTGGAACAAAATAACTGGTTTCCTGCTTCCATACCTTAATTTTCTTTAAAACAATCTGAAGAGATCCATTCTTTTCTTCAAAAGAAGATATTCTTCCCTCTGCTTCCACATAACCACCGGAAAGTTCCTCAATGGTTCTTTCCCTTTCCTCCCATCTTTTGCAATCGTATCCGGCCCAGGCCGCACCCAGGTATAAAAAAAGAAGAGGCAAAAGAACCCAAAGCCGGTTTCTGCCTCTCCAATAACCATAAAGAACAATTCCGGAAGCTAAAAAAGCCGGAACAAAAAGCCAGGATGTCAAAACCAGCAAAGCGGCAGTCTCTCCAAGTACAAATCCCCCTGCGATCAGACATAATGGGCGTTTTATTGTTCTGTTCCTCCTATATCACTAGATACTTCTTCATTTTCCGCATTATAATCCAGATTGCGTTCAAAAAGCTGGTTTAAGGAAATGGAATCCCGGAACATGACTTCCTGAGAACCGTTTACCGTTATCTGCACCTTATTGATGGAGGAGGCCGCAGCCAGGGAATTCACGATAGAATAAATCGGGATATATTCCTTTACCTCCAGGTTGTTATTAAGAAATGCGGAATCAAAATTAATATAACAGATGTTTTCATTGACCGACACATTAAGAAGCTTTGTATCCTTTGGCAGAGTCGGATTCATCCCCGGCCTTCCCGGGCCGGCAATCAGCTGTTCAATGACCAGCTTTTCTAATGAAGTGTTTACGTTATGCACCACTTCTCTTGTCTCTTTCACCAGCTTCTCACCGGTATCATCAGAGAAATACAAGGGCAGTTCTGTCTTCTCATAGGAGTTGACGTTACTGATGTTGTCAATAAAATCAGAATTAGCCATAGGCCCTACCGGACTTCCGGAGCTGTCCATTAAGGGCTGTTCCGCAGTATACACGGCAACATAGTCCACTCCTTTTACCTGAGTCAGCGTTCTTACCAGGGAAGCCCTGCATAGAATCTCCCTCGTTCCATTCATCATGGCATAATTGTTATCGAAATACAGATAAAGAACCGTGTCCTCCAGCTTGTAACGCTCAAAGCCCACCTTATCCGGAACCGCTGCCTGCCGGTCTAAATCCTTAGGTACAGTGCGAAGCTGTTCCATCAGATTCCTGATCCTCCAGTCCGTCGCATCTTCTAAGTCCCCTTCCGGTTTCTGAGCCATGTGATAATCCTGAGGCTCCAACTTTGTCATGGCAGAGTTTAAATAATAAATCTTATACACATCTCCAATGGTTTCCGCTCCCTTTCCTTCTCCTTTTCCACAGCCGGTCAGACATAGAAAGCACATCAGGAAAAGGAGCCCCCTCCTTAGCAGTTTCAGTTTCATCTAATAGCCTCCTGTTTCTAAGAAATATACGTGAGTGGAATCCGTACCGTAAATGTGGCTCCTTCGCCCTCTTTGCTCTGAAGCTTTAAGGCTCCCTGGTGCATCAGAACGATTTTTTTTGTAATGGAAAGACCAAGGCCTGTGCCTCCTGTTTCTCTGGATCTGGCCTTATCCACCCTGTAGAACCGCTCAAACACATGCTCCTGGAACTCTTCCGAGATACCAATTCCGGAATCAGCCACCTTTACATAAAAAAACTTATGGTCCGCGTCAAGAGTCACCCGTACCCAGCCGCCTTCCACATTGTATTTGATGGCATTCTCCACCAGATTGCTTAAAGCCAGGGACAGCTTCATCTCATCCACATCAGCCGTGACTTCGCGGATACTTTCAAAGGTAAGCTCTACATTTCGTTTCCCGGCGATGGGGCGCAGCCTTTTTAAGATCAGCTCCATCAGTCCGTTGATATTCACCTGGGCAATGTTTAAATTTCCCCCAGAAGTCTTGTCCATGCGGACCAAAGAAAGCAGGTCATCAATGATCTTGTTTTCCCGCTCGATTTCATCGGATATATCACTTAAAAATTCCCTGTAAAGATCCGTCGGAACATCTTCCATTCCCATCAGGGAATCAGCCAGCACCCGGATGGACGTGATCGGGGTCTTCAGTTCATGGGAAACATTCGACACGAATTCTTCCCTGGACTGGTCCACTGCCTTCAACTTCTTTAACGTCAGGTTAATGGTTTCCGTAATCTTTATGGTTTCCTTATAAGCATAGGGGCTGATGTTCTCGTCCATATCCCCTTCTGCCGCTCTGTTTAACGTCCGCTGCAGCTCCCGGAAGGGCTTCATCAAAAGATTAGCAAGTAAGACCACAATGATGACCAGAACGGAAAAGATCATAAGCTGAAGAAATGCTCCCTTTTCAGATACCACAGAGACCCGGTTCAGCAAATCCTCCGAGGATGCCGTCACAATCATAACCCCGGCAATTTCCTTATCCTGGCTGTTGGAATAAATGGGAATCGTCAACGCCGAATAATGTTTATCAGTATTATATTTGCTGCTGTTTTCTCCGTCAAAGCAGCGGAGAGCCTCCTCAGATATATTGAGCTTTCCCACAGATAGGGAAAAAGTATCGCTGATGATCCTGAAATTCCGGTTTACCACTACGATCCGCCCATTGAACATATCTGCCTTTACGGACATTTCATTATCCAAAAGAGAGTCCCTTGGCTCCATGGTCAGGTACCCAATCCTTGTCATCTTATTGCTTAAAATCCAACACTGGTTTTGGATGTCCTGCATTCTGGACTCAATGAGGTTCTGCCGGTATGTACCCAGCATGACTGAATTCTGGATAAATACCGGTATGATTCCAACCACCAGAAGGGCAATGATTAATGTAACCCGCAGGCTTATGGCATGTTTCTGATTAAAAAGCTTTACCTGGAACATGTCCCTGCACCTCCAACCTTATTTCTGTCATACATCCAGCCTTTTCGTACATGCAATGGCCAGTGCTCCGGGCCCAATGTGGCAGGACACGCTTAAAGAAAGATTGTCCACGTAGATTTCTCCCGTCTTTGGAAAAATCTCTTCCAGTTCCTTCTTAAATTCCATGGCAGCTGCTTCATTATTAGTATGGGCAATGGCAATAGCGGTACGGATTCCTTCCGGATCTCCAAACCGCTCCTCCATATCCTTTTTCGCGGCTGTAATCATCATGGTTTTGGCTTGCTTCATGGTTCTTGCCTTGGCAAAGGCGTCCAACTTCTCTCCCTGAATGGTAAGAACCGGTTTAATCCTTAAAAATGTCCCCAAAAGAGCCGCTGCCGGAGTGATCCTTCCACCCTTTTTTAAATATTCCAGCGTATCCAGGGTAATATAAATGGTAGATTCCATTTTCGTCTCTTCCAGCTTTTCCTTAATGGCAGCTGCCGTCATTCCAGCATCTGCCATTCTTTTAGCTTCCATAACCGACTGTCTTTGAGTGACAGAGATCCTCTGGTTATTAATGACAAACACCTTTCCCTCGTAATCATCAGCAAGCATTAGAGCAGTCTGACAGGCACTGCTCAATCCGCTTGACATTGGAATGTGTACAACTGCCTCATATTCTTCTAACAGTCTGTTCCACAGATCCAGAAGATCGGCCGGAGATGGCTGAGAGGTAGAAATGTCCACCCCTTCCTCCAGCTTTTCATAGAAGTCATTCTGTGTCAGGCTGATATCCTCATAGAACGTTTCCCCTGCCATCATAAACGGCATGGGTACTACGTAAATCCCAGCTTCCTCCCCCTGTCTTTGGGTAATTCCGCTGTTGCTGTCTGTTACTATCGCTACTTTCATTTCTGTTCTCCTTCATCTCCGTAAGCAATGAACCAGGCGCAGGAATACTTGCATTGATGCATCTGGCGAATGCTGTGAGGATCAAATCCCCCGTAGCCTGCTGCACGGTATATGACTACCTTGTCAGGGCAGCCTGTTCTTCTTCACCCGCAGACGTATAAAGCTGATAATACATTCCCCGCTTTAAAAGCAGCTCCTCATGATTTCCCTCTTCCACAATATTGCTGTCGGAAAGCACCATTATCCGGTCTGCATTCTGGATCGTGGTAAGGCGGTGGGCAATGGTCAGCGTGGTGCGGCCTACTGCCAGACGTTCCAGAGACTGGGATACCAGATGCTCGCTCTCGTTATCAAGAGCAGAAGTGGCTTCATCAAGAATCAGCACCTGAGGATTTTTAAGAAATACTCTGGCAATGCTGATTCGCTGCTTTTGTCCTCCTGAAAGCTTTACCCCCCGCTCTCCCACGTAAGTACTGTAACCGTCCTTTAATCCTGTTATGAATTCGTGAGCTCCGGCCAGCTTTGCAGCCTGGATCACTTCTTCCTTGGAAGCTCCGGGGTGACCGTATTCAATATTTTCAAAAACCGTTCCCGAAAACAGATAGACATCCTGCTGTACCACACCTACGGTGCTTCTTAAGCTCTCTAAGGTCACATCCCTGATATCCTGGCCGTCAATAAGGATCTCACCCTCTGTTGGATCATAAAAGCGGGGGATTAAGTTGCACAACGTCGTCTTACCGCCTCCTGATGGACCGACAAGAGCCACCTTTTCACCCTTTTTGATATCAAGGTTTATGCTGCTCAGCACCGGATTATGGTCATCCGGGTATTCAAAGGAAACCTGATGAAAGGTAATATTTCCTTTTACATCATGAAGAGGCACTGCTCCTTCTTCATCAAAAATGTCCACACTGGCATCCATTAACTCCATAAAACGTTCGACACCGGTTATTCCTCTCTGGAACTGTTCCGCAAATTCGATGATCCTGCGGATTGTGGCAAGGAGCGTGGTCACATACAGGGTGTAAGCCACCAGATCTCCGGGCTCGATCAGTCCTTTAATCATGAATATGCCGCCTGCAACGATGACCACCACATACATCAGACCGTCAAACATCCGGATGGTATTCTGGAAAGCAGCCATGTACTTATAGGTTTTCCGTTTAATCTCCAGGAATTCCAGATTATCCCGGTTAAATTTTTCAATCTCGATTTTTTCGTTGGCAAATGCCCGGACTACCCTGTTTCCAAGAAGGCTGTCCTCAATCCTGGCATTCAGTTCCCCGATGTGGTTTCGTTGATGTTTAAACGCCTTTCTCACCTGTAAGTTAAAGTAGGTGCAGGACACCGCCATAACCGGAATCAGGAGGAAAATGATAAGCGTCAGGGGGAGATTGATTCCCGCCAGGATAATAAAGGATACCACCGTCTTTAAGAAGGCAATGAAAAATTCCTCCGGACAGTGGTGGGCAAACTCCGTCACGTCAAATAAGTCGCTGGTGATCCGGGACATGATCTGCCCAACCTTTGTATTGTTAAAGAAATTATCCGACAGCTTCTGCAAATGTGCAAATGCATCCTGTCTCATGTCGGTCTCAATCGCTGCTCCCATGACATGGCCCGTGTAAGCCATATAGAAGCTGGCCATTCCGTCTATAATTCTGAGACCAAAATAAAGGGCACCGATCCCGATGATCGTACGAATTGTAAGGGACGTTATATCTCTTAATCCCTGATTGGTAATATAACGTAAGATCAAAGGCAATACCATTTCACAGATGGTGGTAAGCGATGCACAGAATAAATCCATGATCATAACTTTTGTATATTTTTTATAGTAGGGCACAAAGCGTTTTAGCAATGTGCCCGTTTTCATCTCATTTTGTTTCATATAATCCTCTACTCTGTAATCTTAATATTTTTAATAAGTCCCAAAACCCAATCCCTTTCCCCTGGCTTTCGGCTTATAATATTAATGTTCATACGCTGCTCCTTATAAATTACCTGTGCGGACATCCCATAAAGGATTTCCCCTTCCTTCTCCTCCGGTTCATAAAAAGCAACCCGTGCTTTGGCCTTTTCTACGTCAAAATCTACGATTTCCGGCCCTTTCCCCTGCTCAAACCACTGCTTTTTAAACTCGGCCTTACGCCCTTCAAAAACTGCTGCGTAGATGTAATAATCATGGCCGCCATACCCGTTACCGTCATAGTAATGGTCCATGCTGCCGCTATTTGACTCATCATAAAGAAAATTTCCCGGAATCCCAAAACTCATATTGCCGATCTTTCGGTAAACCAGGTGCTTTCTGCATCCGATGGAAACCTCCTCCGGCAAAGCGGTCACGCCTTCTAAATCCACAGGAATATGGCCGTCAAGGCTGCATACCTCCAAATACTCCTTCTTGGGGAAGGGAAGCCTGCGGTCCATGGAAAGCGACGTTTCAAGGAACTCGATAATTTGCTGATTTACCTGCTCATCCTGCCTGCTGCGGGCCGACGGCATGAAATAACAGAACTGGTGAAGAAGGACCATGGCGCTGTTTCTGTAATAATAAGCATCCATTTCCAATTCATTCCATACAAAAAAATCCCTGGCAAATGCAACGCCTATACCAGAATGAATCATTCCTTTTATCTCTTTAAAAGAAAATGACCGAATATGGGTGACCAGTTTCCCCTCCTGACGATCCGGTATATAATAGACCGCAGGCCAGCAAAACATGTATTCCCCATCCCCGCTCCATCCGGATACCAGCTTCATAAGATCAGAAAACCACTGGTAAAAGTATTTCTGTCTCATGGCAAGAAAGTCCCTCTTTATATAATATCCGGTCCTGTCCTCGAGCCTGAGCTTAAGCTTTTCTTTTTTTGCCAGCCGTTCCAAAAAATCAATGGCTGCCGCATGAAAGCCAGGGCCGGCAATGTTCGTCTGACTCTCTCCCTGAAACTTGCTTTTGCTCCACTTAAGCCAGACATAGCCTTCCTGGCATAGCTGTACAATCAAAAATCCTTCGATCCTAAAACAGCGGTACCCCATTTCCTTTGCCAGCTCTTTTGCCATACCTTCCGCTGACTGGCCATTCCAGACTATTCCTGAAAATATTTTTTTCTTTGGCTCCAAAGAAAATCTGATTCGAATACTCATCTGAAACCCTTCCTAAGATATCTTTCTCTATTCTATCTTATTTTCATTAGAAATGGAAGCATAAAAAAAATATGGACAAATTTAATTTACAGTTTACATAAAGTAAGCCTGCTGCCACCGAATAGGAAAGGTTATTTCATATACAAAAATGAGGGCTGCCCAGCACAATCACTGGAAAGCCCTTATTTTTGGCATAATTAAACTCATTTCACGAGTAATGATTTTCCTGTCATCTCTTTTGGCTGTTTTAATCCCATCAGTTCAATCAGAGTAGGAGCGATATCTGCCAGGCAGCCGCCTTCTCTTAACTTATAAGCCGGGTCAGCATTTACAAGGACAAACGGAACCGGATTGGTGGTATGGGCGGTAAATGGCTCTCCTGTCTCATAATCCAAAAGCTGTTCTGCATTTCCATGATCAGCGCAGATGAACAGAATTCCCTCTGTTTCCTTGATCGCCTCAACAGTTCTTCCTACACAAGTGTCAACAGTTTCAATCGCCTTAATGGCTGCGTCTTCGATTCCCGTATGACCAACCATATCAGGGTTTGCAAAGTTTATGATGATCACATCATATTTTCCTGATTTGATCGCCTCTACCAGCTTATCGCATACAATGGGAGCGCTCATCTCAGGCTGCAGGTCATAAGTGGCAACCTTTGGAGAAGGAACCAGGATCCTGTCCTCTCCCTTATTCGGCTCTTCCACTCCGCCGTTAAAGAAAAAGGTTACATGCGCATACTTTTCAGTTTCAGCAATTCTGGCCTGTGTCATGTTGTTCTGAGCCAAAAATTCGCCAAAGGTATTTGTAATGGATTCTTTCTTGAATGCAACCAGCTTGTTTTTAATGGTTTCATCGTAATCCGTAAAGCATACATAAGTCAGGTTCAAACGCTTTTCTCTTGGAAATCCCTTAAACTCATCATCACAGAATGCCCTGGTTATTTCTCTTGCCCGGTCAGGACGGAAGTTAAAGAAGATCACGGAATCGCCGTCTTTTACCGTAGCTAATGCTTTTCCATCTTCTGTCACAACAAATGGCTCCACAAACTCATCGTTAACCCCTTTGTCATAGGAAGCCTGGATTCCGGCAGCTGCCGATTCCGCATGGATTCCTTCTCCCTTTGCCAGGGCATTGTATGCCCGTTCCACACGGTCCCAGCGGTTATCTCTGTCCATTGCATAGTAGCGGCCCATGACCGATGCCACTTTACCTACACCGATCTCCTTCATCTTTGCTTCTAATGCTTCCACAAAGCTCTTTCCGGAAGCCGGAGGCGTGTCACGTCCATCTAAGAAGCAATGAACATAGACCTTATCAAGACCGTTTCTCTTTGCCAGTTCTAATAGGCCGTAAATATGGGTGTTGTGGCTGTGAACTCCGCCGTCGGATACCAAACCCCACATATGAAGGGCTGATCCGGATTTCTTACAGTTTTCCACTGCCTGTAAAAATTCTGCCACCTCAAAAAAGTCGCCGTCTTCTATAGACTTTGTAATCCTGGTAAGCTCCTGATATACTATACGGCCTGCGCCCATATTTAAATGCCCTACTTCTGAGTTTCCCATCTGTCCGTCAGGAAGGCCTACTGCCAGTCCGCTGGCATTACCTTTCACAAACGGGTACTGGCTCATAAGCTGATCCATGATCGGGGTCTTGCCTTCACAAACAGCGTTATGGTCGCAGTTATCATTTAATCCATAACCATCAAGTATCATTAATACAATCGGTTTTCTGCTCATAACTAGTTCTCCTTTTTCTCTTCTTTGTTCTATTGTAATAGAAGCATCTTACATCTATATCGTTATGCCTCATAAGCGTGGGAAATCTTAAAGAAATCATTGTCTCACAGTATATATTTTACATGATTTGCCCATTTCTTGCAACCGGTGAATGATGAAATAATAACCAGGCTCCGGTACCTGCCTTTACTATGAGGAAAAAGCTGCCTTCCCCACCATTTAAGGAAGGGGCAGCAGCTTTTACCCACTTATTTATTGTAATTTACGATCTTTCCAAACTCTGGTTTTAAGGAAGCACCGCCAACCAGGCCGCCGTCAATATCAGGCTGTGCAAATAATTCCGGTGCACTTGCTGCAGATACGGAACCGCCATACTGGATGCGGATCGCTTCTGCTGTAGCTTCGTCATAGATTTCAGCGATGCATTCACGGATCGCGCCGCAAACCTCCTGCGCCTGCTCGGTTGTAGCAACTTTTCCGGTACCGATGGCCCAGATCGGCTCATAAGCGATTACCGCATTGGCTGCATTCTCTGCCGGTACATTTAAGAAAGCGATCTTAATCTGCTGGCGGATCCAGTCAAGAGTGATTCCCTGTTCTCTCTGTGTCAGTGTTTCTCCACAGCAAACAATGGGAGTAATGCCGTATTCAAAGGCTTTTAAAACCTTTTTGTTTACGGTTTCATCTGATTCCGCAAAGTATTCTCTTCTTTCGGAATGGCCGATTACCACGTATTTCACGCCTGCATCTTTTAACATGGCAGGAGAAATCTCTCCGGTGTAGGCTCCTTTATCCTCATAGTACATATTTTCAGCACCGATGTGGATATTTGTTCCCTTTGCAGCTTCAATTGCCGGTATAATGTCAATAGCCGGAACGCAGAAAATAACGTCTACCTCATCGTTTGCTACCAGAGGCTTTAATGTATTCACCAGTTCAACCGCTTCGGTTGGAGTCATATTCATCTTCCAGTTACCTGCAATAATTTTCTTTCTGGACATAGTATCAACCTTCCTTTATGTTTGTCATTCAGAAGACCGGGATCTCCTGTTTGCAAGGCCCGGACAGTCATTCTTTGTCCGGGCCGGTATCGTAAGTCGAATTTCTTATTTGTTATCTGCTGCAGCAACGCCTGGCAGTTCCTTGCCTTCTAAGAATTCCAGAGAAGCACCACCGCCTGTAGAGATATGGGTCATCTTGTCAGCAAAACCAAGTCTCTTAACCGCATTTACGGAGTCACCGCCTCCGATAACTGTAGTTGCATCGGAAAGCTCTGCAACTGCACGGCATACCTCTAAAGTACCCTCTGCAAAATTAGAGAATTCAAATACGCCCATCGGTCCGTTCCAAACAACAGTCTTGGCGCCCTTTAAAGCCTCCTTGAAAAGTTCAATGGATTTTGGTCCGATATCAAATCCTGACCAGCCTGGATCAATCTCGGTTACTACCTTTCTTTCTGTATCATTAGAAAACTCCTTGCCTTCTAAGTTATCTACAGGAAGAAGCAGTTTAACTCCCTTAACCTCTGCCTTTTTAATCATCTCTAAAGCATAGTCAAGCTTATCTTCTTCACATAAGGAATTTCCGATCTCCTTGCCTTGAGCCTTAGCAAAGGTATAAGCCATGCCGCCGCCGATGATCAGTGTATCAACCTTATCAAGAAGGTTATTGATCACGTTGATCTTATCGGAAACCTTTGCTCCGCCCAGGATTGCCACGAAAGGACGTACTGGATTCTCAACTGCCTGGCCCAGGAATTTGATTTCCTTTTCCATCAGATAACCAACCACATTGGTGGTTGTATATTTGGTAACGCCTACATTGGAGCAGTGAGCCCTGTGAGCGGTACCGAATGCGTCGTTTACGAAAATGCCGTCGCAAAGGGAAGCCAGCTCTTTTGCATACTCATCTGCACTCTCATCCTTGCCGTACTTCGTCTCTTCCACTCTGTAACGGGTGTTCTGAAGCAGCAGAACTTCTCCATCCTTTAATTCTTCAGCGATCTTTCTGGTTTCAGGACCTGTTACCTTTGGATCGTTTACAAATTCAACCTCTACCCCAAGTCTTTCACTTAAAGCAGGAGCAACCGGTTCCAGAGACATCTCAGGTACAGGCTCGCCCTTCGGCTTACCTAAATGGGAACAAAGAATTACTTTTGCGCCCTGGTCCAATAATTTCTTAATCGTAGGAACGGCTCCGTCAATACGGTTGAAGTTCTGAATCACTCCATCCTTTAACGGCACGTTAAAATCACATCTCACTAAAACTTTCTTTCCCTGTAATCCGGTTAAATCATCAACTGTTTTCTTATTAAGCATATTTCAATGCTCCTTTCCTATTTATTGCCCGTTCTTTTTGGGCATAAAGGGATACCTGTAAGGTGTTTCCTTTATTCTTCAAGATTTATAAAAATAAAAGGCCCGGTCCATAACGACCGGACCCTTTGTGGATCATTAGCCTAATTCAGCAAAGTACTTAATTGTACGAACCATCTGGCTTGTATAGGAGTTCTCGTTGTCATACCATGAAACAACCTGAACCTGATATAAATCATCGCCAATCTTGGAAACCATGGTCTGAGTAGAATCGAATAAAGAACCAAATCTCATACCAACAACATCAGAGGAAACGATTTCATCTGTATTATATCCGAAGGAATCGCTTGCTGCTGCCTTCATAGCTGCGTTAATGCTTTCCTTGGTTACGTCTGCGCCCTTAACAACTGCTGTTAAGATGGTAGTGGAGCCTGTTGGAACCGGAACACGCTGTGCGGAACCGATTAACTTGCCGTTTAATTCCGGAATAACCAGACCGATTGCCTTTGCAGCACCGGTGGAGTTTGGAACGATGTTGGCAGCGCCTGCTCTTGCTCTTCTTAAATCACCTTTTCTGTGAGGTCCGTCAAGGATCATCTGATCGCCTGTGTAAGCATGAATTGTGCTCATGATACCGGACTGGATCGGTGCTAAATCGTTAAGAGTCTTAGCCATAGGAGCCAGGCAGTTTGTTGTACAGGAAGCAGCGGAGATGATCTTGTCATCTGCTGTTAATACATTCTCATTTACGCTGTAAACAACGGTTGGAAGATCGTTTCCTGCCGGAGCGGAGATAACAACCTTCTTAGCACCTGCATCAATGTGAGCCTGAGCTTTGTCCTTAGAGCAGTAGAATCCTGTACACTCAAGAACTACATCAACGCCGATCTCTCCCCATGGAAGTTCAGCAGCTTTTGCCTGAGCATAAATTTTAATAGTCTTACCATCTACAGTAATGGAGTCCTCGGAAGCTTCTACCGTGTGAATACCCTCACCATAGTATCCAGCGTATCCGCCCTGAGCAGTGTCATATTTTAATAAATGTGCTAACATCTTTGGATCTGTTAAATCGTTAATAGCTACTACTTCATAGCCCTCTGCGCCAAACATCTGTCTGAATGCAAGACGGCCAATACGGCCGAAACCATTAATCGCCACTTTTACTGCCATAATTCAATTCCTCCTAAGAATAAAATTAAATTTGATTGTTAAATATTAATCAACTACCCTTTATTTTACCTAATATTCCACTAAATAGCAAGTCCTTTTTTTAATTTCGGTTTTGCTCTCCTTAAACCTCACTCTTTACATAGCTGGCCAGATTATAGGAATGGTCGGAAATACGTTCCAGATTGCTGATAAGCTCCAGGAACACAACACCTGCCGAGGGATTGCATCCGCCTGAGGAAAGACGTTCAATATGCTTTTCCCTAAGCTCCTCCTCAAGGAGATCTACTTCATCCTCCCACTTGCTCACCTTACGGATATCTTCCATGTCACCTTTTCTTCTGGCTTCGATGGAATGAAAAAAGGAGTTATAAGCTGCCTGACAGATGACCTCCAGATCAGAGGCACCGGTACCGGAGAAACTGATTTCATGCTGAACCATATATTCCGCCTGCTCCGCCAGGTTTTCTGCGTGGTCACCTACTCGTTCTATATCATTAATACTGTAAAACAAGTTGTTGACTACCAATTTTTGCTCCTCTGTCAGGGATAGATTGTCGATTTTGACCAGATATTCCATCAACATCTTTTCCATATTATTGATCGTCTTTTCTGTTTTATACACTTCTTTTACTTTATCCGCATTTTTAGTGAGGACTGCTTCCATGGCAAGCTTTACATTTTCCAAAGTGATCTGTCCCATATGTACCACCTCCATGGAGGCTGTTTCTACCGCAAATGCGGGAGACTCAAAGATTCTTTCATCCAGGTGCTTCATAGTTACAGCTTCTTCCCCTGCCGTCTCTCCATCATCGGTTCCTCTCTCCGGAACAACAAATCCGGATAAGTCCACCAGCTGTTTCGCAAACGGGAACAGGATAAGTGTATTGGTCAGGTTAAAGAACGTATGGAATATGGAAATCTGTACTGCAGTGATGTTATGGGCCGCCAAAGCCGGGGTGACCATAAAAAGGACAAAAGAACCAATGCCAAAAATAAGAGCTCCCAGCACATTAAAGGACAAATGGATCACTGCTGCCCGCTTTGCAGTCCTGGATCCGCCAATACTGGAAATGAGGGCGGTCACGCAGGAACCGATGTTCTGGCCGAGAGTGATGAATATAGCTGCATTGGTAGTAACTACACCGTTCATGGCAAGGGTCTGAAGGATTCCTACCGATGCGGAAGAGCTTTGAAGGAGAGCCGTCACCAAGGCGCCGATCAGCATGCCCAGCAAAGGATTTCTTCCTAAAAGCCGGAATGCCTCTGAAAAAATAGGGGCATCGGTATAGGGAGAGATTGCTCCTGACATAAAATCCAGGCCAACAAACAGCATGCCAAGGCCCACCAGGATCTCTCCTATGGTTTTCATCCTCTGTTTATTGCCAAACAGCAGAAGAACCGCTCCGATTCCAATAAAAAGAGGGGCCCAAAAGGAGGGCTGTAATATGGAAAACGCATCTCCCAGCTGATTCATGGATACGATCCAGGCTGTAATGGTGGTACCAATGTTAGCACCCATGATAACACCGACTGCCTGGGTCAAATTAAGCACCCCGGCACTTACAAAGCCGACTACCATGACCGTGGTCGCTCCGCTGCTTTGGATTATTGCTGTGATAAGTGCGCCCAGAAGCACCGCCAGGAAACGGTTGTTTGTAAGCATTCCCAAAAAGCGGCTCATCCTGCTTCCTGCGCTCTTTTGCATGCCGTCTGCCATGGTATTCATGCCATACAGGAACATTCCCAGTCCCCCCATAAAACCAAACAGACTCGATATGTCATTTACAGACATGTAGTACCTCCTTATAAACACTGATTATGTTTTTATTCCAGCGCGCCTCCCTCTCTCCGGAAGACGCACAGTTTAAAATATAACATAGGCGGAATTGCTTTTTCAATGTTTTTTAAAAATTATGTAAAATTTTGGTGAAATTCAGGTAAAAGCAATATCCGTTCATACAAAAAAACCGCCCTGCTGATCGAAAACCAGCGGGCGGCTCTTGCCATAGAGAAATTTACAATATTTTTTCATATAACTTAAACCAATGCAATCCATAGCTTCCAAGTCCCAGATCCACGGTGTCCACATACGTAAATCCACATTTTTCATACAGCTTAACAGCAGGTAAGTTCGTTTCATAAACATCAAGGCGGATCGCTTTTGCGTGTTCTTTCAGCCCCTGTTGAACTGCAAAATCCATCAGCACCATGCCAACTCCATTTTTAAGGTACTCAGGATGAACAGCAAACGTATAAATCACAAATATATTGGAATAGTCAGCATTTATCCCCCATTGAACCTTATGATATGCAGACTCCGGCTCATGACTTAATATCAATGAACCTACGATCTTTCCTGCAGCCTTTGCAACATAAAGATTGTCATTTGCAACACCGTTAACTGCATCTTCTCGGGCCGGATATATGCCTTTCCTCCAACCGGGATAGTTAATGCCGGTCTCCAGAAAGTCATTCAGATCGTCATAGAGCTGCTCAATCTGATCAATGTCGTATTTTGTTCCCTTCTCAATAATAATGTTCATACGTACCTTTCACCTTTCAGAATATTACAACTGGCAGAAATGCAGGAGCTAATCTTTATTCATAGCTTCATAGCGTCAGCGCCAAGAATCCTCTGCCTCTTTTATCAAGCATAATTTTATCATCCTTTCACCGCACCTGCAACCAGGCTATCCTGAATCTGATTGCTCAGTATAAAATAAATAACAATGGTGGGCAGAGTGGCAATGACCATGCCCGCTCCGATTAACCCCCAATCAGTGGAATATTGACCTGCGAAGGACATGATTCCCACGGGCAAGGTCCGGTAACGGTCACTGTCCACAAAGGTATTGGCTAACATCAACTCATTCCAGGTCCCTAAAAATGTAAAAATAGAGGCTGTGGCAATCGCCGGCTTGACAATGGGAAGTATAATGGTTGCAAAGCAACGGAAAATCCCGCAGCCATCAATACAGGCTGCCTCTTCTATTTCTATGGGGATGCTTTTGTAAAATCCGATTAAGATCATGATGCTCATGGGAAGAGCTCCCGCAATATAAGGAATCAAAAGTCCTAAGTATCCGCCCTTTAAACCAGTCTTATCAAGTACTTGAAACAGGGGCAGCAGGGCGGCCTGGGCCGGAATCATAATTCCCAACGCGAAAATTCCAAATACCAGGAATTTAAGCTTCCATTTCATTCTGGCTATGGCGTAAGCAGCCATGGCAGATAAAATTCCAGCAACGGCCACGGTTGCCATGGAATAGAATACGGAGTTTAAAAAGTACCGGATTAGGTTAGTCTGGGTAAATGCATTTCCGTAATTTTCCCATCTCCAGATCTGGGGAAGCCCGATGGGGTTTTCTCCAAATATCTCTCCATTGCTTTTTAAGGAAAAGGTAAAAAGCCAATATAAGGGAAAAAGCTGAGTCAGTGCAATGAGGCACAGCAGCAAAAACTTTATCTTATTTTTCATCTTCATAGGACCGCCTCCTCATTTATATAGCTGATGCATTTTCTTCCGCTTTTTTAAACAGTCTGCTTACAATAAGGGTAAACAGCAGGCATTCCACTACAATGAAAAATGCCTGTGCACTTCCATACCCATAAAGGCTTCTGCGGAATAAATTGTTGTACATCAGGGTTGCAGGCACTTCACTGGCATGGTTTGGGCCGCCTCCGGTCATGACATAGATTAAGTCAAAGGCCCTTAGGGAACCGGTAATGGAGAATATGACGCAGGTCTTAATCACCGGCGCTAAGAGAGGCAGGGTAATCTTTGTATTCACCTGCCACTTACTGGCACCGTCGATTTGAGCCGCCTCATAATAATCCTGGGAAATGGATTTGATCCCTGCATAAAAAATCAGCATGTGGTAGCCAATATACTGCCACACCGCAGGAATCAAAGTGGAAAGAAATGCAGTTTTGGGATTAGAGAGCCAGGAATAGCTGAAATCAGAGGCACCCAGAGCACGGATTAAATGGTTTAAAAGTCCATATTCGCTGTTGAACATCTTCATCCAAAGCTGACCGATCACCATACTGGAAATGACCACCGGCAAAAAGTAAACGGTACGAAAGAATTTTTCTCCTTTTACTCCCCTTGCCAGAACCATAGCCAGAAAAAGGGAGATGGGCAGCTGAATTAGTAAGGATGCGCCCACTAAAAGAAAGGAATTTATAATGGCCTTCACAAAGTGGCGGTCCTCTGCAAACAGCCTTATGTAATTCCCAAGTCCGATAAACTTCATTTTCCCCATGCCATCGTACTGGAACAGACTGTAGGCTCCGGAAATAAAAAGGGGGATCATGCTAAAGCTGATAAACAGGATGAGCGCAGGCAGCACAAAGCAGGCTACAAAGCTCTTTTTTCCCAACATGTTATTCATGGTCAGTCTCCTTTGGATAAAAAATGGGTATCGCCTGTTTCTGTAAGCGATACCCCCTTTGCTCTTACTTACTTATTAATAGCTGCTTCATGTTCCTTTATAAACTCACCTGTATCGGCACCTGGAGCGAACAGGGTCTGCACTTGTTCATTATGAATGGTGGCAGGTTCCGCATCAAGAGAGGTATCCCATGCAAGGACTGAGGTCTTTCCTTGGGAAAGGAGATCCTTGATCTGTACAAAAAGAGGATTTAAGCCTTTTTCATCCACCTCTGTTTTCCAACCGCTGAACCCTGAGCCTGACTCATAAGCAGCTTCACCCATCTTTTCGTTTATGTAGATAGCGAATTTAGCAGCCTCATCCGGACTCTTCGTGCTCTTATTTACCCAGAAGGATTCTACGAATCCGCCGCAATAATCGGTTTCATTTCCTTTACCGGTAATCATGGGGATTTTCATTGCCACCACATCCTCCGGATTGATGGTGACGGCCTTATCTGTATAAATGCCATTTGCAAACCAGCTTCCCATAAGCCTCATGGCTGCCCTTCCAGTTCCAAAAGCTGCATTGGCATCATCATTGCCCTGCTCCAGAGGATTGGCCCCAAATGCCCCCTTCCTGTATAATTCCTGTACCATATCAGCCGCTTCTGCATAGCCCTCTCCTTCAAAGGGAGCCTGGCCGGAGAGCATCTTGTTGATTCCCTCTGCCCCTACGGTCCGCAGTGCCAGTGCCTGATAGATGAATGCCGCATTCCAGCCATCCTTTGCGCCGGAAGCCAGAGGGGTCACCCCATCAAGAGCCTTCAGCTTTTCAACTGCGGATACCAGTTTGTCGTATGTATCCGGAAGCTCTGCTCCTGCCTGATCAAATAAGGCCTTATTGCAGTATAAGGTCATGTACCAGGAAAAGGAAGGAAGAGAATAGGTTTTTCCATTGTATTCAAATGCTGCTGTAGAGCCCTCCAGAAGTTTTCCCTTAATATCATCTGTGATATAAGAATCCAGAGGAAGGAGCTTATCCGCATTGATCATCTTTCTTGCGGTTCCTGCCCCCCAGTAATAGAACACATCAATTCCTTTTGCATCTCCTGCAAACTCTGCGGATATCTTTGTCTTATAAGCCTCCGTATCCAGGGTCTGGGTGTTGATTTCCACATTGGGGTTTTCCGCCAAGTAAGCGGCAACCGCCTCGTCATATTTTTTCTTTAGTTCATTGGTATCATTGGACCACTGGTGCCAGACATTTAAAACAGTCTTTTCCGTCTTTCCCTCCCCTGAACTGCCGGCGTTTGCCGGAGCCGCACTTCCTTTGCTTCCACAGCCTGTCATACCTGCTGCCAGAGCTACCGTAAGTGCCACGGCCAAAACTCTTTTTAATAAACTTTTTTTCATCTCAATCTCCTCCTGGGTTTCTTTGTTTCCTTCTGATATCAGTATAGCGAAACTCTTTTTTTTACTCAATTAAATATTTTGACCCAAAAGGTTAGAAATTTTACTACCTTTGCTTATACTCCTTAACGGTTACTCCCACATGCTTTTTAAAGCAGATGCCAAAGTAATGGGAATCCCGGAATCCCACCTTTTCTGCTATTTCGTATACTTTATAATCCGTTGTATTAAGAAGGCGGATGCTCTCTTCAATTCTTTTTTTCAGAACATATTCAATCAGGCTCTGTCCTGCCTCTTTTTTAAATACCCTGCTTAAATAGCTTTCATTGGAAAAAACAGCCGACGCTACGGATTTAAGAGTAAGAGCAGGATCGCAAAAGTTTTTATCGATATATTCCAGGGCCTCATTTACCACCTTATTTCCCTGCTTTGATTTCCTGCTGTTATGATAATTCAAAATCATATGGATGGATTCATCCAGAAACGGCCGGCACTCTTCCACCGTCTGTATGGATTGTATGGATTCATACAGACGGTCTTCTCCTATGAGCTGTTCCAAACTGACCCCATACTTATTAAGGGTGCTTCCGGCCTTGGACATTAAATCCATAACCGTAAGCCTTAAATATTCCACTTCCGTTACCCTTGAATTCCTGACTCCTTCCACATAATCCTCGATTGCAGCAGATATCCTGTCGGAAATTCCATTGGTCAGGGAAAATAGGAAGTCCTCCCAGTCAAAGGACAGCTTATCCGGATTTTTTTCCATAATATGCATATATTCTTCGTATGTGATAATCCGGTTATTCCCTAAAAGCACCGATGCGCTGAGGGCATGTTCCGATTCGGCAAATGCTTCTGCAATTCCCTCATAGCCCTCATGGCTGCGGCTGATGCCAATGGTGGAATCAATGTTGTTTTCCCTCAGCCTTTGATGGATTTGCCGTGCGATTTCCCCGCTGTCCTTTACTCGCCTGACCGTACAAAACAAGATGATATTTTTCATATAGTGAAGAAAAGATATGGTCCCGTCTATGGGATCCCTGCCAAGGAGTTCCATGGTCCTTTTATGGAGGCTCCCGTCTGCTTCCCCTGACCGGTCCTCTTTTAAGTGGAGGTTTAGGCAGCAGCACCCTTCTAACAGCGCTTCACAGCCATAGGCAGGAAGCTTTTTTTCTGCTTCCTCCTCACTGGTCCGTTTTTCCACCAGCCGCTGAAAGAAGCTTTCTATTAAAATGTCCTGGTCGGCGGACACACTCTGCTTTAACATCTCCACCTCCTTGCGGAGGTCCTTTTCCTTTATGATTTTCCCCCTGATCTTAAGAGCAATTTCCTTCAGTTCATTCATATCAATGGGCTTTAACAGAAAATCCTCTACCCCCAGCTTTACCGCCCGCCTTGCGTATTCAAATTCCCGGTATCCTGTGATCATGATTACATGAATGTTTTCATCCAATGCTTGAATATGTTCTGCCAGCTCCAGACCATCCATATGGGGCATATTGATATCCGTTAAAATCAACTCCGGCTTTCTGTATTTTATAAATTCCAATGCTTCCGTACCGGAGGAAGCCTCTCCAATGACTGAAAAACCATGATCTTTCCAGGGAAACCCACGTTTGATCAGTACACGTTCCAGTTTTTCATCATCCACAATCAGTACCTTGATCTCCATGTTCCACCCCCTTAGCATCCATTCGCTTTACTCTTACTGCTATTTCCGTTCCATTTCCGATTTCACTATGGATAAGAACCGGCTGCCTGATCCCATGGTAGAGGGTGATCCGCTGCATCAGGTTATAAAGGCCGAATCCTGACTTACCGGTCACTGTCCTGCCTTCCATAATTTCTTCTATCTTTTCCTCGCTCATGCCGACTCCGTCATCAGACACCAGAAAAATAATTTCATCCTCATCGGAAAAGGCCTTGATGGAAACGGTTCCTTTTCCTTCCCTTGGCTTGATTCCATGATGGACGGCGTTTTCCACCAAAGGCTGTAAAAGCAGCTTTAATATCCTGCAGTCCTTCACCTCTTCTTCTACATCCACCTCTACCTTTATTTCATTGTCATAGCGGATATTTAAGATGGTTAAGTAGCTTTGTATGCAGCTTATTTCATCCTTTACCGTAATAAAATCCAATCCGCTGTTTAAGCTGTTCCTGTAAAAGCTTCCCAGTGCCTGAGTCATTTTAAAGCAATTATCATAATCCCGCATGAGAGCAAGAGCGGATACCGCATCAAGGGTATTGTACAAGAAATGAGGGTTAATCTGGGCCTGAAGCAGATCCAGTTCTACCTTTGCAATGATCTGCTCTTCTTCCTTCACCTTTTGGATCAGGTTTTTTATGGATCTTGCCATATGATTAAATACCCGCTTCAGATTATTGATCTCATCTTTCTGCCGGTCCACCTCCATTTCATCAAACTGGCCTTTTTCCACAAGCATCATATGCTTTTCCACCTTTAACAGGGGATGGAAGATAAAACGGGTGAGCATGACCGAGCATATAAAGACAAAAGCAACGTTCATACACATGATCAGCAGGATAACGGTGGAATAGTAGGGCGCCATGGCTGTCATATTATCCAGTTGAAAGGATCCGGCCAGCTTCCAGTTTTCTATGCCGATGTCCTGGGTGATCACCAGCCGGTTTTCACCGTTCCGCTGTCCGGGATTCCCAGGGGCCACAACGTATTCATTCTCATCGCCCAGGATATAAAAATCACTGTCACTGGAATTGCTGACCCCATTAAGGTAATTGCGTATTGTTTCCTCATTGACCGTAACCAGCAGGATTGCCAAAGGCTTATATGTATTTTCATCCCGGATTTCCCGGATATAGGTAATATAAGGGGTGTCTCCATAGAATTCAATGACCCCCTCGCTGCCTTTCATAAAAAAACCGTTTCCCCTGTGCTCACTTAAGTTCCGGTACCACTCAGACTCCAGAATCTTTTCTCCGTAAATCCCCTTGGGTGTCTTTTTATAGGAGCTGTACACATTATGATAGGAATCCATAATCAGAACGCTGGAAATATACTCTCCTGAAAGGATCATATTCACCAGACTCTGCTTAATGGTTTTCTGGATCGACGGATCAATGGCTCTGTTATCTACATTTCTTAAAGCTTCCTGAACATTTCTATCAAAATAGATCAGGTTTGAGAACTGGGTCACATTATCGAAGATCAGGGACAAATTCCCCTTAAGGGCGCTGACCGTCTGAGTGCCTGCTCCCAGAATTTCTCGTTTCGTGTAGGAGCTGTTAATGACAGATATGACCGAAAAGGTGATTACAAAGGATAATAATACGACCGTTAAATACATAATCAGGATCTTTGTCTTAATCCTCATATTCTTCCATGCATCCATCAGACCAGCCATAGCAGCCTCCCCATTTATATTATTTTCACCCTTATTCTAGCGAGTTTGGCAGGGGTTGTCAAAAGAAATCATACCGGCAGTTTCCTTAAAGTATATCCCAGGTAAATGAAATACTAAATTTAATTATTTTGCTGAAAAGGTGATTTTTTTTACTTTGTCAGATTCCTTTCCATAAAAACTCCGTTTCCCTGCGTTGCTTTTCTCCCTTAGATTGATTATAATAAATTTAATTTGTGAAAGGAGAACCCCATGCTGCCAGATTATCATTTTCATACAAATTTTTCAGGAGACTCCAAAACCCCAATGCGGATCCAATTGGAACGGGCCATAAGCCTTGGAATGACTTCCCTTTGTGTTACGGACCACCACGATTATGACGTGGACTCTGTCATCGATTTTACCCTTCAGGCGGACCAGTATTTTGAAGCAATGTCTGCCCTAAGGGAAGAATACAAAGACCGCATCGACCTTCGCATAGGGATCGAACTGGGACTTCAGACCCATTTAATAGAATACTACAGGGAATTGTTATCAAGCTATCCCTTTGATTTTGTCATCGGCTCCACCCACTTTATTAACAGAAAAGATCCTGCTTATCCGGAGTTTTTCAAAGGAAGAAAGGAGCAGAAAGCATATCTTCAGTATTTCCAGGCCACACTGGATAATGTGAAAAATATTGACAACTATGACGTAGCAGGCCATATCGACTACATCGTCCGTTATGGCCCGAATAAAGCTCGTTACTACAGCTACGAAGTATACAAGGATATTTTAGATGACATTTTAAGAGCGATTATCGAGCGGGGCAAAGGAATTGAATGTAATACAGCCGGTTTCCGGAAAGGAATCGGACAGCCAAACCCATGTGCCGGTATTTTAAAGCGCTATAAGGAATTAGGCGGGGAGATCATAACCATCGGTTCCGACGCCCATATACCGGAAGATTTAGGAGCAGACTTTCAGACAGCGGGTGAACTTCTTAAGCAATGCGGATTTTCCTATTATACGGAGTTCCGCGGACGAAAACCGGAATTCAAACCCCTGTAAACAAATGAGAGAAACTATACTTGGAATTGGAGAATTGCCATGAATGTATTTGATATTATCGGGCCTGTTATGATCGGGCCTTCCAGCTCCCATACGGCCGGCGCTGCCCGCATCGGTAAAACTGCTGCCCTGCTTTTAGGCGCTCCTGTTGCAAAAGCAGATATCCTGTTTCACGGCTCCTTTGCAAAAACCTATAAAGGGCACGGTACTGACAAAGCCATTGTAGGCGGAATTTTAAAACTGGACCCATGGGACCCGGGAATCCGAACAAGCCTTGAAACGGCCAAGAAACAAGGGATATCCATCACGATCCACACCGGAACCATTGAGAATGCCCATCCAAACACGGCGTTAGTCACCCTTACCTCAGATCAGGGCAGTACCATCTCCGTCCAGGGAGCGTCAGTGGGAGGCGGCAACATCGTCATAAACAAGGTAAATGACATGGAGGTTTATTTTACCGGGCAGAATACCTCCCTGATCGTCATGCATCAGGATGTTCCCGGAATCATTGCTCATGTAACGAACCTGGTGGCCGTAGGCAATGCCAACATCTGCAATTTCCGCTTAAACAGGCAGGAAAAACGCGGACTTGCCATCATGACCATTGAAATGGATTCTGACTTTGACCAGTCCCTGGTCTCCCAGATCCAAACCATCCCTTATGTATACAACACGATTTTGTTAAAATTAAACTGACCAGGAGGAACCTATGCAATTAAAATATAATTCCGTGGAAGAGCTTGTAGCCGCCGCTTCATCTTCCAATAAAAAAATATCGGAAATTGTGCTAGAGCAGCAGGCCGAGGATATGGAGACCAGTCCGGAAGATGTCTACTCCACCATGGAAAGCAGTTTTGAGGTTATGAGGCAGTCTGTGTTAAACGGCATGGATGAATCCCTCCGTTCTTCCAGCGGACTTTCCGGGGGCGCTGCCGCCAAATTAAAAAAGGCGGTAGAGGAAGGAAAAAACCATTACGGCCATCTCCTTGGCAATGCCATTAGCATGGCTCTTGCCGTGACGGAATACAATTCCTGCATGGGGCAGATCGTGGCGGCTCCTACAGCCGGCTCCTGCGGTGTCATTCCGGCAGCTCTCATTTCCGTTATGGATGAATTTGATTTGCCAAAGCATGATATCATCATGTCCCTGTTCACTGCATCGGCCATTGGCATGGTCATCGCCAAATGCGCCAGCATCGCCGGAGCGGAAGGCGGGTGCCAGGCCGAGGTGGGATCTGCGTCCGCCATGGCTGCTGCAGCTCTTACGGAAATCTTTGGCGGAACGCCCCAGATGGTTTCCGACAGCTGCGCCATCGCCCTGAAAAATACCATGGGCCTGGTATGTGACCCGGTGGCAGGTCTTGTAGAGGTTCCCTGTATCAAGCGCAATGCCATGGGAGTAGCCAATGCATTTACTGCTTCGGAGCTTGCCTGTGCCGGAATCACAAGTGCTATTCCCGCAGATGAGGTTATTTTTGCCATGAAGCAGGTGGGCAACCTCATGTCTACCTCCTTAAAGGAAACTTCCGAGGGCGGCCTGGCCGCAACTCCTACCGGCTGCCGCTTACGTAAGCAGATCTTCGGATAAGCAATGAATACCATAAAAAACCGGAAAACAGCGGTCGACTCTTCCGCTGTTTTCCGGTTTTTTTATAATTCTATTTTTCTAGCTTCTTCTTATAAATTTCAATGACTCTTTTCATTGCCTCCTGGCCAGGAGCACCAATGATCATTCTTTTTTCCACACAGGTTTTTAAACTGATGGCATCATAAATATCTTCCTCGAACACCGGGCTGATGGCCTTATATTCTTCCAGGCTCATATCATCCAGGGCAATGCCCTTTTCTATGCAGAAAAGTACAAGCTGTCCAACGATTCCATGGGCATCCCGGAAGGCCACTCCATGATTTACCAGATAATCGGCCGCATCGGTTGCATTGGTAAAACCGTTTTTGGCGCTGGCTTCCATCACATCCTTTCGGAAGGTCATGGTGGAAATCATTCCTGTAAACAGGGCAAGGCAGCCTTTTACCGTGTCAATGGCATCAAAGGCAAGCTCCTTATCCTCCTGCATGTCCTTGTTGTAGGCAAGAGGAATTCCCTTCATGGTGGTTAACAGAGACACCAGGGCGCCGTAAACCCTGCCGGTCTTTCCCCTGATCAGTTCCGCGATGTCCGGATTCTTTTTCTGAGGCATGATGCTGCTTCCGGTACTGTAGGAATCATCAATTTCCACAAACCTGTATTCATTGGTATTCCAGATAATGATCTCTTCACAGAATCTGCTTAAATGCATGGAAATGGTGGATAACGCACTTAAAAGCTCAATTAAGTAATCCCGGTCGGCCACAGAATCCATACTGTTAAGAGTCGGCCCTGTAAATCCCAGAAGCTCTGCCGTATATTCCCGGTCCAGAGGATAAGTGGTTCCAGCCAAAGCGCCAGAGCCAAGGGGACAATAGTTCATCCTTTTTTTAATGTCATGAAGGCGGGAATGATCCCTGTCAAACATTTCAAAGTAAGCCCCCAGGTGGTGAGCCAGGGTAATTGGCTGCGCTTTTTGCAGATGGGTAAATCCAGGCATGTAAGTGTCAAGATTTTCTTCCATAAGCTTTAAAAGCTCTGAGAGAAGTCCTTCCACCAAAAGGGTAAGCTCATCGATCTCATCTCTGGTATACAGCTTCATGTCAAGAGCCACCTGATCATTGCGGCTCCGTCCGGTATGAAGGCGCTTTCCAGCCGCCCCGATCCGTTCCGTTAATACTGCTTCCACGAAAGAATGAATGTCTTCATGTTCCCCTGTTATTACCAGGGCTCCGCTTTCTAAATCCTCCCGGATCTCCATAAGGCCTTTTACGATTTTATCTTTATCTACCTCCGTAAGAAGTCCTTGTTTTGCCAGCATCTTCACATGGGCAATGCTGCCCTCAATATCCTGATGATAGAATTTTTGATCAAATGATATAGATGCATTAAAGTTGTGAACCAGCTGATTGGTTTCTTTTGTGAAGCGTCCGCCCCATAGTTTCATAATTGAGAATTCTCCTTTCCTTTGTATCGCTGTGACTGCTTAATTGGTAGAATGAACCCGCATGGGTCTGCGCTTTTTCCCTATTCCTGAGGATACACCTGCAAGTATCAGCAGAAAGACCACGCTTCCAGCCGTTATGATACCGCCTGTTTTAAGTCCCTCCGGCATATATTCCAGTGAAATATCATGGGTCCCGGCAGTCATATGCACGCTTAAAAACGTATCAAATAATTTATAAGGCTCAACAACTTTTCCGTCAACCCTGATCGTCCAGCCCTTGTCATAGGGAATGCTTAAAAACAGCAGGCCGGCCTTATCAGCTGTGACGGTTCCCTGTATCTGCGTATCCGTCCATTTTGTAAGC